>JAGFJD010000001.1 GCA_024102975.1 Phaeodactylibacter sp. | reverse complement strand
GCCATTAAGGTAGGAGATATAGATTGCAGTTGCGCCGATGAACTTATCACCGCAGGAGAATTTGTCATTGCCCTGGAGGAAAACACCCCTCCGGAGGGCAGCGGAGAAAACGACGTGCGCATAGATTTGGTGCCGGCCAGCACGGCCTATTTAAGCGCCCTGCAGTTTGCCCTGGAGTTTGACAGCGCTTACCTCAGCTTCAGCGGTTTTGTACAAGAGGCCATGCTGGCAGACAGCAATGCCTATAGCTTCCAGGAGGAAGCCGGCGGCGTGGTGCGGCTGGCCTGGTACGACCTCAACGGCGACAGCACGGCCTTCTCTCCCAACGACATCATCCTTAGCCTGGTATTCACCCCCCAGGAGGAAGTGGAAGAGCCCCTGTCCTACCTCAGCATTGACAGTGCGTTGCTGCACCCCCTGGCCTTCACCAACAATGGCACAGCCCTGGATGTACGCCTGCAATCTCTGGAAGAGGTCGGCCGGCCCGCACCCGGTATTGGAACACCCGGCAGTGCTGCCTTTAGCATCACTCCCGTGCCCAACCCCTTCCAGCAGGGCCTGTCCTTCCACATCTCCGCCCCGGCGGCATTGAAAGCTCGGTTGAGCATCTTCAATGCCAGCGGCAAACAGGTATACGCCGAGGCGCTGGCCCTGGATGCGGGCCGGCAGAAAGTACAACTGCCGGCGGCCGATACCTGGTCCGAGGGGGCTTATTTCTACCATCTGGAAGCCGGCGAAAGTATACAATCCGGCCGGCTTATTAAGCTTCAATAAACAATATTGATTAATACTGTCCTGAGGTTGTTGTACAAAACGACCTCAGGGCTTTCTATATTTATTCATTATCTCATGAAAAAGTTCTTTTATTGTTTGTTTTATTGTTCTCTTTTTATCGTAGAAACAATAGGCAGCCAGTGCTGGGAACTGGTATATGATTCGTTTGAAGATCCTTTTAACTTTCACATATTAAGAGATATTCATTTTATTAGCGATTCTGTGGGTTGGGCATGCGGTACACGTCGTGTTTCAGGTTCTTCTGAAGGTGGGTTCTATATGAAAACTACTGATGGAGGAGCGAGTTGGGACACTTTTGAGTCACCTGGCCCGTTTCCCAATAATATATTTTTTGTTAATGAACAGGATGGCATCATAACTGCTAACAGCACCAATCAAACTTACTGGACTGACAATGGAGGGGAGAATTGGTACGAGTCGATCTTGGATATAGCTCCCAGCCAAA
Source organism: Phaeodactylibacter sp. (assembly GCA_024102975.1). GTDB lineage: Bacteria > Bacteroidota > Bacteroidia > Chitinophagales > Saprospiraceae > JACJXW01. The sequence goes on along the minus strand of JAGFJD010000001.1, from coordinate 1,026 downwards.
ACGGGATAGTCGGCGGCCTTTTTTTTATCAACCGCGACACCGGCTGGCTTTCCGCCTGGAACGTTTCTACTCAAAAAACTACGGACGGCGGAAGAACCTGGCAGGCCCAATCTCCAAGCCCTGATTTAAACGCCCGGGAAATACATTTCGTAGACGAAAACAATGGTTGGGTAATTGGTAATTCCGGCAGCAATGGACGCCTATACCATACCACCGACGGGGGCGAAAACTGGGAATTACAATTGTCCATTTTTCGAGATTTTTCCGACGTTTTCTTCCTCACCCCCCAGTTGGGCTGGATGGCTGCCGAAGACAATTCCGTCTGCCGTAGTACAGATGGAGGCTATACCTGGGACTGCCATCCGGTAATGGGCGATGAACTGGTAGGCGTCAAGTCTATCTATTTCGCCAACGACAGCCTGGGCTGGATAGGCGAAACGCTTCACCGAGGCGTATTTGTCACTACCGACGGCGGGGAAAGTTGGCATCGGCAGTATCTCCCCGGCGTGGAAGAAAACGGAGAGATATATGGGCAGGAAGTATTTATGACAAGCGATACGGTAGGCTATTTCTGCACCGAAGCCGGCAAAATCTACTGCTACCGCGGCCGCCCCGCCCCCTGCGGCCCGGCGCTGCTGCCCTTACAGGACAGCACCCTATACCCACTGCTGCGCTGGCATCCCGCCGAGGGCTGCTTCGACGGCTACTACCTGCAACTCGGCACTATCCCAGGCGGAGACGACATCCTTCCCCGCACCGATGTGGGCTGGGATACGGCCTACCAGCTTACTGAAGCCCTGCCGGCCAGTACGCAGCTTTTCGCTACCATCGTGCCCTACAACCACGTCTACGGCGCGGCGGAGGGCTGTAGCAGCACGGCCTTTACCACCATCGATTGTCCGCCGGCCCCTGCCGCCGTCGATACCGGCTTTTGCGAGGGCGGGGCCTTTCACTTTATGCACACCGTCTTTGAAGAGCCTGGCGCTTATGCTTTTCCTTTTACCGACGCACAGGGTTGCGACAGCA
>JAGFJD010000665.1 GCA_024102975.1 Phaeodactylibacter sp. | reverse complement strand
TCCCGTTGCGCTCCATCGGAATATACTGCGGCCTCAGCCTCGGGTACTGTTTCGAAATAGCTGCCGGCCGCTGCCCGCCGAATGGCTTCCCCTTTCGGTGCAGTGCGGGTGATGGGCAGCTCAACGGAAAAACAGGAACCCTTGCCCGGCGTGCTGGCAACGGAGATTTTGCCGCCCATCAGGAGGGCGAGCTCGCGGGTGAGGGCCAGGCCGATGCCGGTTCCAGCCCCCCCTAGCCCATGGGCAAAAGCAGGGCTGCCGAAAGGAGCCTGCGGCAGGCGATCCTCCCCATTGGGAGGAGGCTGGGAGGATTGAAGGGGGCTTTCTCCGTCGGCCCCCCCCGGGGAGGCTGGGCTATTAAACCGATCGAACACAAACGGCAACTCCTCTTCCACAATACCCACCCCCGTATCTTCCACTTCCATCCCGAAGCTTTCAGGGGACAAGGGCTTTGCCCGAAGCCAGATGCTCCCTCCCGGCGGCGTGAACTTCACGGCATTCGACAGCAGGTTGGATACGATGTCCTGGAGCTTATCCGGGTCGAAATCCATAACCAGCTCCTGCGCTTCCGGCCGGAAGCGCAGCTGAACGTCCTTGCTTTCCGCCAGGGAGGTGAAGGACTCTGTGAGGTAACGCAGGTAGGCAATAACATCTGCCTGCACCAAATTCAACTCCAGCTTTCCCGCTTCCAGTTTTGACAAATCCAGCATCTGGTTGACCAGCCGGAGCAGGCGGGCGCCCTGGTTGGAGATCTTCTCCAGGCCCGGGCGGAATGAGGCTTTTACTTTGGATTGGAGCTGATCCGAAAGCCCCAGGATGATGGTCAGGGGGGTGCGGAATTCGTGCGTGATATTGGTATAAAAGCGGGCCTTAAAGGCGTCGAGTTCGCGCAGGCGGCGGGTTTCGGCTTGCTGCAGGCGGCGGGCCAGCAGGAACCGGTACAGGCCGAAGGCGGCGCCGAAAGCCAGGAGGCCATAAAGGACATACGCCCACCAGGCGGCCCACCAGGAGGGAAGCACCGTAATGCGGAGGTGAATGCCCTCTTCGTTCCGGAAACCATCTGCATTGGCGGCTTGGACATGAAGGGTATAGCGGCCAGGCACCAAACCGGCGAAGAATACTTCGTTCCGGCTGCCGATATCTATCCATTCGGAGGCATTGGGGGCGAGGCGGTAGCGGTATCTGACGTCTGATGGGTTTTTGAAATGAAGTGCGGCAAACTGTACGCCAATGTCGTTCTGCCAATGCCTGAAGGATACCTCCGAGGCCCGGGAGATGTGGGTTTTCAGGGCGGAACCCGGGCCCGGGCGCACCGGCTGGTAGGATAATTGCAAACCGGTGAAGGCCAACCGGGGCGGAAGGGTGTCCATCAGCAAGCTGTCGGGATGGAAACGGACGGCCCCGAACCTTCCGGCATAAATCATCGCGCCATCCCGGGTTTTCAGCGAAGCGATGCTGCTGCTGTAAACCGGGAGGCCTTCCTCCGACAGCCAGTTTTCCTTGTTGATGAACCGGACGACGGACCTGCTTTCCGGATCGAACCGGGCCAGGCCCCGGGGGGCGAGCATCCAAAGCCGCCCATGATCGTCTTCCAGGATGCCACGGGCCATCAGGAGCAATTCATGGTCCTTCGGATTCAGGTGGATGACATTCCCGGTTGCCGGGTCAAACCCTTTGAACCCGCTGCTGTGAGTGGCCAGCCAGGCGATGCCGTCGCTGCCGAAGTGGATGCCGTGTATGCCATACTCCGGAAGGCGGCTTTGCGCGCTTCCTGTTTCCGGATCAAGGATCAACAGGCCTTCCTGGTTGATCCCAAGCCATAACCGGCCCTGCGGGCCTTCTTTCAGGACGGACACCGATTCGATCCCCGGATACAGCAGGCTGTCCCGGTTGGCATAACATCTCCGGATACCGGAACCGGGGTCATCGTTTAATTCGCAAATCCCGAAGCCCCAGGAGGAAATCCATAGCTTTCCCTGTTTTGTTTTCCAAAGCCGGATATCGGAGAGCTGGGTTCCTTCCCAGAAAAGCGCATGGGGGATAAAGCGCTTCTCCTCCGGCAGGAAACGGGCAATGCCCTCCGTTGTCCCGGCCCAGATCGCCCCATTCCGGCCGTTGTGGATGTCCCTGACTTTAGGGTTGTTCCGGGCACCTTTCCCGTCCTCCGGGAAAACGGAGGGGGCGGAACTGCCCCGGGCAACATCCCAAACGACAACTCCATGAGATTCTGTGCTGATCCAAACCATGCCCCGCCTGTCCTCATAAAGGGCTATGGCGGCAGGATGGGCCAGCCTGCCCGATAAGGGCAGCCATGGGTTCCAGCGTTGAAACCGTTCTCCGGACGGATCGTATTTCAGGATTCCCGCCTGCCAGGCCCCAGCCCAGATATTGCCCGCATAGTCGATGCAGAACGAATTTACCATAGCCCGAAGCTCCGGTTCGTTCTCGTTTTTCAATTGTCGTATCCGGCCCGTCCCCGGGTCCAGAACCTGAATGCCAAATGAGGGTTGCTCCGAATAAATTCCCATCCATACCTTTCCTTCGCCGGTGATGGCCACAGCATTTACCGGCTGGTAGGGAGGGGCCGAATCCGGCAGCACGGCATATTGCCGGAAGGTTTCCCGTTGCACATCGAACCGGATCAACCCCTGGCGCAAGGTGCCCACCCAAAGCGTGGATGGCGGGCCAAAGCGCACGACCTGGCAGGCATTGTCCGATCCTGAAAACCGGAAAAGCCGGAAATCGCCGGCGCCGGCCTCCCATTTGCACAGCCCGTCCAGGGTGGGCATCCAGATGTTTCCTTCTCCGTCTTCTGCCATGGGGCCCAGCACATCGGTGGAAGGGAAGGAATAGGAAGGCGAAAGGCCGGGAGCATATTGCCGAAAAGATTGCCCTTCCACTACGATTAGCCCACCCCCGTAGGTTCCGATCAATAAGCGGCCCCGGCTATCTTCATAAAGAGCACCGACGCCTTCCTCCAAAGGAAGCAGGCTTTCCCGTTTCAGCGTATCATAAAGGTGGGGTTGAAATTTGTCGGTTGCCGGATCGTAGCGGAAAAGGCGGCAGTCGCCCCAGGCGTAGCCAAGCCAGATGCTGCCCGAAGGGCCCAGGTGCAGAACAGGGAGGTTGCGCGCCGGCAGCGTGTCCGGGTTGCCGATAGCGGGGCGGTATACCTGCATGGCATAGCCATCGTACCGCACAATGCCGCCCAGCGTTCCAAACCACAGGAAGCCCTGGCCGTCCTGTATGATGTCGAGCACGGAAGGGTTGGGCAGGCCGTCTTCGAGGGTGAGGCGGCCAAAAGGGAGCGCCATTTCCTGAGTGGCGGCGGACGTAAAGCAATAGCCTGAAAGCAGGCACAATAAAGCCGTCCTCCAAAAACCCTCCCAAACTGCCTTAGTGTTGCCCATCAACTGAAAAACTGAAGTGTTTCATGAATGTGATGGCAATTTATTGAAATTTTCTCACTAGTGCAGCCGGAAGTAAGCCTTACCCAGAAACCAGGACAGGTAAAGCCTTCGTAGACGTCGTAACCCTCTCCCTCGATGGATTCGGCAAAATCGCGGAAGGATTCCTGCAAGAAACTGCTGGGGCCGGACAAGAAGACATCCTCAGAATAAGCCTTGGGTTCGGCAGCGAGCAGGGCTATACTGGCGAACGCGTGGTTTTGTCAGGAGCAAAACCAGCGATGCCAGTATATACTGACCCGGCGGGTTTTGTAGCCGACAAAACCTGCCGTGCGTCAGTATAAATACCCATCCATTACTTCCTGGTTATGGGCCCCTTCTTCGTAGGCCAGGCAATAAAAAAAGCCTGCAAACAATTGGTTTACAGGCTTTTAAATAGCTTGATTTGTGGAGATACGGGGACTCGAACCCCGGACCTCTTGCATGCCATGCAAGCGCTCTAGCCATCTGAGCTATACCCCCGGGTATTTTGAGAAAAGCGGGCTAATGCACCTCGGGATAATTGAACCCCGGATTTTCCCGGCGATTTGCCGGGACACGACATCCCTGCTTTTCAAAAGCGATTGCAAATTTAGAAGATTTTTCAAAAAAAGGCAATCCTGCCGGGAATTATTTTTGCAGCCGCTCCAAACCATCGACAAGACAACCACTCTCCCCCCTTTACCAGTTCCGTTGAAAAATTTTCACCTTGCCGTCGATCTCCCTGGCCAGGTGGTATTCCTTTTCCAGCAGGCTGGCGAAGGGTTTTAAATATTCGGCGTTTCGGAAGATGAAGAAGCGGGGCCGTTTATCCTTCAGCTTTTCCAGTTCCTCCTCCTGGTTGATACCCATAGTCTGGTTGTGGTACGTTTCCCAAAACAGGGAAGGGTGCACGTAGGGAATAGGAGGCAACTGGCCCAGCAGGTGGTAGGCTACCTGGTCGTTGGCGGTATAAACAGCATCTCCGGGAAGGAGGCGGGGGCCGACAAAAGCGGCTATCTGCCGGGGGTAGTCTGCCTTAACGAAGTAGTCCTGGTACTGAAAAAAGAGGTTGGCCAGGAGCAGCAGCCCGAGCAGGGGGTAGCCTGCCCTGCCCTGGCGCAGCCAGCGCAGGCCTCTGGGGATTTCCTCCCGGGCAATGCCGAAGAACTCGCCGGCCAGGAAACTGAAGGGCAGCATGAACTGGATGTAATAATGCCCGAACAGCTTGCCGGGCAGCACGACGGCGAGGAGAGACAGTACGGCCCATAACAAGCCGAACTGCCGCTGCGCCCGGGGTACGCTTTTGCTGAAAAGGGCGAAGTAGAAGAAGAAAGCCACCGGCAGAAAACGCAGGTTGAAATCCAGGAAAAATTTGAGCAGGACGTGCGCGCTTCTGCTGTCCACATAGCGGCTGCTCACCGTAAAGGTGTAAAACCACAGGCCGTCCAAATGGCCGATGCTTTGATAATAACCGATTACTGCCAGGAAAGGCAGCGCTGCGCCCGCCGCCATGACCAGGGCTTTGCTCCAGGCAGCGCCCCAGGTTGTTTCGCCCCGCCGGGCCTGCCAGAGCAGGAACAGCCCCAGGGCCAGCCCGTCAAACAGCACGACATACTTGATGATGAACCCCAGACCCAGGCTCAGCCCGGCAATGAAGTACGCCCACAGGGGCGGCCGGCTGCAGTAGATCCACAAGGCCAGGGCGGTAAAGAGATTGAAAAAAGTTTCCGTATTGGGGGCTACCCCGTAGTGGGTGAAAATGGAATTCAGGAAAAGGTAGATCAGGCCCGCTGCCAGTGCTGCCGCCGGGCGGCTGCCAAATGAGCGCTTGGCCCGGTAGAGGAAGTAGGCCGTCGCGGCCAGGGCCACCGTGGAGGCCACGCGCAACAGCAGTATCGATTTGCCAACCAGCAACTGCAACAGGGCGTAGATCAGGAAAATTCCGATCGGCTTGGTGTCGAAATAATCCACCTGATAGGTATACCCTGCCAGCAGAGCGTCGGCGATGACGATGTAGGTCGACTCGTCATGATTGATGACGCTGGGAAAGAAGGAGAAAAAGCGCAACAACAACGCTATCCCCAGAAACAACATGAAAAGCGTGAAGGGCCGGATCAGCTGCAATGCCTTGGTATTTTTCCGGCAAAGATAAAAATATTGTTCGTTCGCGCATACGTGCCCCGTATCTGCGATTTGTGTGCCTGTTCCCGAAATAGCGCTACCTCACGCCCCCCGAATGCACATATACACATACCTTCCCCTCACTCCCGCTTTCTCAGATCCCTCAGTACCTTCTCAATGCGCTCCACGATATCCTCTTCACTGCTGCCTTTATCCAGGTCGGCCAGGGCCATGCCCATGATGTCGATGGCCCGGTCCAGCTTGTCCAGCTTGGATTTAAGGGTATCGTAATTTTCCGTTTCCCAGTACTCCCCTTCATCGGAAACTTCCAGGTCGTGCAGGTATTTGCCTTTAAGATACCGGAAGAGGCGGATGATGGCGATGTGCGCCTCCGCTCCGGCAAACTGGGTCTTCACCGTCTGCCATTGTGCCTGGGCAGGGTAGCCCTCTTCTGCGCTCAGCGCCACCTGTGCCGGTGAAGATATAACGCAGGAGGCATTGAAAAGAAAATATACCCATTCGCTTTTGGGGTGCACCTGAAGGCTTATGCCTTTGAGCGACAACTTGCCGGTTATCTGTATCCGGCCTGCTTCGGAATTATCCAGTTTAGCGGTCGGCGGCTGGCTCCAGTCTTCATCCAGGATCGTGTATTTCCAATCCATGGCCTTGGCAATGTCCTCCACCTCGTCCATCAACTGGTAAATAGCGCGTTTGTCGGTCAAAGCGCCGCGGTAATGTATGCATAAACCCATAGCTGCGAATTGGTTTTTCCCAATTTACTACTTATTATCCAAATTCGGGAATTATTATCGCAAACATCTTACTTCCGGCGCCCTACTATCCCCAAATCCTCCCCTACCCTCACTCCATCAACGCCCCAACCACATACTCCAGCGCCTCGGCTACCCACAGGGCATACATCGCCCCGGAGGGGTGCAGGCCGTCGGAAGCAACCAGCCAGGGCTCGTCCAGCCCGCGGCGAGAGATAGGCGTGATGTCAAAATAAGCTACGCCGTATTCCTGTGTTATTCCGAGATTGATGGCATTGTACTGGTCGATCTGCGAGCTGATCAGGGCAGGGTTAAAACTGGCTTGCCCAAAAGGCGTAAAGGCGTAATCCGGAATGGAGAGTACGATCACGCGCGAGGGGTCGTTGCCGGCGAAGGAGATAGCCCGTTCCAGCAATTCCCTGAACTCGGCGCGGTAGATGTCGATGGGCCGGTTTTGGTACTGGTTGTTGACGCCGATCAGCAGGGAAACCAGGCTGTAGGGAGGCATCAGGGTATCCTCCGCCGAGGCGATGGCCTGCAACAGGTTGCCGGTCGTCCAACCGGTGCGGGCAATGATGGAAGGCTCACCTGTATAATATATGGTGTCGGGAAGTTCGGCGCGCAATTGAGCCGCCAGCTGAACCGGCCAACGCTGGGAGGCGCTGACGGACTGGCCGATGGTGTAGGAATCCCCGAGGGCCAGGTACCGGATGGTGTCCTTCTCAGGAGCCGGTTGCCCGGTTTCCTCATCCGGCCCGGGAGAAGAGGCGTCCGGAGAGGGCGCCGGCTCCCTGGCGCAGGCGGCCAGGATAACTAGCAAGAAAAGGAATAGCAATCTGTTCATATTGATAGCTGGTTTGTGTTCCTGTTCGGCCTGCAGATTTAACCACATAGGCCACACAGGGGTTTTTACAATAGAACAGCCCGTGTTCGATATGTAGACCCCAACCGGCTTTCGGTGTTCGCTATTCGGTATTCGGAAGCATCCCGGAACAGCGGACTGCCGAACGCCGAACTGCCAAAGTTGGGGACTACCAGTCGAACTTGGACTAGGCGGCGGCTATTATAGCTTGTGTGGCAAATAGTTGCTGATTCACTGCTTCTTCGCTCTACAGTGCCTGTACACCACTGGACAAAATGGTTTTGGACACAGAGAGCACTGAGGTAAACACAGAGTACACGGAGTTTTTTCCATTGATAATCAGGTCTCTGCGTGGCTCTGTGTCTTCCCTGCCTGCAAGGCCGCACCTCGCGGCAGGCAGGTCGGCATACTCTGTGTCCAGAAAATGTCTAGTAGTATGCAGTGCCTGTTTTCGGGAACGATCAACAGAGCGCAAACGACGAAGAACTCAGCTATTCCCCGAACCCGAATTCCCGGCGCACTTCCCACCGATTGCCGGCGTGTTCCAGCAGGGCCAGCGCCTGTACCTGGAACGACCGCTCGTAATCCAACTGCGAGAAATAGGCCCAGGCTTCCGGAAACACCCTGCGGTGCAGGTCTTTGAAAGCCACCGTCACGTGGGGGTTGAAATCGCGGCGGTTTTTGGCCTCCAGCCCCAATTCCTCCGTCAGATAGGTTTCTAAACGGTATTGAAGCGCCTGAAGTTTAGTGGTTCTCTCCACATCTACAAAAATAACCCGGGGGGCAAAGCAGTTGAAGTTCCGGAGGCCCAGGCGAAAGGGCTGTTCTTTCAAAACGAAGGATTCAAGGGCGGCATCTAACTCCACTGCCCTGGCTTGCGGCCAACGGAACGGAGGGATCAGCGTGATGTGAGGTGGAGAACGCAGGGCCCGCGAGCTGCGAAAGTGCCGGGCAGCATATTCCTTGATCCGGGTTATTTCCTGCTGTATGCCCTCGTCCGGGAGGAGGGCGATGAAAAAGAGGGGTTGCATGGGTGTATGGGTTCATGGTTGCATGGGGGCATGGGGGCATGGGCTTTGGGCTCCATGAAACAATGAAACAATGAACCCATGAAACAATGAACCTATACCCCGCCATATCCGCTTTCCTGCCATTCCGGCACGACATCAACCTTCCGGGCAGACATGCTGTCACGCTTAAAACATTGGCACTCTGCTTGCGTGTTATAATAGTGTTTTTCGGCGCCGCAATAGCCGAAGCCCTAAAATCAGGATTTTTACTGAAAACAAAAACAATGGCAGAAGAAAAGTTAAAAGAAGCAAAGCTCGACGCCTACAACGATGAAGAAGCCGTTGAAATAGAATCCGAGCAGAAATACCCGCAGGCCATGGACAATGTCCTGCCTCAAACCCTCACCATCCTTCCGTTGAACCAGCGCCCCATCTTTCCCGGAATAGCCCTGCCCATGACCTTTTCGGGCAAGGAACAGGTGCAGGCCCTGAAACAAGCCGTTGAAGAAGAGGAAGGGTATATCGGCCTGGTATACGCTCAGGAATTCAATACAGAAGACTATACTGAGTCCGATTTTTATGACGTGGGCACGATCTTCCAGGTCATCCGGACCAACCTGGTCGCTCCCAACACCATCCAGGTCCTGGGCCGGGGCATTACGCGTTTCCACAAAAAGCGGGCGCTGCTGGTCAAGCCGAAGATACGCTGGGAGGTGGAGTATTACAACGAGCCCAGGGAAAAGCCGGATGCCAGCCTCAAAGCGTATATGATGGCCATCAGTTCTGATATCAAAGAGTTGCTCAAGCTCAACCCTTTGTTTCAGGAACAGGTCAACATGGTAGTTTCCCAGCTCAACTACGAAGCGCCCGGGCTGACCATGGACATCATCAGCAACCTCTTGTCTTCCGACAGCGAGCAGCTCCAGGAATTGCTGGAAACCTACAACCTGGAAGACCGCGCCAAGCTCCTGCTCCTGATGATCAAGGAAGAATTGCAGATCGCCAAGGTGCAGCAGCGGATCAGCCAGCAGATCGACGAGAAAGTCAACAAGCAACAAAAAGAATTCTTCCTGCGCGAGCAACTGAAAGCGATCAAAAAAGAACTCGGCATGGAAAAGGAAGAAGGGCAGACCGAGATCGAAAAGATCGAGAAAAAGCTGGCGGAGAAGGAACTGCCGGAAGAAGCCATGAAGGTCGTTGAACAGGAACTGGACAAGCTGCGCGTACTGAACACCCAGTCTCCGGAATTCAACGTCACCCGCAACTACCTGGAAACGATTGCCGACCTGCCCTGGGGCATTTACTCCGAGGACAATAACGACGTAAAAAAAGCCCGTTCCATCCTGGACCAGGACCATTACGGCCTGGAGGAAGTCAAGGAGCGCATCCTCGAATTCCTGAGCACCATCATCAAGCGGGGCACGGTCAGCGGCTCCATCGTTTGCCTGGTGGGCCCGCCGGGCGTCGGCAAGACGTCGGTAGGGCGCTCGGTGGCCAATGCCCTGGGGCGGGAATTCTTCCGGTTCTCCCTGGGCGGCATGCGCGATGAGGCGGAGATCAAAGGCCACCGCCGGACCTACATCGGGGCCTTGCCGGGCAAGCTCATCCAGGCCCTCAAGCGGCTGGGCACGTCCAACCCGGTTATCATGCTGGACGAGATCGACAAGATCGGCGCCAGTTTCCGCGGCGACCCCGCATCCGCCCTGCTCGAAGTCCTCGACCCCGAACAGAACAACGCCTTTCTCGACCATTACCTGGACATTCCCTACGACCTGTCCAAGGTCCTTTTCATCACCACGGCCAACCAGTTGGATACCATTCCCGGCCCGCTGCTCGACCGCATGGAGGTGATCCGGCTGGCGGGCTATATCACGGACGAGAAAATACAGATCGCCAAACAATACCTGCTGCCCAAACAACTCAAAGAACACGGGTTTGAACAGGACGAAATCCAGGTCAGCGAGCAGGCACTCCAGGAGATCGTCGAGAACTACGCCCGCGAAGCCGGCGTGCGCAACCTGGAAAAAAACATCCGCAAAATCATCCGCAAGGCTACCCTGAAACTGGCGGAGAACGAAGAGGTCAAGTTCCGGGTCGAAAAAGAAGACATCGAAGGGTTGCTCGGCAAGCCCATTTTTAATACCGAAAAGCTGTACAACAAGCCGCTGCCCGGCGTAACCCTGGGGTTGGCCTACACCTCGCTGGGCGGCGCCACGCTGTACATCGAGGCCAGCGGCATCCGGAGCAAGTCTCCTGCCTTCAAGCAGACCGGGCAGTTGGGAGACGTCATGCGGGAATCTTCCGAGATCGCCTACAGCTATGTCCGCTCCCTGGTGGCCAAGCAGGAACAACCCAACGATTATTTCGACAACCATTCGATCCACCTGCACGTGCCGGCCGGCGCCACCCCGAAAGACGGCCCTTCAGCCGGCATCACCATGGCGCTGTCCCTTTATTCCCTGGCTACCGGGCAGGCCGTCCGCAACGATATCGCCATGACCGGAGAGCTGACGCTTACCGGCAGAGTGCTGCCCATCGGCGGGGTCAAGGAAAAAACCATCGCCGCCCGGCGGGTGAAAATCTTCAACCTCATCCTGCCGGCGGACAACCAAAAAGATTTCGAAGAACTTCCGGACTACCTCCGGGAAGGCATCACCGTCCAATATGCCGACTACTTCGAAGATGTCCTGGAGGTTGCCTTTGATGCCCCTGAAAGTTGAAGCCATGCGTTGCGGTGGAGGCCGGCATACTCTCAGCAGAGCAGCGGCCTTCACCTCAATCCTCCGATCCTAAGCAGGCCATAAGACGCGCCTTTTCATTGTATTTCAAAGGTCTGGCAGATTAAAAAGCAATTAAAATAAGAAATATTACAAAAATTTAACTTTATATTTTTTGCCATTCTTCCCAACTTCTTCTATATTTGAGCTTGTCATGTTAAATTA
>JAGFJD010000646.1 GCA_024102975.1 Phaeodactylibacter sp. | reverse complement strand
GCTTCACGTGCTCCCGGAAGGGGTGGCCGTAGTGGCCGGCGTCGATGGTAAATTCACAGTTGACGAAGCGGCCGTAGTTTTGCCCTTCGTAGCGGCGGTACTCCACCGAGCGGGCGTTGTTGCGGAAGTAGGAGTCGAAGGCCAGCACCAGTATCCGGGATTTGGTGAAGGAATCAGAGAAAGCCCTGCCCTGGCGCAGAGCCCGGCAACGGCAGGTTGGAACGTGTAGAGGCGTTAAGTTAGGGATAATTTTCGGGCGGGGCAAGTTTTTAACAGCCTTGCAATGTCAAAAAAATCAGTATTCCAAAAATTTCAATTCCGGATTCGCGCGATACGATAAAGCCGTATATTAGAGGTTGAAGCAATAAAGCCTTGTCCACTAAATTCGCCAGGTTATGAAAACGAGAACTTTACCCGCCCTCTTTCTGCTGATGCTCTCTTTTACCCTGACTTCCTGCCTGGAAGACAAAATAGATGTGCGTTACACCACCTACACCGGCCAGGAATACGAGGCCATTTCTGCCGCGCTCAACCTGCCCAACGGCCGGATCGATTACAGCGTAGAACTGCCGGAACACATGATCGCCCTGGGCATGGCACCGCCGGAGATCAACAACGCCAAAGCCACTTTGGGCCGGGTCCTTTTTTACGACAACAAACTCTCCCGCAACCAGGCCGTCTCCTGCGCTTCCTGCCACCACCAACAGCTTGCCTTCTCCGACGACAAGGCCTTCAGCGAAGGCTTCGACGGCCAGCTGACCCTGCGCAACTCCCTGGCGCTGGGCTCGGTGGCCAACTTCAAATCCTCTTACGAAGGCGGGGGAGGGAACAACGCCGGGCCACCCACTCAGCGCCAGTTCTTCTTCTGGGACGAACGCGCCCACTCCATCGCTGAACAGAGCAGCCTGACCATCCAGGACGACATCGAAATGGGTATGGACCTCAACGAGCTGGCCGGCCGCCTGGAGCAGGTGCCCTACTACCGGGTGTTGTTCAATAAGGCATACAATACCGAAGCCGTCAGCCCGGCCATGATCACCGACGCCCTGCAGGAGTTCCTCAACTCCATCGTCTCCACCCGGACGCGCTTCGACGACGGCCTGGCTGCCGCCGGCGGCGACGAGAGCCGCGACTTCTCCAGCTTCACCGCAAAAGAAAACCAGGGCAAGGCCCTCTTCATCCAGCATTGCGCCTCCTGCCACGGCGCCAACATGTCGGTCTCCCGGGAGAGCCTGGCCAACAACGGGCTGGATGAAACATATACCGACCCCGGCGTCGGCGCCATCACCGGCAACCCCGCCGACATCGGCAAGTTCAAAGTGCCCTTCCTGCGCAACGTCGCCCTGACCGCCCCCTACATGCACGACGGCCGCTTCGCCACCCTGGACGAGGTGGTGGAACACTACAACTCCGGCGTGAACAAACACCAGAACCTCGACCACCGCCTGCGGGCACCCGACGGCGACAGCCCCCGCCGGCTCAACCTCAGCAGCGACGACAAGGCCGCCCTGGTGGCCTTCCTGGAAACGCTGACCGACGAGGAATTGGTGACGGCGAGCCGGTTTGAGGACCCGTTTAGGTAGGGGCAGGATGGAGGAATGGCGGGAGATGCTCCGGTATTACGGAAAGGAGCGAATTTTAGTAGCTGTTTAGAGCATGTTTGGAGGTAGTCATTTGGGCTGCAAATGCCAGATTTTGGAACCTCACGGCGGTTATTTTTTGGTCCGTAGCTAGGCTATGCACCAAAAAATGAACCTTGTGAGAACCCCAAATCT
>JAGFJD010000627.1 GCA_024102975.1 Phaeodactylibacter sp. | reverse complement strand
GGTTGATTTTGGGTTCTCATGAGGCTCATTTTCTTGCTCATAGCAGCGCTACGGGCAAGAAAATAGCCGAAATGAGGTTCCAAAAGCGGGCATTTGCAGCCCAAATGACTACCTCCAAACATGCTCTGAAGGGATACGCCGTTATTGGCGTTCAATAAGAATATTAAGGATCCTTCCCGTCACCGGGAATGGTTTGGCGTTGATATATATATAAAACAAATTTCGCTACAGCTTGTCTGCCCTTTCTGCTTCCGGGAAGGAACGGGAGGGGTATAGGCGGGCGTAATGTACAAAGAATCACAATCTCAGCCCTTCCTGTTCCTGGACAGGGGTGATATTGTTTTGCGTATAACTAAACAAACAAGCCATTATGCGAGGAATCATTACGTCCAGTCTGCAAGGCCGGTTAGCCGTTGTATCTGTAGCAGCATTGCTGATCGTGCTTGGCATTTCGCAGCTTCGCGATATGCAATTGGGGGTCTTCCCCGAATTTTCCCCGGTGTATGTTGAGGTTCAGACCGAAGCGCTGGGCCTCTCTGCCAAGGAAGTCGAACAAATATTAACGGTAGCTCTGGAGCAGGACCTGCTCAACGGCATCGCTTTTCTGGATGAGATCTGGTCCGAGTCTATGCCTGGCCTTTCCAGAGTGGTTTGCGTTTTCGAACCCGGCACCGACCCCATGGTTGCCCGGCAAGTCGTGGCCGAGCGCCTCACCCAGGCCCACGCCCTGCCGCACGTGTCCAAGCCCCCCATCATGCTGCAACCCTATTCTTCCACCAGCCGGGTGATGAAGGTGGGGCTGAGCCCCAACTCTCCGGACATGTCTCTCATCAACCTGTCCGTGCTGGCCCGCTGGACAATCCAGCCCTATCTGATGGGCGTGGAAGGCGTGGCCAACGTCTCTATATGGGGATTGCGCCAACGACAACTGCAGGTGCAGGTCAATCCGGAAACCCTGAAAGAAAATGGCGTAACCTTACATGACGTGGTCAAAACTACCGGCGAAGCACTGTGGGTCTCCCCGCTGAGTTACCTGGAATCTTCCACGCCGGGCACCGGCGGCTTCTTCGACACGCCCAATCAGCGGATGGGCATCCGGCACCTGTCGCCCATTTCTACTGCCGAACAGCTCGCCGAGGTGTCAGTCCACGGCCGCAAAAACCTGCTGCTCAAAGACATATCGAATGTAGTAGAAAACCACCAGCCGCTAATCGGCGACGCCATTGTGAACGGCAACGAAGGCCTGATGCTGGTCATCGAGAAATTCCCCTGGGCCAGCACGGCGCAGGTCACCGAAAATGTAGAGAACGCCCTGGACAGGTTAGCACCCGGCCTCACCGGCGTCGCCTTTGACACGGAAATTTATCAACCGGCCAGGTTCGTCGAGGCTTCCTTCGACAACCTGGTAACCATGCTCGGGCTGGGCCTGGCGCTCATTGCCCTGCTGCTCTTCGTTTTCCTGTACGAATGGCGCGCCGCCCTGGTCAGCCTGGTTGCTGTCGTGTTGTCCCTCCTGGCCGGCGCTTATGTGCTTTATCTTCAAGGCACTATTTTTGACATGATGGCCGTCGCCGGCTTCATCGTTGCCCTGGGGGTCGTCATCGACGACGCCATTGTCACGGTGGATAATATCCGGCGGCGCCTGGACAGCGCCCGCGACAACGGCGCCGAAAAATCATCCGCTGCCATTGTCCTGGAGGCTACCCTCGAAACGCGCAGCCCGGTATTCCTGGCCACCCTGATCCTCCTGCTGGCGGCTTTGCCGCTCTTCTTCGCAGGCGGCATCGCCGGCGAATTCCTCGACTCCCTGGCACTGTCCTATCTGCTGGCCCTGGCCGCCTCTACGCTGACGGCCCTGGCCGTCACGCCGGCACTAAGCCTGATGCTGCTGCCCGGCGAAGGGCCGGTGCATCGCTCTTCGCCCCTGCTCAGCTCCATCAGCGCAGCCGTGGGCGCCGCTGTCGGCCGTTTTACTCAAAAGCCGGCGGCGGCTTACGCCACATTGGGGGCGTTAGCGCTGGTGGGCATCCTGGCCTTGTCGATGATCAACCTGTCTCCGGGCCTTCCCGTGCCTCATGAGCGGGATCTGGTGATCCAGTGGGACGGCGACTACGGCACTTCTCATACAGAAATGGTGCGCGTTACCAAAGAAGCCATCAGCAAACTCCGGACGATCCCCGGCATCGACAACGCCGCCGCCCATATCGGCCGGGCTGTCATGTCCGACAAGATCACCAACGTCCATTCCGCCGAAATCTGGCTCAGCATGGATGAGGAAACCGACTATGATAAAACGGTGGCTTCCATCCGGCAGGTCCTCAAGGGCTATCCGGAAATGAAGAGCAATATTACTACTTACCTGGAGCAAAGCCTCAGCCGGCCTTTTTCCGCAACAAATCACCTCTATGCTGCCCGGATATACGGAGAAAACCAGGAAACCCTGAAACAAAAGGCAGAAGAGGTAAAGATGGCCATCTCCGGAGTAAAAGGCATTGTGGATCCCAAGGTCGAATATCCGGCAACCGAGCCTACGCTTGAAATCGAGGTCGATCTCGAAAAGGCTAAACAGCATAACCTCAAGCCTGGCGACGTGCGCCGGACGGCCGCTGTCCTGGTGGCCGGCATCGAAGCGGGCAGCCTGTTCGAAGGACAGAAGGTGTTCGAGGTCGTCGTCTGGGGGACTCCCGACGTGCGCAACAGCATCGAAAGCGTAAAAAACCTGCTGGTGGATACGCCCGACGGCAATAAGGTGCGCATCGGCGAGGTGGCGGAGGTGCGCGAGAAGGAGAACCTGGCCGTCATCCGGCGGGATAAAGTCTCCCGCTATCTGGACGTCACCTTCGGCTTGTCGGGCGTGAATATCAACGCGGCCCGGGCCGATATAGAAAAAAGCTTTAAGCAGGTGCAGTTCCCACTGGAATACCACGCCGAACTGGTCGGCAACTTCACGGAGCTTCGCGAGGAAAGGAGCAACCTGATCGGCGTGATCGCCGCCTGCCTGATCGGCATATTCCTCCTGCTGCAGGCAGCCTTCTGGAGCTGGCGCATGGCGCTGATTGCCCTGCCCAGCCTGCTGGTTGCCCTTTCGGGAGGCCTGGTAGCCGTATGGCTCAGCGGCGGCAATATGGAGCTGGGCCACCTGGCCGGGCTGCTCGCTGTGCTGGGCGTAACCGCCTACCATGCCATCCTGCTGGCCAAACACCTGAAGCGGCTGGAACTGATCGAAGGCGAATCCTTCGGCCCTGCCCTGGTACAGAAAGGCGTAGCCAACCGCCTGGGCCCCATCCTGATGACGACGATCATTACAGCAGCAGCCTTCCTGCCATTTGTGTTCATGGGGGGCGCTCCCGGCTTTGAGATGCTGCACCCCATGTCCCTGGTGATGCTCGCCGGCCTGATCACTTCCCTGGCGGTTAACCTGCTGGTCCTGCCGGCAGCCTACCTGGCATTCGGAAAAGTATCCGACGCTATTATGGAAGAAGAAAAAGCAATGCTGGGGCTGGATGTGGTACCTAGCGTGTAGGAGATTTGGAGGGGAGTTAATGGTTGTTTGTTGATAGTTGTTTGTTGCCGGCGTTTTCATCAACAAACAACAGACAACAACTCCCTCAACACCCCATTTCAACAACCGGAAAAAACAGAAGAAATGAAAATTCATCAACATAAAACCCCGCTTTTGGCCCTGATGGCCGCCGCGCTGTTCCTCCTCGGTTGCGGGGAAAAGGAGCAGGCCCATGAAAAGATCGAGCCGGCGCACATAGAGCACATTGAGAACAGCGAACTCAGCCGGCTGAAGCTGACTGAGAAGGCCGTGGAGCGCATCGGTATCGAAACGGTGCCGGTGGCCGAAGAGGTGATATCCCATAGCGAGGCCAGCCTGAGAACGGTTGTTCCTTATTCCGCTCTGCTGTACGACGTGCAGGGGCGCGTCTGGGTGTATGTCAGCCCCGAACCGAACACCTATGTCCGCCATGAAGTCGAAGTCGACTTCGTCCGGGGAGACAAGGCGGTGCTGAATGCCGCCCCTCCCCCCGGGACGCCGGTGGTGTCGGTCGGTGCCGCCGAGCTGTACGGCACGGAGTATGAAGTAGGACACTAAATTTAAAAAGAAAACCATGTTAAGATCTATAGTAAAATCGAGCCTTCAGTTCCGCTTCCTGGTCATCGGGCTGGCGTTGGCCATGATGTACTTCGGGCTGAGGCAAATCCAGGAGACGCCGGTGGACGTCTTTCCCGAATTCGCCCCGCCTCTGGTGGAGGTGCAGACTATCTGCCTGGGCCTGGAATCCAATGAGGTGGAAGCGCTTGTTACCGTCCCCCTGGAACAATCTTTCAACGGCATTCCGGGGCTGGACGTGATGCGGTCCAAGTCCGTTTCCCAGTTGTCCGCCATTAAATTGATATTCAAGCCGGGAACTGACCTGATGCAGGCCCGGCAGCTGGTGGCCGAAAAGATCGCCACCGCCATACCGACCCTGCCCACCTGGGCGGCGCCGCCGCTGATCCTGCAACCCCTGTCGGCCACCAGCCGCTGCATGAAGATCGGCCTGTCTTCCGACAGCCTGTCGGTGATCGACCTGTCGATGCTGACCTACTGGAAGATCAACGATGCCATCCTGGACGTGCCGGGCGTGGCCCACGTGGCCATCTGGGGCGAGCGCATCGAGCTGCAGGCGGTGGAAGTGGTGCCGGAATGGATGCAGCGCTACGGCGTGACCATGCAGGATGTCATGAATGCTACTGCGGATGCGCTGGAAGCAGGTTTGTTGTTCTATTCCACCGGCGCCATGATCGGCACCGGCGGTTGGGTCGAAACTCAGGATAAGCGCTACGGTGTTCGGCATATCCTGCCCATCAACCGGCCGGAGGATTTGGGCGAGGTGGTGGTCAAAACCCATAACGGACAAAAAGTACATCTGGAGGATGTCGCTAAACTTGTGGTCGACCACCAGCAGATGTCGGGCGACGCCATTATCAACGACACGGTCGGCCTGATGCTCATCGTCGAGAAGCTGCCCTGGGGAAATACCCGCGACATCACCGCCGGGGTTGAGGCCGCCATCGAAAAGCTTCGGCCGGGCCTGCCCGGCGTGAGGATCGATACCGAAATCTTCCGCCCGGCCACTTACATCGACATGTCGATCAATAACCTGCGGGAGGCATTGCTCATTGCCTGCGTACTGGTGATTATAATACTCTTCCTCTTCCTCAACGAGTGGAGAGTCACCCTGATTAGCTGCACTGCAATCCCCTTATCTCTGATGGCGGGCGCTTTAGTGCTTAAAGCTCAGGGCGCCACCATCAACACCATGATCCTGGCGGGTTTCGTAATCGCTCTGGGCGCTGTGGTGGACGACGCCATCATCGACGTGGAAAACATCATGCGCCGCCTGCGCGAGGCGCGCAACGCCGGCATCAAAAAGTCGCCTTTCCGGATCATCCTGGAGGCGTCGATCGAGGTGCGGGGCGCCATCATCTACGCCTCTCTGATCGAGGTGGCGGCCCTGATCCCGGTCTTCTTCATGGGCGGCTTGTCCGGAGCGTTCTTCAAGCCGCTGGCTTCAGCTTACGCCATTGCCATCATGGCCTCTATGGTCGTCGCCCTGACGATCACGCCGGCCATGAGTTACATCCTGCTGCGGAATGCGGAACTGCACCGCCGCGAGTCGGCCCTGATGCGGTGGCTGCACCGCGTTTACGACGGCATCCTGGGCAGCCTGATCGGCAAGCCGGTGCATGCCTACGCCGTGGTGGGCATCTTCACCCTGATCGGGCTGATGATCGTACCCCGCCTCGGGCAGTCGCTGCTGCCTTCCTTCAAAGAACGGGACTTCCTGATGCACTGGGTAACCAAGCCGGGCACCTCCTGGCCGGAGATGAACCGCATCACGATCCAGGGCAGCAAAGAGCTGCGCTCTATTGAAGGGGTGCGCAACTTCGGCGCCCACATTGGGCAGGCCTACTACATGGATGAGGTGGTGGGCATGAACTTCGGCGAGAACTGGATCAGCGTCAGCCCTGAGGTGGACTACGACGAGACCGTCGCCAAAATCCAGGAAGTGGTGGACGGCTACCCGGGGCTCTACCGCGACGTGCTGACCTACCTGAAAGAGCGCATCCGGGAAGTGCTGACCGGCGCTTCCGAGGCCATCGTCATCCGCCTGTACGGCCCCGAGCTGGAGGTGCTGCGGAGCAAAGCCCGTGAGGTAAGAGATAAGCTGGCGGACATCGACGGCATCATCGACCTGCACGTCGAACTGAACGAGGAAATACCCCAGGTTCAGGTCCGGGTCAACCTCGAAAAGGCCAAGCAATACGGGCTGAAGCCCGGCGACATCCGCCGCATGGCCACCACTTTCGTGGCCGGCGAAGAGGTGGGCGACATTTTCCGGGGCGGAAAGGCTTATGATGTCAACGTATGGAGCGTACCCGAGGCACGGGCCAGCCTCACCGACATCCAGAACCTGCCCATCGATGTGCCCGGCGGCGGATACATCCGCCTTCAGGATGTGGCCGACATAGATATCGTTCCTACGCCTAATATCATCAACCGGGAAAACCTCGCCCGCCGCCTCGACGTGGCCGCCAATGTGCGGGGGCGCGACCTCGGCTCGGTCATTGCCGACGTCGAGAGCGCTCTGGCGGGGGTGGAATTCCCACTCGAATACCACCCGGAAGTGCTGGGAGAATACGCCGAACGGCAGGCCGCCCAGCGGCGCATGGCCCTTTTCGCCGGCCTGGCGCTGATCGCCATTTTCCTGCTGCTGCACAGCGCTTTCGACAGCTCGCGCCTGGCTGTCCTGTCCATCCTTTGCCTGCCGATGGCGCTGGTGGGAGGGGTAATGGCCGCTTATTTCGCCGGGGACGGCGTCATCTCTCTGGGTTCCCTCGTAGGCTTCCTGACCATCCTCGGCATCGCTGCCCGCAACGGGATCATGATGATCAACCACTTCCAGCACCTGGAGGCGGAGGAAGGCATGACATTCGGGCGGGAACTGGTAATCCGGGGCGCGCAGGAACGCCTGGCGCCCATCCTGATGACCGCTACGACCACCGGCCTGGCCCTGCTGCCACTGGTGGTCGCCGGCAACGTGCCCGGCCACGAGATCGAGCTGCCAATGGCTATTGTAATCCTGGGCGGGCTGCTGACGTCCACCCTGCTCAACTTACTGGTAATTCCACTTTTGTATCTGAGATTTTATAGGCCATAGAATTTATTGTTAACCGTAAAAGCACTTAAAAATGACTAGCAAAAACCTAATGCACCCGTTCGCCTTGCCCCCGGATGGCCTGCTTGTCGCCGGCAACAAGGATGACGAGCCGACACCTTCCGACAAACTGCCGTTTCCGCTACCTGAAAAAACAGCTTCGCCGGGAACGGCGAATCGACGATCGGCCTGACTGTGCCGGCTATCCACATTGGGATACGCATGGAATTGCCCGGCAAGATGCCCGGCTACGAACACGCTACCGAGGAATCGATGACGGATGCCTGGATGAACCGCAATTCTCCGTTCAGCGACCCGAAACCTGATGCGTTTGAGGGAGTATCCCGGACTTCGTCGCTTCCTCACCACGGCCTGTATGACTGGGGACTTCCGAATTCAGTCCCATCCATTCCAACAAACTCCGGGTAAAACCCTGGGTTTAACGCTAACCAGCAGACCACTGGACATTTTGGGGGCTACTTGTGTAAAGGTGTGAAAGTGTAAACGTGTAAATGATTGGGAGCCAATTTCTTTTACACCTTTACACGCTTACACTTTTACACGGGCCAGAAAATGTC
>JAGFJD010000623.1 GCA_024102975.1 Phaeodactylibacter sp. | reverse complement strand
TGTTGCAACAGGCCAAGGAAAAACTGGAGCAGGAATAAGGCACTGCCTATAAAAAGTACTGTTATGAAAGAAAAGATTTTCGGCTACTCCAGGCACCAGGAAAAACACCTCCAATCCTCTGACCTGGTCAGAGATATGATCATTGGCGTGGCGGACGGGCTTGACCGTGCCCTTTGCCCTGGCCGCCGGCCTGAGCGGCGCCGCCGTGGCCAGCAGCCTGGTCACCACCGCCGGCCTGGCGGTAGTAGCCCTGTTCCTGTTCGGCGCGCTCAAGAGCAGGGTAATGCATCAGCCCGTCCTGGCAGGAGCTTTTAAGGTGGTGATGATAGGCATTCTGGCGGCGGCGGCGGCCTTTGGTATCGCCAGGTGGGTGGCCTGACAATCTGTTTGTAGAATATCCTAACCAGCGATCAGTATTTAATTATGAAAGTAACCCAATTTCAACACGAATACCTGGAGAAAATCCTGGCCACCGAAGACGAGCACCTGCTCAAGCTCCACCAACTGGTGGCCGACGCCATGCGCGAACAGGAACTCATCTCGGAAAAACTGCTGCACCCGCCCCGGGAAGTGCTCAGCCGGGGGCAGTTGGTGGCCGATAAGGTAGCTTCCCTCGGCGGCAGCTGGACGTTCATCATCTCTTTCGGTGTGGTGCTCTTCTCCTGGATCGCTGTAAACATCATCCTGGCCACCCGCGCCTTCGACCCCTTCCCCTTCATCCTGCTCAACCTGGTGCTGTCGTGCCTGGCCGCATTAGTTTTATTCGTCCATCTCAGAAATGATTTCCAAAATCTGTTGTTTAAATACTGGCACATGCACCTGGATGATCCTCCAAAGAATATCATTTTGAATCTCGTAATAATCATGTACGAGAATATGCCTCAAACCCGCAATTGCCTTCCACTCAACTTTCGGATATTTTTCTTTTAGCTCGTTTGTAAGATGGTATACTGCTTCACCAACAATTTCCAATTGTTTAATAGAAGCAAAGCGCGTTTTGGAATCTTTTTCAAAAAAAGCCAGATCAATTCCTTCTACATAGCCTTCAACTTCCTCAATTGCATCTCTGATATGCTGAAGTCTGGCTTCATCACGCGGCTTGTCTTTCATATATCAGGATTTTTTCCTCCTCTACCCTGGATTTTATGTATTTTGAAATGGATTTCTCTGTTACCAAATCCACTTCTCTCCCTGTTAATTCTTTCAGGTCAAGATAAATTTTAACATATTCCAGGCCAATCGGCACATTGGGGTCAAATTCGACATACAAGTCAATGTCACTATCTTCCCGCTGTTTATCTTTGGCAAATGAACCAAACAGATAAGCCCTGACAATGGGTTGATTATCAAAATATTTACTAAGTTTTTTGATTAGCGGGTCATTATGTATTGACTTTTCCATCTTTTTTATTTTTCCAAACCTAATACTTTTAATCTTAATATACAAGGAGACAAACTTTGCCGCCAAACTGAGAAGCTGTTTGAATTTGGTTTTTTGGAATTTATTATGAGGCATTTTTTCGCCAGATGAGGACATCTCGATCCTGTGGGTACGGGATAGGCCTTTTTGCTTCATAGCCGGGGTTGCGGAGCAAAAAGTACCGAAATATAGCGGAAAAAGGACTATAACAAAACTGAAGAGCCTGCCCCGAATTCGATTGGGGATTAAATTCAAACAGCTCCTCAGATCAAGATAAATTTTAACATATTCCAGGCCAATCGGCACATTGGGGCCAAATTCGACATACAAGTCAATGCCACTATCTTCCCACTGTTTATCTTTGGCTAATAAACCAAAAGCCCCGGCCACCAACTATGTGGCCTGCTGTGAAAACGCCTATGTGCCCTCTGTGTTAAGAGACAAACAGCTACGATATGCGTATAGACACCAAAAAATTCAGAGTGCCGCCGAAGCAGGCCATTTCTCTGAAAGATTATGATCCCGGCGCCAGGGATGGGTTCAAAAAAAAGAAATCGGCGAAGGCGCAACTTGCACACCACTAGACATTTTCTGGCCCGTGTAAAAGTGTAAGCGTGTAAAGGTGTAAAAGAAATTGGCTCCCAATCATTTACACGTTTACACTTTCACACCTTTACACAAGTAGCCCCCAAAATGT
>JAGFJD010000598.1 GCA_024102975.1 Phaeodactylibacter sp. | reverse complement strand
GCTTTGTGGGCATCGGCGCCGATAGCCTACAGCGCCTGGTGGGCAAGCACATCATCGCGAAGCTGGACGTGGCGGCGGACAGGCCGTTCCTGGCCACGGCAAACGGGGCGACGTCGGAGCAGCGCCGCTTTGAATCGGGCTTCCTGAAGGGTGCAATCTTCCACGAGTTGTACGATCCGGTGGAGGCAGAGGTGTTCGTCTATGAGCCCAACCCCCGGATACCGGTGCTGCGGGAGCAGCTGCGCAATTTGCGGCAGGAGAACCGAAGCCGGGCGGAGGCGGCAGCTCGCCATTCGCTGCGGTTGGCGGAACTGGCGGTAGGCATGCAAATGGAAGGGGATATGGTGGCCCGAGAGGGCATTTACCAGAGCCTGGCGGCGGAGCGGAAAAGGAAACTGCCGCTGCCGGATTACGGCAGGGAGTACGAGCTGCAGGCGGAAATCGCCGCGCTGCTGGAGCAGGAACGCGCCAGGAACGCCCGCCAGCAGGAAGCCCTGGAACGCCGCAACCGGGAGGCTGAACTGCAACCAGCGAGCTTTACGGGATACTTGACGACGGTGGAAATTGAGGGGCCGTAGGGGAAGTGGCTGCCTTTCTCCTTTTCGCTCGCTTCGCCCGACAGTGAGTGCCTGGCAGGAATCGAAAGGCTGCTCCTCGGTGCTGCCCTCCCTGAGCCTTCCGGCCTTAGAGGGATTTGGATAATAGCTCTTAGCCCCATTTCCCTGTAATGCCTGCAAAGCAAGCAGGAAGTGAGCCCCAGGAGTGAAACCTGCCCTCAAACATTTCTCTAATTGATGGGTAGGCTTGAAGCCTTATGAACCTCCGCGAACGGCTTTGCTTGCGCTGACGGGAAATGGGGCTTAGAGCTATCCAAATTCCTCGACAGCCTTGGGCTTTTGGTACTTTTGGGCCAAGCCAAAAGTACAAACTTATAAAAATGAGAAGGCTTCCGAACCCAGTCCTTTGAAAAACCAAACCCAAGAGCAAACCCCCAAAATAAAAAACTATGAAACCCCCCAACCACATCACAAACCATTTACCTCCCACAGCCGCATATTTCCAAAAAGCATTACCCATCTTGCTATCCTGCTTCACAACAACCACCGCCCTCCCCCAAGACCTCCCTCCGCTAGGAGAACTCTACGCCGCCATCGACAGCTTCTACGCCGCCGAAACCCACGCCAGCCTCCTGGAGTTCCGGGAAGACAAAAAAGGAGAATGGCTGAAATACATACCCAACGTCGGGCTGACGTATACAATAACCGGCAACCCGCGCCCCAGCGCAAGCTTCAACACCGGCGTCCTGTACCAGGCCAAGCGGGACAAACAACGCAATGCCGCCCGCCGCCGCAGCATCGAGGAGAAGGGGGCGCTGCAGGCAGCGCGCGCCCGGGGGGCAGTGGCGAAGTTGTATACTGCTTACCAGCTGCGCCTGGAGGCGCTGGCCTTCCGCCGCCAACTGCTGGCCATCGATGAGCAGTTGTTCCGGATGGAGGAGGATCGGTATGAACGGGAAGAGATCAGCCCAGGCGATTTTCTGCAGGCGAAGCGGGGGTGGCTGCTGAAGCAGCAGGAGGTGAGGGATATGGAGGTGGAATTGGAGGTGCTGCGGCAGGAAATTATGGTAGGGAGCTTCCGGGTGGGGAGGTAAGTTCCCATTAGTACACATTTCCAAAACAAGGGGCCGAGCCCTATGGCCACCCGGGCGATGCTGGAAATCCAGCATCGGGAGAGAACAAATCCTCATGTGAAAAGAAACATAATATTTTTAATTTTGCGCTATTTTAAATACATTTGTTTTAATGTTAATGTATTCCAATCCCCCCCTTTTAACAACATGAAAGAACTACACTTAGAAAACCTAAAAAACGGGAAGATAAAAGGCCTTTCAAAAAGCATTGGCGCTTTTTTATACGAAGCGGCCACAGTCGCCCTTTTCCTGAATGGCCATAAACCGGGAGCTGTCTTAAAAATTGAAGGGGATTATGATGAGGCAAATAGAGAGGCAGAACACTCAAAATTTTCCGATCTTGATTGTTGTTGCAGAATTCAGCATCCCCAAAGCAAAAATGGAGAAAAATGGATAGCGTAAAGATAATACACGAAGCAGCTATGGAATTTTACGACCTTGCCAGAAGGGCAAAGGCTAAAGGAGATCATGGGGCCTGGAAGGAATATATGGAAAAGGCTTATATCTTGGAGAAGGAGGCTGCCTTAACTATGCCGGAACAACAGAATAATTTCATGTGGCGGTATATCTTGCTAAGAAGCGCTGGCTGGCTGGCGTTCCAGTGCGGCTTTTACCAGGAAGCGGCCAACCTTGCCGAGCTGGGGCTGAACGGCAACCCTCCCGCCATTGAAAAGAGCAAATTAGAGAATCTTTTAAAAAGTATCCAGCAAAAAACAGTGGCGCCTGAAGGTGCCTCTAAAGCAGGGAAGGAAAATAAAATTTCAGGCTTCCTCGCCTCCGTCGATTTGATCGAAAACAAAATCTACGTCAGGCAACTCGATACAGAGGAGCCACTCTATATCCTCGTGCCAGAAGAAAAAATCAGGGAAATCGCCAGGCTGTTCATCGGCGATATCGTGCAAATTATGATCAGGGAAAATGAAGAGGGCGCCAAATATCTGGAAAACATCAAAAGAGCTGCTTAGGGGCCGGAGGGAATGGCCTGATTTTATCATTCAGCTCTGCAACATCCGTTGCTCATTCCCAGCAGTTCTCTCGCCGGGCTGGCATCTACGCCTCCATCGACAGCTCCTACGCCGCCGAAACCCACGCCAACCTCCTGGAACTCCAGGAGGATCGAAAGGGGGAATGGCTGAAATACGTACCCAACGTCGGGCTGACGTATACAATAACCGGCAACCCGCGCCCCGAAGTATCTGTACCCTCTTGCCTATGAAATCCAAAACCATCAAACTCGGCGTAGCCGGCGTCGACAGCGGCCAGCTCCTGATCTGCGACCCTTGCTACATTGAGCCGGGCTTTGCGGAACAAAACATTGACAGCCAGCCGATACCGGAAGGCGAGTTCTCCTACCGGGGCATTTGCCAATTGACGCTATCTGGCAACCTCGGCGGACAGCTGAACTACCCCATGGGGCACCCCGGCGCCGGCGTAGCCTTCCTCTCCGGTTTCGGCGATGGCTTGTATGAGGTGTTTGCCGAGATAATCGAAGATCCCGATTTCGGGGAAAGGGTGAAAAGGGTATGGATTGAGTTGATTCCGGAGGAGGAGTAATCCAGATGGGATAACATACTGCTTAATCTGAGTTTACCCTATGCACGGTAGCAAGAGATTGCACGCCCTAAAACCCAAGCCCTAAAACCTAAAACCTAAACCCCAAAACCCAAATCCCAAGCCCCAAAACCCAAGCCCCAAACCCCAAAACCCAAAACCTATACCCTAAAACCCAAAACCCAAAACCTATACCCTAAAACCTTACACACCAGAGCCCCCCCCTCACTTCCAATACACCTTCAAAAAATTCACTATCCCCCTGTCTTTTTCATTCAATTCCTCCCGCAGGTTCAGGCTGAAGCGCGGCTGCTCCAGGCTGTACAGCTTCAATACGGCGGCAAAGGTGGACTGCGCCACCAGGCGGACGTAGGCGTGGGCCGTATCTTCAAACCACACTTTCATCAGGTACAGGCCGTTATCAGGCAGCGTAACCAACTCCACCACGAAGGGCTGCACCGGCAGTTCCCGCTCCTTGCGCCATTCGAGAAAGGTGAGGAAGTTGAGCGGCTGCATGAGGTAGAGTTTGGCGCCTTTGGAAACCAGCTTGTCGGCAACGCCGCGCAGTGCCGGCTTTTGGTAGTAGTCGGCAGGCGAGGCGAACAGGCTGAGGTGGGCGGCGGCCTCCGGCTCCAACTGGCTGAAATTTTCCCGCTCGAAGGAAAAGAGGATTTCCAGCTTCTCACCCTGCCGGTAGGCGGACAGGCCGTTGTATATAAAATTCCACTGGATGTGAAGGCGGCTCTCCAGCGGCAGGTGCTGCCGGAATTTCTGGAAGGTGCTGTCGGCCAGCTGATCGGTGAGGTAGCCGATGATGCGCAACGGGAATTGCTGCTCGGCGCAGTGCCGCGCCAGGCGGTTGACGGCGGCTACATCGGTGGCGAGGCGGTGGATGGTGGTTACCGGGCCGGGAAGATAAACGGAATGGATGTTCTCCTGAAAGAGCCGGTCGAGCAGGCCGTAGGTGGGTTCGTCCCAGCCGAAGGTTTCCGCAAGCAGGGGGTCCAGCCGGTACTGTGGCGCCAGCAGCTGCCCGTAGGCGCGGATGAGGGGCCGGAGCTCAGAGACAACCACCGGCCGGGATTCGGCAGGCAGGGCTTCTTGCCCGACGTACCGGGTGAGCTGCTCGGTGAAACGCCTTTCTTTGTCTTCAAAGGCGAGGTATTCGCCCTCATCCGGCAAGAGGGCGTTGATCTCTTCGAAATAAATGGAGGCATGGAATTCCTTTTCGGCATATCCGATGCTCCGGGCCGACTGCTCCATCCAGGCCAGGATATCTTGTTCCTTTTCTTCCCGCCAGCGCCGGATGGCCGCCCACCGCTCTTCGCATCCGGATACTTGCTGAAGGGCGGCCTGCAGAGCCTGCGTTTTGTTGCTGCTATTTGGCGTGGGCAGTGCAGGGCTTAATGCCGCCAGCACGGAGGCATACAGCAACAGCCTGCCCGTCCGCTTGGCCCGCAGCCCTTCCGGGATCATGGCTTCGGCTTCGGCGAGGTAGCCCTGGTATTCCGGCGAGAGGGTATCCAGCAATGGCTGAAAGGCCCGGTTGACGCAGAGCGTGCCGAAGGTGGCGTATGCCTCGTGCATCTTCCGCCCTTCTTCGTGGAGCCGGAGTATCTGCCGGTATAGGCTCGCATCCTTCTCCGCATCGGGCAGCTTCTTGAAGTAGCGTATGCCGAGCAGGATCATGTATCCGTGGGTAGTCTGCCGGGCGAGCATGTCGTGGATTTGCTCGTGCTCGGCGGTGGCCAGCAGATGCAGGCGGTTCAGAGCGGGGTCGCTGTAAGCGGGATGGGCTTCGGGGTGGATCACGGGCATGCTCTGGAAGTCGAACTGCCCAAGCGGGGTTTCTTCCAGCAGGTGGTTGTAGGTGTCCGGGAATTGAAATGCCTCAGCCATCGCGCCGGAAGGTTATG
>JAGFJD010000594.1 GCA_024102975.1 Phaeodactylibacter sp. | reverse complement strand
CCCTGGAGTTTACTGGCTCACTTTAATGAATGAAAATGGACAAATTTTAGAAAAGAGAGGATTCGTAGTTTACTAAGCTGAGCTAACAGGATGAGGGAAGGCGCTTCCGGGCCGGGGACGATCCGGGAGAACATCAGGCCTCCGGGTTTGCCCGGGTATCCGGCGGGACAGGTGCTGCGGAAGGGCACATTTGTCAGCAGCTCTTTCAGGCTTATGAGGCCGCCATTCGTTTCGAGCACCTCGTAGATGCCCATACGCGAAGCGTTCAAGGCGGCGGTAGCGTCAACAATTCTCCGGTCGAGCTTCGAGTGCTGCGCCAGTGAGAACCCAGATCTGGCCATTTTCGGCATCAAAAACAAAATCCCAACACGCTCTTATGCTTCGGCAAAATTGGGGAATATTTGCCGAAAAAAGGAGAGGGAGAAGAAAAGAAGCACTGCTCATCGAGATCATGAAAAAGGACGAAGACTCGGGGTTGTATGATTCATAGTTTCCACTGCATTTAAAAACTTTTTCTCATCCCAACTGGTTTACAAATCCCGAATTTTTATTTATATTGTAAACCAAACCCGCATCCCCATGAAAGAAATATTCTCCAAACGGCTCAAGGCGGCCCGGCTTCTGGCATCCCTGTCACAAGACAATTTGGTGGACGCCATGGGAGGCCTCGTTTCCAAGAATGCCATCGCCAAGTACGAAAGGGGCGAAATGATGCCCAACAGCAAAGTGCTGATCGCTTTGGCGAAAGCCCTTTCGGTGAAGCCGGATTATTTCTTCCGGCCGTTTACCGTGGAAATCGGCAGTGTGGAGTTCCGAAAAAGGAACAAGCTGGGCGCGAAACAGATCAACGCCATAAAACAGCGGGTGACCGATCAGGTGGAACGATACCTGGAGATCGAAGCCCTGCTGCGGATTTCTTCCCTCTTTGAGAATCCGATCGCCGATGTGCTGGTCCGGACCGGAGAAGACGTTGAAAAAGCGGCCAATGAATTGCTGAGGTCCTGGAAGCTGGGCTTGAACGCCCTGCCCAACGTGATCGAACTATTGGAAGAAAAAGAGATCAAGGTCATCGAGATCGAAGCAGCTCTGGCTTTTGACGGCCTATCGGGCTGGGCGGATGAGCGGATTCCCGTTATAGTAGTCAATAAGCAGTTCACTATCGAACGCAAGCGGTTTACCGTCTTGCATGAACTGGGGCACCTGCTGATGAATTTTGCCGAAGGACTGGACCCCAGATCCATCGAAAAACTCTGCCATCGTTTCGCCGCCGCCATACTCATCCCGCGAGAAACCTTCTTCACCGAACTGGGCGATCACCGGTCCGGCATTTCGTTGCCGGAACTCATCTCTGTAAAAGAGACCTACGGCATTTCGATACAGGCGCTGATGGCGAGGGCAAGGGACCTGGATATCATTTCGGAAAGCGCCTATGTTCGGTTCCGGAAGTTTGTCAACCGCAACCGGAAGGAGGAAGGCTGGGGGCAATACCAGGGTAAAGAGCAATCCGGCCGTTTTCTGCAACTGGTCTACCGGGCCGCATCGGAGGGCATTATCTCCATGAGCAAGGCGGCTAATTTGGCCGATAAAAAACTGGCGGCCTTTCGGGATGAGTTCGTGGCGCTATGACAATTGTAGTAAATGATGCGAACATATTGATCGACCTAGTCGAGCTTCAACTGCTACCGCATTTCTTTGAGCTGGAATACGCCTTTCATACCACCGACCTCATCCTGGAAGAACTGCGGGAAGATCAGCAGAAAGCGCTTATGCCCTACGTGGATATGGAAAGGTTACAGGTCAGCGAAATGACGGATGACGATCTAATCGCGGTTTATGAAATAAAGACGCAGCGCCCTAGCCTGTCCGAGCAAGATTGCTCCGCCTTCTACCAGGCGCAATCTCTCCAAGGTATCTTACTGACCAGCGATAATACACTGCGCAAGTTTGCGAAAAGCCAACAGGTTGAGGTACACGGGCACCTGTGGATTTTTGACCGTATGGTAGAAACGGAAGCCATTTCTCCGGCACACGCCATAGAAAAACTGGACGAACTATGTGAAACTGTAAATCCGCATCTGGGCCTTCCCCCGGCCGAGTGCGAAAAGAGGAAGCGGAGCTGGGGACAATAGTAGAGGCCTGTTTTCGACGTTTTTTGTATTTATTTTGTACCTATAAATCGGTTGGCTGAAGTCAAACCATTCATTTTAAGCAATTTGTAAAGTCCTATAACTTCCTGTATCGGGAAGTGACGCTTACCTGTCCGTTGCCATCGGCAGCGGCCCCTTATCGTCCAGAAAGAACCGAACAACCAGTTCGAAGGCAATGCGAGGGCCGTACAGCTCTTCGGCCACATGGCTCATGATGTGCTCGAATTGCACT
>JAGFJD010000593.1 GCA_024102975.1 Phaeodactylibacter sp. | reverse complement strand
TTCCTGAAAGAATCCGCTCTTTGGTTAGGGAGCGCGCATGGGGTTGTTGCGAGTATTGCCTTATCCATGAAAGCGACCTTATTTTCAGTGGCCATATCGACCATATCATTAGCTTAAAACACTTTGGGGAAGAGGGTTGCGTTTCCCGGTCTCTACCCTTTTGCGTTGCCGATAAGGAAATAATGTTGTATTAACCAGCCATCCTGAAACCAACACAAATGGGACCTTTCCCCTATCAACAATCGATCCGGTTTTTCGCCGCCCTGGGCTGCCTCATGTTACTCCTATTCTTGTTGACAGCCTTCCAGCCCTCCCTTTTTTCGCAACGAACCATCAACCCCACCACCAAACACCTCACTCTGGAGGACGGCCTGCGCCAGTCCTCCATCCTGGCGCTGTTCCAGGACAGCCACGGCATCATCTGGATCGGCACGGAAGACGGCCTGCACAAATACGACGGATACACCTTCACGGTTTTTGCACATCAGCCGGGCGATGCCCACACGCTTAGCAACAGCAGCGTCAACAGCATTGTGGAGGATGGGTTCGGGAATTTGTGGGTGGGGACGGACTACGGGCTGAACCAGTTTGACCTGGCGACGGAAAGTGTCCGGCGGGTTTTCCTGATTGACTCGGCTTCTGTCAGCCGGCAGTTCCACCGGGTGCGCCACCTCGTTTATGATGGGGCAGACAGTCTGCTGTGGATCGGGACGAACGGCGGCCTGCGGCAGTTAAAGCCTGCCTCCCGGGGAAAGGGCGCCATGTCAGTTACCCCTCCGCCTTTCATCGGGCCCGGCATAAACAGAACGGCCATCCTGCGCCTGTTCCTGGATTCCGAGAATGACCTGTGGTTTGGCACAGCATCCGGCATCGGCAAGGTGGAGCGGGAGTATGGGAAAGCATACTACCCTTTCATCCGGGAGCAGCAATTTGTCTTTGACCTGGTTGAAGATGGCAAAGGCTATATCTGGTGCAGTTCAAACAGAGATGTCAAGGCTTTTCATAAGGATAGCCTGGGAATGGAGGCCAGGCCGGTTATCCATAGAGACAGCATAAATTTTGAATACAACATTCCACTGTGCAAAGACAAATCGGGTCATATCTGGGCTGCCACGGTAAAAGGGCTGTTTCAATTCAACTCCGGAAACGGAAACATAATAACAACAATAAAAGAATATGACACCGAGAGAAGGCCTACTCTGCCTCAGTACACGACGATGATACAGGACAGTTCCGGGGTGTTCTGGATCGGCGCTTACGGAGGAATCCGGATATTAAACCTGAATGAGCAGCGATTCAACCATTTCAGGGCGCCTCAGGCTTTGGAAGGAAGCAGTAGGTTCGTGCGGTCCGTTTACGAAGATGATGAAGGGACGACCTGGTTCGGAACCCAAATAGCCGGGCTGTATCATCTGAGAAAAGGCGAATTAATACCGAAGCGCTTCGACCTGGGCATGCCGGTTCCGGCAGTTATTGAAGCCATTGCCGGAACTCCCGGAGGCGAAATCTGGGTGGGTACCAATGTCAACGGCCTGTTAAGGCTCAACAAAAAGAACGGGGCAGCCGCGAAAGTCGTTTTCCCTCAAAACCTTCGGGATAAACCCGGCACCAGGCCCGATTTGGTTACCTCGATCCTGATCGGCCGGGAAGGTTTTATTTGGATCGGAGGAGAGGGCGGCCTCTTCTGGTATGATCCGCGCCGGGAAACGTTCCTTTACGCTACAACGCCTCTGGATTATCCGGTTACTATCCGCTCCATAGCTCAGGACTCCGCCGGCATGCTCTGGATCGGGACGCTCGAATCGGGCCTGTTTCAATTCGGCCCGGGCTCCATCAACAACCCCGACCCAACGCTCCTCCCCGTGCCGATCCGGGGCGAAGGCGCCGACTACGGAGAATACAACCGGATCAACCACATTTTTTGCAGCCCAACGGGCGCTCTGTGGCTGAGCACTTACGGGGGAGGTTTGGTAAAAATGGATGTGGCGGCCGATACGTTTTCCTTTTTCAATTCTTCCAATACAGATTTGCCGGACGACATCATCTACGGGGCGCTGGAAGATGAAAAGGGATTCCTCTGGGTGAGTTCCAACAAAGGCATTGCGCGACTCGATCCACGCAACCGCGACGTCTGGGCCTTCGACTACCGGGACGGCCTGCAAAGCAACGAGTTCAACTCCGGCGTGTGTTTCAAAACCAAAACCGGAAAAATGTACTTCGGCGGGATCAATGGGCTCAATGCCTTCTGGCCGGAAAAGATTGCAAAAAACGAATGCTCCCCGCCAGTGGCATTTACCGATTTCCGGATCGACTACGAATCAGTACCGATCGGCGAACAGTCCGTCCTGAAAAAACACATCAATTGCACCGATACGCTGATCCTCAGGCACTGGCAAAACAACCTTTCCTTTGAAGTAGCTGCGCTGAATTACTACATCCCCGAAAAAAACCAGTACAAATACCGGTTGGCACCTTATGACGAAGATTGGGTTGAGAGCGGGACCCGCCGCTTTTTCAGCTACACCAACCTGGGGCCGGGAACGTATACGCTGGAAGTCAAAGGCAGCAACCACGACGGCGTTTGGAATACGCATGCCAGGCAAATGACCATCATCATCCGCCCTCCCTGGTATTGGAATGCCTTTGCGCAATTTATTTATCTTCTCCTCCTCGCCCTGGCGATCTACGGCTTTTACCGCTTTCAGCTGTCGCGCCGGCTGGCGGAACGGGAAGCGCAACTGGCCATACGGGAAGCCCGGCGCCTTCGGGAACATGACGAGTTGAAATCGAGGTTTTTCGCCAATGTCTCTCATGAACTGCGAACGCCGCTCTCTTTAATTTACGGAAGCGCCGAGATGATCCAGGGCAAC
Source organism: Phaeodactylibacter sp. (assembly GCA_024102975.1). Taxonomy (GTDB): domain Bacteria; phylum Bacteroidota; class Bacteroidia; order Chitinophagales; family Saprospiraceae; genus JACJXW01. The sequence goes on along the minus strand of JAGFJD010000593.1, from coordinate 1,617 downwards.
GGCGCCTTCCGGGGCCAGATCCTGCACAATGCCCGAATCCTGCAAAACCAAACCCAAAAAATCCTGGACCTCGCCCGGCTGGAAGCCAGCAGGATCAAGTTATCCCTTATCCAGGACGATGCAGTCAACCTTTTGAGGAATATCTGCGCTTCATTTGCGGTGCTGGCGAACCGGAAAAAGATTGACCTTCAATATCATTCTACTGAGCAGGAAATGCTGATGGACCTGGACCCGGAGCGGCTGCAGCAGGTGATCAGCAATTTGCTGAGCAACGCCCTGAAGTTTACTTCGGAAGGCGGCGCGGTGAAGATGTATGCCGAAAAGATCACCGAAAACTCCGGTCCCTGGCTTAAAATTGCCGTGCAGGACACTGGCGTCGGAATTGAGGAAGCAAACCAGGATAAAATATTCGAGCGGTACTTTCAGGAAAGCAATTCCGGGGTTCAGGTTCAACCCGGAGCCGGCATCGGGCTGTCCCTGGCCAAAGGGCTGGTGGAATTGATGGGCGGCCGTATCCGGGTGCAAAGCGAAAAAGGGACAGGGGCAATCTTTACCGTCCTTTTGCCGGCTACTCAAAAAGCGGAAAGGAAACCCGCCGAACTGGCATTACCAGAAATAGAAGCCGTTTCGCCTCCTCCTGTCCCGGCAGATGATAAAACAAGCCTAGCCGACAAAAAAACCACTATCCTAATCATCGACGACCATCCCGGCATCCTGCAGCACTTCCGGTTCCTGCTGAAAAAGGATTACCGGTTGCTCTTTGCCGCCGACGGCCAGTCGGGCATCGACAAGGCCATCCGGTCGGTGCCCGACATCGTCATCAGCGACATCATCATGCCGGAAAAGAACGGCTACGAAGTTTGTGAAACCCTGAAGGACAACCCAATCACCAACCACATCCCCATCATCCTGCTGACCGCCAAAGACGGCCCGGATCCGAAGCAGCTCAGCCTGGAAAAAGGGGCGGATGCCTTCCTGGCCAAGCCCTTCGAAAAGGAAGAGCTATCTGCCCGCCTCCGGAACCTGATCCGCCTCCAGAAGATCCTCCAGGAGAAATACGCCAAAACGATTTTCATCCGGTTTACCGAGGAGGAGAACGGCCTGGCGGGAGACCCGTTCATGGAGGCTATTCTAACCGTCATTGAAGAAAAGTACTCCGACGAGCACTTCGGCGCGCCCCAATTGTGCCAGTCTGTGCCTTACAGCCGCGCCCAGGTGTTCAAAAAGGTGAAGGCGACAACCGGAAGAAGCGTGAATGAATTCATCAACCTGTACCGCCTCCGGAAGGCCCGGCCGTTGATCGAAGACACGGCTTTGCCCATCTCGCAGGTGGCATACCAGGTGGGGTTCGGCAATCCTGACTACTTCACGAAAAAGTATAAAAAAGAATATGGAGAGGCGCCGGTGGAGACGAGGAGGAGGAGGGGGTGAGTAGCCGGACACAACTCAATTGCGTAATGTTCGCGAGAGGCTGTAGCCTCGATGCGGCATAATAAGCAAGTCTCCGACTTGCGTGAACCCGCGAAAGATGTTGATTTACGCCAGTCGGAGACTGGAAAATTATCCCGCCTCATTTTCGGCTTCAGCATGAAAATCCCAACACGCTCTTATCCAGGC
>JAGFJD010000589.1 GCA_024102975.1 Phaeodactylibacter sp. | reverse complement strand
TCCTGGATATGTTCATCAACGCCCTCTATGGCGGCGTGGGGGTGGGGTTCATCAATTTCTTCGTATTCCTGGTGGTGGCCGTCTTCATCGCCGGGCAGATGATCGGGCGCACGCCCGGCCTGCTGGGCAAAAAGCTGGAGGCCCGGGAGGTCAAGATCGCGGCCCTGGTCGTCGTCCTGCACCCGATGCTCATCCTGGCGGGAACGGCCCTGGCCAGCCATGCCGCCACGGCCAACCCGGAACTGGGCTGGCTGAACAACCCCGGCTTCCACGGCTTCTCCGAAATGCTGTACGAGTTCACCTCAGCCGCCGCCAATAACGGCTCCGGCTTCGAGGGCCTGGGCGACAATACGCCATTCTGGAATATCGCCACGGGCATCGCCATGCTGCTGGGCCGCTTTCTGCCCATCATCGGGCCGCTGGCCATCGCCGGATCCCTGGCCGCCAAAAAGCAGGTTCCCGAATCGGCCGGCAGCCTGCAACTGGAAAGCTTCGCTTTCGGGGCGGTCCTGCTCGCCGTGATCCTCATCGTGGCCGCCCTGTCGTTCTTCCCGGCACTGGCGCTGGGGCCGGTGGCAGAGTATTTCAGCGTTTAGGGTGGTATTTGTGCATTTGTGCATTTGTGTATTCGTGTATATGTCATGCCTGAGAGGAGCCAAACCTGCCAGCCTGTAGCTGCCGGAGCCCCCTGGCAAATGAACATTAAACCAAAAAAATGAAACCTGAAATTAACCGATCGATCTTCAGCGGGGCCATTCTCCGGCAATCGCTGAGCGCGTCATTCTCCAAGCTCGATCCTCGTTCTATGATCAAAAACCCGGTGATGTTCACCGTGGAGATCGGCACTGTGGTGATGTTGGCGGTGACGCTGCTCTCTCTGCTTCCCGGCCGGGAAGCGCTGGGAGACGCGGTTTATAACGCTGCGGTCACCCTTATCCTGTTCCTCACTTTGCTCTTTGCCAATTTTGCCGAGGCCCTGGCCGAAGCCCGGGGCAAAGCCCAGGCCAATGCTCTGCGGAAAACGCGAACGGATACGCCCGCCAAACGCCTGCTGGCCGATGATCGAATGGAGGAAATAAACGCTTCCGCCCTGCGGAAGAACGACCTGTTCCTGGCCGGGGAGGGCGATATCATCCCTGCGGACGGCGAGATCGTGGAAGGGCTGGCCTCCATCGACGAATCGGCCATTACCGGCGAATCGGCACCGGTTTTCCGGGAAGCGGAAACCGACCGCAGCAGCGTCATTGGCGGAACAAAGGTGCTGGCCGGCCGGATCAAAGTGATGGTTACCTCCGAACCGGGCGGCTCCTTCCTGGATAAGATGATCGCCCTGGTGGAGGGCGCCAACCGGCAGAAAACGCCCAACGAGATCGCCCTGACGATCCTGCTGGCCGGCTTTACGCTGGTGTTCCTGATCGTGACGGCCAGCCTGCAGCCGTTTGCCGCTTACAGCAATACGGCCATTACCGTCGCCGCCCTGATCTCGCTCTTCGTCTGCCTCATTCCCACTACCATCGGCGGCCTGCTGTCCGCCATCGGCATCGCGGGAATGGACCGGGCCCTAAGCGCCAACATCATCGCCAAATCGGGCAAGGCCGTGGAAACGGCCGGCGACATCGACGTGCTCCTGCTCGACAAGACCGGCACCATCACCATCGGCAACCGGAAAGCGACGTTTTTCTACTCCCTGAACGGAGCCGGCGAACAGGAGTTCACCGAACTGGCCGCGCTCAGCTCCCTGGTGGATAAAACGCCGGAAGGCAAATCCATCCTGGAACTTGCCGGATTAAAGGGCATAAAACAGGAAGCGCTCACCCTGGAAGGCGCCACCTTCGTAAAATTTTCGGCCGAGACGCGCATGAGCGGCATCGACCTGCCCGACGGCAGGAAGATCAGAAAAGGCGCCTGGGACGCCATCAAAAAGTGGTGCCGCACAGAAGGCGAAAATCTCGAAAAGTTCGAAGCCAAAACCCGCGAGATCGCCGAAAAGGGCGGCACGCCGCTGGCCCTGGCCGTGAACTACAGGCCCGCAGGGGTCATCCAGCTGGAAGACATCATCAAGCCCGGGATACGCGAGCGCTTTGAGCGCTTCCGGAAAATGGGCCTCAAAACCGTAATGGTCACCGGCGACAACCCGCTCACCGCCGCATACATTGCCAGGGAAGCCGGCGTCGACGACTACATCGCCGAGGCGAAACCGGAAGACAAAATGGCCTACATCAGGCAGGAACAGCAGGCCGGCAAGCTGGTGGCCATGATGGGCGACGGCACCAACGACGCCCCTGCCCTGGCGCAGGCCGACGTGGGCATCGCCATGAACAGCGGCACCCAGGCCGCCAAAGAGGCCGCCAATATGGTGGACCTCGACAACGACCCCACCAAGCTGCTGGAAGTGGTGGAGATCGGCAAACAACTGCTCATCACCCGGGGCAACGTGACGACCTTCTCCATCGCCAACGACGTGGCCAAGTACTTTGCCATCGTCCCGGCCCTGTTTGCCGCTTCCATTCCGGGCCTGAACGCGCTCAACATCATGCAGCTGGAAAGCCCCGCATCAGCCATTTTGTCGGCGGTCATTTTTAACGCCCTCATCATTCCGCTGCTGATCCCGCTGGCCCTGCGCGGGGTGAGATACCGGCCCATCGGGGCCGCCGCCCTGCTGTCGCGCAACCTGCTGGTGTACGGCCTGGGCGGCCTTATTGTACCCTTCATCGGGATCAAACTGATTGACCTGATGGTGAACCTTTTGCAACTATTTACCACATAGGCCACATCAGGCAGTTCACATAGGCCACAGTAGCCGCGGCCTATGTGCTCTACTGTGAAAACGCTATGTGTCCTATGTGGTTAAACAAAAGACCTAAACAGTTACAACCTTTTTATGTAAAGTTTCAGGTGTTTCGGTTTTGCGGTATTTCGGTTTTGCGGCCCGGTGCTTGCTTGCTCCAATGGAGTCCAGGTTGGAGCGAATGCTGGGCTTGCATTAGGCCAACCGCAATACCATAACACCGAAATACCATAATACCTTAGTAGTTACAAATACGCCATTATGAAAAACCTGAGAATATCCCTGGGCCTGGCCGCCATTACCCTGCTGATCTTTGGCATCATCTACCCGGCGGCCATAACGGGCCTGGCGCAATTGCTCTCGCCCCGGGGCGCGGCGGGCAATCCCGTTTACCGCGATGGCGCCCTGATCGGTTTTGAGAACATCGGCCAGGCTTTCAGCAGCCGGAAGTATTTCTGGGGCCGCCCCTCGGCCGTCGGATACGACGCTTCCGCCACCGGCGGCTCCAACCGGGGGCCATCCAACCCCGATTTCCTGCTACTGGTGCAGAGCCGGATCGATACGTTGTTGAAATACCATCCGGGCATCGGGCCGGAAGATATTCCTCCGGACATGGTGACGGCCTCCGGTTCGGGCCTGGACCCGCACATCAGCAAAGCGGGCGCGCTGATGCAGGTGCAACGCGTTGCCTCCAGCCGGCAGATGAGCGAAAAAAAAGTGCGGGAACTCATCGAGTCGCACACCCAGCGCCCCCTGCTGGGGATACTGGGGCCGGGAGATATCGTCAATGTGCTGAAGCTGAACCTGGCCCTGGATGAAGAAACGATAAGGGGAAAGCGGTAGCCCAATTCTACTTTGCCACTTAAAATTTTTGGGCCTTCTGGAGCGCGGGCCTCGACAAAAAATTGATCAGGCTCTCCTGTACTGCTGCCAGCCTCTTAGAGAGATTCCATTACATTTATAAGCCCATTTTCAATCTTACTCGCGGACTTGGAAGTCCGCGCTCCTGTAAAGTGCCCAAGAGAAATCGTCAAAAAATGAGAAATTTATTTTCATTTATTATGGTGTTTGCCATTAGCATAACCACCCGGGCCCAGGAGGCGGATTCCGCCCGGCTCCGGATTTCCGGTTATGTGGACGCGTACTACAGTTATTTTTCCGATTCGCTCGGCCCCAACGCCCTTCAGCAATTCACTACTGTTTCTCCCCGCAGCGGGCGCTTCGGGCTGAATGTGGCCCAGATCGGCGTACATTACGAAGGCGGCAAGGCCCGAGGGAATGTAACGCTTCACTACGGAGACATTGCAAAGGCCACCTGGTCTGAGGAATTCAGCCCCGTACAGGAGGCAAACGTTGGTGTCAGTATCCTCCCGGGCTGGTGGCTGGACGGCGGTTTTTTCACCACCCACATCGGCACGGAAAGCTTCCTGCCCAAAAACAATTACCTGAGTTCAACGGCGGTAGCCACTTACAACGAGCCGTTCTATCAGGCGGGCGCGCGTTTGTCCTACGAGGGTTCCGAACAGCTCCATGCCGAATTCTGGCTGGCCAACGGCTACAACTTTTTTCTGGACGCCAACTCCGCCAGATCGGTTGGGTTGTTGTTGCGATACCGTTTTTCGGATCAAACCAGCCTGACGTACACCAACCTGTTCGGCAGAGAATCGCCGGACGGCGCGGCGCCCGAGCAATTCAGGTTTTACCAGAATATCTACCTGAACACTTCCTTCGGCGGCAAGCTGTTCCTGGCGCTGGGCGGCGACCTGGGCCTGCAGTCCAACTCCAGGAGGGCCGACGGTGGGGAAAGCGCCCTTATGTTCAATGCCCTGGCGGTAGCGCGCTGCCAGTTCACCCCTGCATTTTCGGCGACGGTGCGGGGGGAAGTGTTTCAGGATCCTGAGGGCTTCATATCCGGCAGCTACCCCAGTTCCAAAGGAGAAGCACAAGGGCTGCAACTATGGGGCATAACCCTGGGGGCGGAGTTCCGGCCCGTAGAGAACGCTTACCTGCGAGTGGAGGGCCGGTACCTGCAGGCCGATGAGGAACTGGCCATTTTCACCAACGGCGCCAACGCCCGCTGGGAAACCATGGCCACCTTAGGTTTCTATTTCGATCATCCGATCATGACAAAAAAACCATGACGCCATTATCTGACAGCAGGTTCCAGGACCTCATCCGGCAGCGCCGCAGAGGCAAGCTGAAGGTTTACATCGGCATGATCGCCGGCGTGGGCAAAACCTACCGCATGCTGCAGGAGGCCCACGAACTTATCGCGGCGGGCATCGATATCCGGATCGGCCTGATCGAGCCCCACGGCCGGGAGGAAACGGCAGCCCTGATGGAGGGCATTCCTCAGATTCCTCTGAAAACCGTTTACTACAAAGGGCGGGAACTCCGGGAAATGGACCTGGACGCCATCATCATCGCCCATCCGGAAGTCGTTTTGGTGGATGAACTGGCGCATACCAACATTCCCGGCAGCCGCAACGAAAAACGCTGGCAGGATGTGGTGGAAATCCTGGACAACGGCATCAACGTGGTCACCGCTTTCAACGTCCAGCACCTGGAAAGCATGAACGACCGGGTGGAAAAGATCGCCGGCATCGAAGTGCGCGAGACCATCCCCGACAAGATCCTCGAATACGCCGACGAGGTGGTCAACATCGACCTGCCGGCGGCCGACCTCATCAAGCGCATGCGGGAGGGCAAAATTTACAAGGGGGAGCGCATAGCCAGGGCGCTGGAAAATTTTTTCCAGCCGGAACGCATATTGCAGTTGCGGGACCTGGCCTTGCGGCAGGTGGCCTCGCAGGTCGAAAGGAAAATTGAAAAAAGCCTGCCGCCGAAGGGCCGCATGCCCATCGAAAGGTTTATGGGTTGCATCAGCACCA
>JAGFJD010000587.1 GCA_024102975.1 Phaeodactylibacter sp. | reverse complement strand
GCTATTATTTTACTCATGCGAGCTGCTTTTTTAGTGCCCGGCACTAAGAGGAGAAGCTATGCATGGGGGTCTGGATACTGCTAAATTTTTCAGAAATCATAATCTTTCGCTTGCGAAAGGTCAGTTATTAAATCTCAATCCCTGTCAATCTTCCTCCCAAAATGCCGATCCATAAAATCCGCCATCGCCTCAAAGTCCTCCGGCAGCACGGTATGCCCGCCGTCGTGCATGAAGAAGCCCATGTCCTTCAGTATCCGGGTGCCGGGCGGGCCGGTGCCTCCGCTGAACAGAGGGCCGTTTGTGCGTTGCCGATGGCAATCAGGGCCGCAATGATGATAGGGGGTAGGGTTGTTTTGTTCATATTCAGGAATTTTCCGGCAGATTAATTCTATTTTGGTGGAACTATTTGATTTCCTCTAAAGTAAAAGTTACCTCAACAAAATAACGATAATCGAGCCAAAACCTAATAACTTAAAAAACAACAAAATGAAAGTACTATTCATCGGCGGCACCGGCGTCATCAGCTCCGCCTGCTCGGAACTGGCCGTCGCCCGGGGTTTTGATTTATACCACCTCAACCGGGGAAAAAGCGCCGGGTTCCGGCAGGTGGAAGGCGTGAAAACCATCATTTCAGATATCAGGGATTTCGATAAAACGCGCAAGGCCATCCAGGGACACCATTTCGACGCGGTGGTGGATTGGATCGCCTTCGAACCGCAGGATATCCGAAACAACATCGCGCTGTTTTCGGGTAAAACGGATCAATATGTCTTCATCAGCTCGGCCTCTGCCTACCAGACGCCGCCGGAACAGCTTCCCATAACAGAGGACACTCCGCTGGACAATCCGTTCTGGGAATATTCGCGAAACAAGATAGCCTGCGAAAACCTCCTGCGGGAAGAATTTGCCAAAAACGGCTTTCCCTTTACGATCGTCCGCCCGTCGCACACCTACGACAAAACCAAGGTCCCGCTGATCGGCGGGTATACGGCGCTGCACCGGATGAAGCAGGGCCTGCCGGTTGTTGTCCACGGAGACGGCACCTCGGTCTGGACGCTTACCCACAACAAAGATTTTGCGGTTGGGCTCGTTGGCTTGCTGGGGAAAAAGGCTGCTATCAACGAGGCGTTCCACATCACGTCCGACGAGTGGCTTCCGTGGAACAACATCTACCGCATCTTCGCCGGAGAACTGCAGGTGGTGCCTCGCCTGGTGCATGTCCCGTCAGAAATAATAGCCAGATACGACAAAGCTATCGGCGACGGCCTGCTGGGCGACAAGGCGCACAGCATGATCTTTGACAATGCGAAAATCCGGGGCCTGGTGCCTGATTTTAACCCCCAAATCCCCTTCCGGGAAGGGGTGAAAGAGATTGTGGAGTGGCATGAGGAGAACCCGGCGCTTCAGGAAATTGATGAACACGTCAATGGTGTTATGGATAGGATTATTGGGGATTTCAATCGGTTTTTGAGCGACTGATTTGAGGGTTAGGGTAAGGGCACCCCTATATGCAGTGCGTACAAGCGTATTTACTTTTCCGAACAACTACAGGGCTATATCCAGGTTAAAAACTATCTGGTCAACCCCAAAAACTTTCTCGGATTTTCTCTGGCGATCAAATCGAATTCCTCCTGGCCGAGCTTCGCCATGATTTCCGCCACCAGTTTCTTGTGCGATGTTTGGCTGCGCCCGATGTAGAAGTCGGTGCCATACAGCACTCGGCGGCGCAGCTTGACATTATCCGGATGCAAAGTTTGCTTCAGTAGTGAGAGTATCTCTTCGTTGTACAGGATGAAGCTAATATCGCTGTATACGTTTTCGTATTGCAGCATCATGCTGCATATGATGGAATACCAGTCGCCGAATTTCCAAACCTGTTCCAGCTTGCCGGGGGAAAACGCTCCCTGCTGGTTGTAAAGGAAGTCAATGCCCTGGCCTGGGTTGCGGATGAGCTGCAGGCTGTAGGTATAGCGGTCGAGTTGCAGATACCGCTTCCATTGGTCTTCGCCGCCGAAATGCGCAATGCACAGCTTCAGCCGGCTTAGGTCGCGGCTAAGGGGTATGCCGGGGCCGTTATAACCAAAAAGTTCCCGGATGCGGTTATCCCGTGCCTTACCCACCAGCCTGCGCAAGAGGGGTTCCGCCAGCAAGCAGAGATAATTCATGGGGTGGATGAAATTGGCCTGGAATTCTTCATTTTTCAGTTCCGGCAGCAGCAAGGGCTCATATTCGCCTTTAGCAGCAACTTCTTCAAAAACCGGATGTTCATCCCATTCCCGTTTCTTTTTGCCTCGATAGAACATCGTCCCGCGAAGACAATGGGCGGTGATGGGCAGGCCCCGGTCCGCTGCGTATTTCCACAAAGGCAGCAGTTCTTCATCGAAAGGGAAGTATCCCAGCGACGGGTAAATCTTAAAGCCGCTGAAGGAGCGGCCTTCTACGTAATCCTTGATAAAACACTACTCCAAACTGACTTTGCCGCCTTCGAAAGTATACCGGAAAAAACCGGGATCGCTTGTTATCCGCCGGGGATCAACGAAAACGAATGGAAACATGATGTCTTTATAGTCGTTGTTGTTTTTAACCCTGGCCAGTTCTTCCATTTGCCTGTAGAAACTGCCCTTTGGTTTTAGCTTGCCGGCTTCCATGTATTCCATATCCATGGGCAAAACCACGAATCCAGTGCCGGGCGGATACTGGGCCCTGAGCTGAGCCATGATGCGGTGTTGATGCCTGTAGAGGATAAAACGGCCCATCGATATATAGCGCTCGATCAGAGCCGTGGTCATCGAACCGGGCAATAGCTTGAAAAAGCTCCAAAGTCTCTTAAAAACAGAGAAAATAAAGTTTCTTCCTGTTTTTAGGGACAACAAAAAAAATAACACAAGCAAAACTTCCACAAGCCGGTTGTTGATCGGGAACAGGATATTCCAGCTTTCCAACTGCTGCCGCATGGCCAGCATCCAGTTGTTGGCATCCGAAGCCTCCGGTTGGGTTAACAGATATAACCAATCGTAGAGGATATAAAACACATGAACAGTGGCCAGCGCCACAATGCCCTGCCGAAGCAGGCTCAACGCCCAGACCCGGTTGATTTGGATAGCTGCCTTATACCAGGCCCTTCGCACCGCCCGGTAAGCGCGGGAAAACCAAATCTTGTCTCCCCATTTGTTCCAGGACATGACGGCCCATAGGATCAGGGGCAGGTTAATTAAGTAGTAGAAGGGCCACCATACGAAAGTTTTGGTCAGGTAGGGCGGGACGTGGTCTCCGGTGAAGATGTGCGTATGGCAATCAATGATAGGAGGGAGCAACGCTGCTTTTTGTTTCTCTTTCAGCACCGGCTCCACCAGGCGGTCGTGGGCCAGCTCGTAGGTATATCCTCCGCGCAGGAAAGGCTCGGCCCGCAGCAGGCGGCTGTCGACCAGCCGGTTCAGGAGCGGTACGCCGACGCCGAACTGCTTTTCAATCTGGGCCTCGTGCAGGGAGAGGCGGATTTTTTCCCCTTCCATCACCAGGCCTTCTTCGATGAGGCGGCGGGCGGCATGCAGCTCCGCTTCGTTTTCCAGGGAGTTGAGCTTTTCCACATAATAATCGTTGACGATCAGCTTTAAATTCCCCAGGTCGGCGGCATCCAGTTGGGACAATCCCTCCTTTTGCACCTTTTTTTCCTCCAGGTACTGGCATATCATCTGCAGCAGGATGCTTTCGACGCGGTTCTCGTCTTCTTCATCCTGCAGGAACGCCATCATTTTTTCAAGGGCAGCCGGCGTCCAGCTAAAGGGCGGCGTGAAGAATTGGTGGGCATCCGGCAATCCGGCCGGGCGGACGATGGCTGCTTTCGCGTCTGCCGGGCGAAGGGCGCGAAGTTCAAAAAGGTTGTGCAGGACGTTGGGCAGGTAGCCCGCCAGCTGCCCCAGCAGGTGCAGGCGGTCGGAGCGGACGGCAATTACGATGCGGGCTTCCAGGGGAGCTTCCAGAAGGTCCTCCTCCGCCTCTGACAACTCGGGGGCATCAGCAGCTTCCAGCCGGCGGAGGTAACGCAGGGGGGGGGCAGGCGCCAATAATTCAGCCAGTTCCTGTTGGAAAGCCTGTGCCGCCTCCTCCGGGTAAGTGAACAACTCCTCAAATTGGTCGAACAACAGCAGGGGGCGTCCGCCTCCGCTCAACTGCTGCGCTTTGGCGTACCGCCATAAGGAGTCGTCGCCGGGCAGCAGTTGGGACAGGATGGTTTGGCGGTCGGCATCCTGTGCCAGCTTGTTTTTGGCTATGTCTAATAGCATTTCCGTTACTCCTTCCGCCCAGGTGCCAAATCGGATGAGTATGGGGCCGAAAATACTTTCCTTGTGGCAAAGCGGGATGATGCCGGCGTTGAGCAGCGAACTCTTGCCGTAGCCGCTCTTGCCGTGCAGCACTACGAGGGGTGTACGCTGAATGAGGCGGTACAGTGCAGCCGTTTCCTCTTCCCGTCCGAAGAACGTATCGCTCTGCTCGGTGCTGAAAGGCTGGATACCGGGATAACGGAAGCGTTTTGATATGTTGGGCTTCGGCTGGCTCATCGCTTCAGGCTGTCAGGGTTTCGGATTGAGCAATCAACTCCAGCAGTTGCTCGGTTATTTGTCGATCTTCTACGGTCAGGTCCCGGCTGTCGATCGTCCCCCGTTTTTCTCGTTGCCGGAGCAGGTTGTAGCGGTTGCGTAGCACCACCAGGCTGTTGGCCAACTGGTAACTGCGGGGCTTTTTGGAATCGAGCAACGCTTTCAGGTGCAACATAGCCTGGGCGGACTTCGCCTTGGCGACCATTTCCCGAAGTTCTGCAAAAGGCAAAACAGGGACATTCACTTCCGCCGGGCCAGGCTGCAGGGGTTGTTTCAGCAGCCCCGCCGTTTCGCAATGCTGGAAAAGCGTTTGGATAAACACCTCGGTATCGGAGGGGATAAATTCGATCTTGAATTCCTCCGTGTATAACTTGTACAGCAGCGGGTTTTCGAATTCCATCAACGCCAGGCGTTCCACTTCTTTCAGCTTTTCCGAATGCATGGACAGCACCCGGAGCAGGAGCTGGAAGTACCACTTTTCATACGGCAGGCCCAGGAAGACGTAGCGTTCGGCCTGCTCCAGTTCGTCCTTCAGCTCCTGGTTCATGTTGTATCCGGTGAAGACCGACTGCAGGTAGTCAAAGAAATCAGCGTGGGTGAGCACCATGCTTCTGGGTTCCTCTATATTGCCCAGCAGGTTGTAGATGACCGGCTTGTCCTTATGTGGCTGCTCGAATTGTTCCGCTGCCTTGCTGTTGCGGAAGTAAAAATCGGGCTGGTAGTCGAAGCCCTGTACATCGAAGGTGCGCGGCAGGACATTGTCTGGGGTGAGGGTAAATATCATGGAAAAGGGTATGCGGGCGATGCGGGCGAAGAGGGCTTCCGTTTCCGGGAAGGGCTGGCTGTAGAATTCGCTCATGGCGGTTACCACCTTGCGCCGGTAGCGGTTCTTGCGAAGAAGGATAAAGCCGTCGGAGTTGTAGACATGGATGTAGGGGTGGGCCGGGTCGTCGGCATCGAGGTGTCGGCGGAGGGCTGTTTCCAAATCCCCGCCCCCCGGCGCCTGGTAGGCGGAGGCACCGAGGAAGAGTACGCAGCGCTGTACGCTGAGGGTTTCCAGGATGTCGTCCCAATCTACATTTGAAAGGGTAAGCATTTCTGTTTCGGGCATACATTGGGGTGTTGTTCCAACAATGTCCCGGCAAGTTAAGAAATTAGGCGGTTATGGAAGTGGTTTTTGTAAGATTCGATGATGTGGATGCTCATCAAGTGTCCGCCCAGCCTGCCGTTTCGTTTCTTTGGGCTGCTTGCCGCCTGCCAGGCTCAATTTCGTGTGCCCATGCAGTGCAGCACTTTATACAGCTACCCAACAACCTTATCTCATTCCCTGGCCCGGCCCTTTAAAACATATAAAATAATAAAAAAGAGCAGGAGGAACAGCAGCAGCCAGGTCAGCCAGTTGAACAATCCTGCTCCGCCGGGCAGCGTAACTTCGGTGGCCGGCGATTGGGCAGAAACATTTCCCCCCTCGTCCACGGCCTGTACAGCGTAAGCCAGGCGGGTCCCGGAAAGGTCCCTGTCCGTCCACTGCATGCCGTAGGCAAAGGGGTCTTCGTCGCGCAGGACCTTCGCGTATGGCTGGCCATTCCTGAAGATCTCATAATAAGCTACTTTCTCTTCCTGTCCTGTTCTTTCTTCTATACGGGCGGGTTCCCAACTAAGCTGCACACTCTTCTCGCCGACCAAAGCAGTAACCTCGTTAATCGCTTGAGGAGGCCGGTGGTCTTCGTAGATGCTGTACAGCACTCCTCCGACTACTTTGCCTGTCTCTTCGTCAACCTGCTCTACTTTTATCATCCCGGCAGTATGGGCCTTTGTTTCTTTGGGGATATTTACTTCGATGTGAACCTTTTTTTCCTCCCCCCGCTGCAGGCTGAAAGGGGTTCCCGGATTTGCCCCTTTCATGGCCACCGCCCACTCCGGCAGCTCGTTGATTACCCGCAGGATGAAATTGCGCGGCCATCTTTCGAATCCGAAGAGGGATTCGCCGCCGGTACCCGCGCTGAAGGAAATATCCAGCCGCTCTCCGGCCCGGCCGGCGATAAACCAGATGTTGGCAATGCCTACGTTATTGTCTTCGTAGCCTGCGACGGCCGGCGTTATCGCCGGGTCGCCCGGATGGTTCAGGACGGCGCCGATACACCAATGGCCGGCTTGCGGCGAATAGGGCAGGCCGTTCCAGGGCACCCACACCTGAGCACTGCCGTTTGGAGGAACATCGGTTGTGGTGCTTCCGATCAGATTGGCGCCATCCGGAAAAACCAGGCCGGTTGTGTTAAGGCGGTAATAAAAATTTACGTTGACATCCTGGGCGAAATCCGTCCCCCGGTTGCGGACCACAGCCCACAGGATGTTGTCTTCCCCGTAAACCGGTGCGTCGAGGATGCCGTCAAAATCATTGTCGATAAAAATATCCGGACTGGTATACCACTGGGGGCAGTCCGTATCGGAAGGAACCTCGCCCCCGTCCGAATAACAATCGCGGATCCAGACGTCGACCATCTGGCCGGAAACGCCGGCCTGGGCCATAGCTACCCAAAGATCGACCATATCGAAGGTCCCCGACAAGTTGACGCCATTATTTAGCGTGGCCGATATTGTGGCGCCGATGTAGTCTTCCCCGTAGGGCGTATGGCCAGCTGCGTTGCGGTCAAAATCAAAATGAATGTAAAACACATCTACTTCATCCGTCATGCCCATGACGGAGGCAGTATAGACGTTGCCGTCAAGCGAGGAGGAGGTTACTACCACTCCATCAAGATTATGCCCCCAATTGTAGATGTCATCAATGAAAGCCGAAGCGGCGGGGCCGAAATCCAACGTGAAGGATTCAATCCAGATATTGGGGTTGTCTGAAACGAAGTCCAGCAACAGAAAATTCCCCCATTCCGCCGTGCCGCCGATAATATCTCCGGAATTGCCGTCAAAAACACCGTCCTCAACATCCGGTACGCCTGTACCGACATAAGCTTTCAAATATTGCGCCTGGATATTGGAAATCCCGAAGGCCAGGAACAGTACTGGATATAATAACAGGGATATTTTCTTACTCATGGCTCAAAATTTAGGGGTTATAAATCAGGTTAAACATTCTAAAAACCTGGAGGAAAGTCTTTCGGGCAGGAAGTATAACCTAATTGCATTGAGAAGAAATTACAATGATTTCTATCATCGTGCTGTTGGATCAAAAGCAGGAACAAGCTCCAGGTCCGGGCGCTATTTTTCCAAGTGCAATACCCCCCCTTTTTGCAATATTCCCCCCAATTTCCTCCTCAATAGTCCGTATCTTTCCGGGCCTAATCAAAAACAGATGATGATGAACAGAATGTCATGCCGGATAGCCGGCCGGTTGTTTGGGCCAGGATTGAACAAGGAATTGAACCAGACAGGATTAACAGGATTAACAAGATGCGTATGCGTTTGTACGCCAGCCCGGCATATCCTGCCCATCCTGTTAATCCTGTCTGCTATAAGCGTTTTTGCTCAGGCTCCAGTCCTGCAGCTGCCCTATCAAATCCATATCCTGCCCAACGGGCTGACCGTCATCCTGCACGAAGACCACCGGGTGCCCATGGTGGCGGTCAACGTCTGGTACCACGTGGGGTCCGGCTACGAGAAGCCGGGGCGCACCGGCTTTGCCCATTTGTTTGAACACATCATGTTCGAAGGCTCCGGCCATGTGGCGGAGGGCGACTTCGACAACCTGCTGGAATCCGTCGGCGGCAACAACAACGGCTCTACCAATACCGACCGCACCAATTACTACGAAATCCTGCCCTCCAGTGCCCTGGACGCCGCTCTGTTCCTGGAGTCGGACCGCATGGGTTACCTGCTGGATGCCATGTCGCCGGAAAAAGTAGATGGGCAGCGGGACGTGGTGAAGAACGAACGGCGGCAGTCATACGAGAACCGCCCATACGGACAAGCCTGGATCAGGCTGGCGGAAAGCCTGTATCCGGAAGGCCACCCCTACAGCTGGCCCACCATCGGGTATATGGAAGACCTGACGGCTGCCTCCTATGACGACGTGGTGGAGTTCTTCCGCCGCTACTACAGCCCCAATAACGCGGCCCTGGTGATTGCCGGGGACATCGACCCCGGGCAGGCCCTGGAGCGCGTCCGCTACTGGTTCGCCGAGATACCGGCGGGAGAGGAAGTGTTGCCTCCGCCGTCCCGGCCCTTTGTGCTCAACGGCCCGGAATACCTCACTCTGGAGGACAACGTGCAGCTGCCGCGCCTCTACCTGGCCTACCCGACGCCGTCCTATTATACGCCCGGCGACGCCGAGATGGATGTCCTTGCCGACATCCTTGCCGGCGGCAAAAACTCCCGCCTCTACAAAAAGCTGGTCTATGAGCTGGGCATCGCCCAGGACGTCTCGGCCTTTCAGGGCTCCCGCGCCCTGGAGTCCATGTTCGTGCTGACAGCCACGGCCCGCCCCGGCCATTCCCTGGAGGAACTCCTGGCCGCCATCGACGCCGGGATCGAAGGGCTGAAGGAAGAGAACCCGCCCACCGGGCGGGAGCTGCAGCGCGCCGTCAACCAGATCGAAGTGGGCATGCTGCGGTCGTTCCAGGACCTGCAGCGCAAAGCCGACGCCCTGAACAAATATTATTATTACACCGGCAACCCCGATTACGCCAACGAAGACCTCAGCCGATACACCTCCCTGTCCGTGGACGACCTTTCGGCCATGGCCCGGAAGTATCTCAACCCACAGCAGCGGGTGCTGCTGAGCATCGTGCCGGAAGGGCAAACCGGATTGGCCGTTTCTAAAAAAGACAATGTGAAGCCATGAAAATACATTTTATGATTTTCTGCCTGCTGTTCGCCGCGACGACGGCGGCAGCCCAGAAAGCCGACCGCAGCCAGTATCCGCAGCCCGGCGCCCCGCAGCCGTTGCAGCTGCCCGAAGTGCAACAGTTTAAAATGGACAACGGCCTGCCGGTTTATCTGGTGGAGCAGCACGGCCTTCCTCTCCTGCAGTTCATCCTGGTGAGCAACGCCGGCAGCATCTGCGACCCGCCCGGCCAGCTGGGCCTGGCGGAAATGACGGCCGACATGATGGACGAGGGGGCCGGGGAGCGCAATGCCCTGGAACTCTCGGAAGAGATCGATTTCCTTGGCGTTTCCCTGAACACTTATGCCAACCGGGAAGAACTCGGCCTGCGCCTGTTCACGCCCGTTTCCAAAATGGATAAGGCGCTGCCGCTCTTTGCCGACGTGCTGCTGCGCCCCCGCTTTGAAGCGGAAGAACTGGAACGGAAACGCACCGAAGCCCTGGTCGCCCTGGCCCAGGCCCACGACGAGCCGCAGGCCGTAGCTTCCGAGGCTTTCAACCAAATCCTCTATGGCAAAGAACATCCCTACGGGCGCTCCGGGTCCGGCACGGAGGCCACCCTCAAAAACCTGACGGCACAGCACCTCCGGGACTTTCACCGCACGTATGTCACCCCTGCCAACTCCTTCCTGATCGTGGTTGGGGATATCGAAACGGAAGCCCTGAAGAAAAAGCTCAGCGGCGCCCTGTCCGGATGGCAGGGCGGCCAGATTCAAAGCCGGGATGTCCCACCCCCTCCCCAGCAGGAACAGTTCGCCATTTACCTGATCGACAAACCGGGCGCCGCCCAGTCCGTCCTGCGGTTCGGCCAGCCCGGCCTGAGCCGCCAGACGCCGGACGAATACCCCATCACGGTGATGAACACCATCCTGGGGGCCTCCTTTACTTCCCGCCTCAACCAGAACATCCGGGAAGAGCATGGATATGCCTATGGGGCCCGGTCTTTCTTCTGGCAGCCCCGCCACCAGGGCTACTTCATAGCCTATGCAGACGTGCAATCTGACGTGACCGGCCCGGCCATCCGGGAGTTCCTCAAAGAACTCAACGGCATCCGGGAAGTATCGGAAGCGGAAGTGGACAAAGCCCGAAACTACCTGGCCCTGGGCTTTCCCGGAGAGTTTCAGGATGTGGAGTCTATCGCCGCCAACCTGGCCGACGTGATTTTCTACGACCTTCCGCCGGATTACCTCAACCGCCGGGTGGAGCGGCTGCTGGCCGTCACGGAAGGACAAGTGGAGGCGGCGGCCCGGCGGTACGTCGATCCGGAAAAGATGATCCTGGTGGTGGTGGGCGACCGCGGGCTGATCGGCAAGGAAGTGGAAGCGCTGGGGCCGGTGACATACCTGAGTATCGAAGAGGTGCTGGGCAAGGTGCCGGAGATTGGGGAGCGGGAGTAGGGGAAGTAGTCAGCCGCAGAAGGGCAGTATATAAACCCATTCCCGCCAATTATAAATTAATACCTTTTATGAAAGCCGGGCTGCGTAACTTTGCGGGATGAAGGGGAGAGTGGGAGATGGGGGGGGCGGATTACTCCTTCTCTCCAGGTCAACCCTACACCTTCCCTTGCCGCAAACCGTATGCCTATGCGCCGCCTGGCCTTGATGTTGTCCGGTTTAGTATGGTGGCTGTGCACGAGTGCTCAGAAGGAATTCCATTTCGAAAATTTCACTACGCGGGACGGCCTTTCCCACAACGAGGTGCGTTGTGTGCTGCGCGACAGCCGGGGTTTCCTTTGGGTGGGCACGGCCAACGGGCTGAACCGCTTCGACGGGTATGAATTCGAGGTTTTCCTGCCGGAGCCGGGCCGGGGATACGGGCCGGGCGGAGAAGTGGTTGCCGCCCTGGCGGAAGCGCCCGACGGCCGCCTTTGGATCGCCCACAACCGGGGGCTTGACATTTACGACCCGGAAAGGGACACCTTTCAGCGGGTGCCTCCTCGCCCGGAAGACGAAGCCAATTGGTCTTTCAATAGCGGATGTACCATTTTTATTGGCAGCCAGGGCCATGTGGCTATTACGCGCGACGGGCCGAACCTGGCTTGGTTCCCGCCCGGAAGCCTGGCCTATGAGTGGCTGGCAGCCCCGGATGTTCCGGAAGCGCAACGGCCGGAGCATTACCGCCCTTCCCTGGCCAATGGTTTCACTTCAGTGGCCTATAAAAACCCTGACGAAGCCTGGGCTGGCAGCCTTTTTGGCCTGTTCAGCCTTCACCTGCCGTCTAAACAGTTTACTTTTTACAATTTAGAGGGCCTCCAACTGAAATTTGGCCCCCAGGCGGTTTGCAGCGATGAAAAACGGGGCCTGATCTGGTTTACAGCTTTCGGGCAGGATCTTTTTTCCTATGGTCCGGAGTCCGGCGAATGGCAGAGCTGGAATGTCATCCCGAGTAGCTATATCAATTCCACTACGCACGTAGCCCTATTGCCCGGCGGCGCCGTCTGGATGAGCCAGCCTGGCATCCTCTACCCGGAAAAAGGGCAGTTTTTCCCGGTTCAACACCGGGCGGATGATCCCTACAGCTTTCCTGCCGCCAGCCCTACCGCAGCATATACGGACCCCGACGGCATCCTCTGGATTGGCACCTCCGGCGGGCTGAGCAAGCTGGATCCCCGCCTGCAGGGCTTCCGGCACGTCTTCCTGGAAGCTCATCCCCCTTACGATTATGACAACTCGGTCTTCGATATTTACGAAAACCCGGAAGACGGGCTGTATTACATCAGCTCCTTTTATACCAATATGATCCTGCTTTATGACCCTGTAACCGGAAAATCCAGAGACATCAGCCGGGAGTTTAAGCCTTTTTTCCAGCATTCGCCTACCCGTTTTTTTCGCGACAGCCGGGGCATCACCTGGTTGCTGGCGGGTGGCGGGCTGTATCAGGCGGATCTGGGCAAGCGGAAGCTGCAGGCCATTGAGAAGCCTCCCCTGCCCCCCGGGGTGAGCGACCGGGTGACTTTTGACATCGAAGAGGACGCCGGGGGCGACCTGTGGATCAGCAAATGGCGGGCCGGCGTGCTGCGCTACAGCCGGCAGAACGGCACGCTCAGCTATGTCGATCCGCCGGCAGGCATGCCGCCGCCGCGCTCCGCTTATTGCCTGGCGGTGAACCCGGCCCGCAACACCCTCTGGATAGGGGCCAACAGCGAAGGGCTGTACCGCATCGACCTGACTTCCGGCCAGTGGGCGCACTTTCCGGAATTCCTGATCGACGGCAAGCGCCAGGCCCTGGTGGAAATTACCGGGCTGGAAACGGACGAGAAGGGGAACCTCTGGATCGCCTGCCGGAACGGGCTTATTTGTTACAATACGATGGGTGAACCCCGCTTGTTTTCCAAAGTTGACGGCCTGGCAAATACCCTGCTGGAAGGCATGGGCAAGGACAAAGCCGGCCGCCTCTGGCTGGCCTCCGGCGGCGGCATCAGCAGCGTGGACCCCCGAACGCTGTCCTTCCGCAATTACGACGAACGGCACGGCCTGAAGATCGACGCCAACCTCGACGGTTTTTCAGTGGGCCTGAACGGCGAGCTGTTCTCCGGGACCAAACGCGGCTTTATCCGCTTTCACCCCGACAGCCTCCTGCAGGACGAACGCCCGCCCCGCCTGGCCCTGGCTGCTTTTAAAGTAGGAGGGGTAGAGTACAAAAAAGAAGGGCGCCGCATCCGCTTCGGCGATGAACTGCGCCTGAAGCCTTCCGAAAATTTCTTCTCCATCCAATATGTCGCCCTGAATTATACCCTGCCCGAAGAGAATGCCTACTACTACAAACTGGAAGGCCTGGACGAGGAATGGATAGAAGCCGGCAGCCGGCGGTCCGCCAATTACACCAAAGTGCCACCCGGCAGCTACCGTTTTTGTCTAAAAGCTAAGAACAAAGACGGTGTCTGGAGCGGCGAAGTGCAATCCCTGAGCATCCAGGTCGCTCCGCCCTTCTGGAAAAGGGGCTGGTTCATCGCCCTGGTATTGTCCGCATTCGCCGGGATAGGCTACGGTGCTTACCGCCTGCGCATTCAACAGATCCGAAGAGAAGAACAAATGAAATCCGAGTTCAATAAAAAGCTGGCAGAAGTGGAAATGGCGGCCCTGCGCTCCCAGATGAACCCCCATTTCCTGTTCAACTGCCTCAATTCGATCAACCGCTTCATCCAGCGCAACGAGCCGGACGCCGCTTCGGCCTACCTGACCAAGTTCTCCCGCCTCATCCGCCTGGTGCTTGACAACTCGCGCAGCGACCTGGTTTCCCTGCGGGACGAGATGGAGGCTCTGCGTCTCTACATCGAGCTGGAATCCATGCGGTTTGTCGGCCGCTTTTCCTACTCGATCCATATTTCTCCCGAGCTGGATACCAGCAGCATCGAAGTGCCGCCCATGCTGGTGCAGCCTTACGTGGAAAACGCTATCTGGCATGGCCTGATGCATAAGGAAAGCGACGACTGCCACCTGAAAGTGGAGGCCTTCCCGCATAACGGGCGCCTGGCCATCGTCGTCGAAGACAACGGCATTGGCCGCGAAATGGCGAAAGCGTTGAAAAGCAAATCGGCCACGCTGCACAAGTCGCACGGCATGAAAGTGACCGCCGAACGCATCGAGATCATCAACCAAATCTACGAGGCGAAGGCCACAGTGGAGATAGAAGATCTGAAGAACGGAGGGGGAGAAGCGGCGGGGACGAGGGTGAGTTTGTTTTTGCCGCTGGAGTGAGAAGGGGTTATTGGTTATTG
>JAGFJD010000586.1 GCA_024102975.1 Phaeodactylibacter sp. | reverse complement strand
GTGCGGGACAGGCTCTCACTTTGCCATTTTTCCGCCCCGTAGCGCTGCTATGGGGCGGAAAAATGCCTTCGTGAGAACCCAAAATCTGACATTTTCGCCTCAAAAGCACCACCTCCAAACATGCTCTAACAAAGTAGTATTACAAAATAAAAAATAATACCCATGCAATATACCCGGCTGTACACCGGCGACGACGGTCATTCCTACTTCGAAGACGTTTCCGTCCCCCTGCTGGATCGGGGAAACATCGGCGCCATCTCGGAAGGTTTTGACGTCGGTCAGCTGATGTTCCGCGAAAACGAGCCCGGATACGATTACGATTTCCATAACGCCCCCGCCCGGCAGTTCATCATCCTGCTGGACGGCGAGATCGAGATCGAAACGAGCCGGGGGGAGAAGCGCATCTTTAAAGGCGGGGATGTCCTGCTGGTGGAAGATACCGACGGGCGCGGGCATAAAACCCGCCATACGAAACACCAGAAACGCAGGTCCATTTTCATTCCACTAAACAAAAGCCATGACTGACCAACTGATCAAAGGCATCCACCACGTCACCGCCACGGTGAACGATGCCCGGGAAGATTGCGATTTTTATACCCAATTGCTGGGCCAGCGCCTGGTCAAAAAGACGGTAAACTTCGACAATAACCGGGTCTACCACTTTTATTATGGCGACAAAATGGGCACCCCCGGCACCATCATGACCACTTTCCCCTACAAGGGGCAGGGCGTCCGGCAGGGCGCCGTCGGTACCGGGCAGGTGTCCATCACCGGGTTTTCCGCGCCTGCCGGCTCTATCCCCTTCTGGAAGCAGCGGCTGGAGAGCGCCGGGGTGGCGGTAACGGAGCTGAAGAAATTCGGCAACCCCACGCTCCAGTTCAAAGACCCCTCCGGCCTGATCCTGGAGATCACCGGCAATGAGGAAGATGAGCGCAATCCCTGGACAACGAGCGAGATCAGCGAAAGGGATGCCATCCGGGGGTTCTACGCCGTCACTCTTCTGGTGGCCGAAGCCCATTCCTCCTTTGGTTTCCTGGCGGAGGAGTTCGGCTTCGCCCGGGTGGGCGCCGAGGGCAATACCACCCGCTTTGCCGCCCACGGCGGCGGCCCCGGGCAGTATGTAGACGTGCGGGAAGACAAGGAGGCGGAACGGGGCATCAACGGCATCGGCACCGTCCACCACGTCGCCTGGCGGGTGGAGAGCGACGAGGCCCTGCTGGCCATGCGCCGCCGCCTGGCCGACGAGCTGGGCTTTAAGGTGACGGAGGTGAAAGACCGAAAGTATTTCCATTCCATCTACTTCCGCATGCCGGGGGCGGTGTTGTTCGAAATTGCCACCATACCTCCCGGGTTTGTCGTCGACGAATCGGCAGAAAACCTGGGGCAATCCCTCAGATTGCCCGACTGGGAAGAACCCAACCGGGAGCAAATAGAAAAAGGATTACCGGAAATTAAAGAACCCGATCATGTCTAAGCAACTCATAACAGGGCTGCACCACGTCACCGCCATGGCGGGCAGCCCGCAGCAGAACGTGGATTTCTACACCGGCATCCTCGGCCTGCGCCTGGTCAAGAAGACCGTCAATTTCGACGCGCCGGATGTCTACCACCTTTACTATGGTGATGAGACGGGCCTGCCGGGCAGCATCCTGACCTTTTTCCCCTTCCGGAATATCCGGCCGGGTACGACGGGCCTGGGACAGGCGGCCGTCACTACCTTTTCCATACCCAAAGGTTCGGTGGACTACTGGCTGAAGCGCCTGGAGCAGTTTGGAATCGGGTATGAGGAGCCAAAGGCGCGTTTCGACGAAACCGTGATCTCCTTTGCCGACCCGGACGGACTGAAGCTGGAGCTGGTGGCGAACGGCCGCGACGAACGGGCCCCCTTCTCCTACGGCCATATCCCGCTGGAGCACTCTATCCGCGGCTTCTACAGCGTCGAGCTGTGGGAAAGCGCCTATGAGCGCACCGAATCCCTCCTGGCGAACCAGCTCGGCCATCAGTTCGTGGCGGAAAGCGGCCCGCGGCGCCGTTATTCCACTGACGCCAAAGGCAAGCCCGGGCAGATCATCGATATCCTCTGGGACGGGAATAAACCCTTTGGCTTCGGCGGAAGCGGCACCGTCCACCACATTGCCTTCGATACCCCTTCGGACGAAGATCAATTGGCCGTGCGGGAAAAACTGCTCTCCGCCGGCCACCAGGCCACGCCGGTGCTCGACCGGCAGTATTTTCACTCGATCTACTTCCGCGAGCCGGGCGGCGTGCTGTTTGAAGTGGCCACCACTCCTCCGGGCTTCCTCTACGACGAAGACAAGGCACACCTGGGCGAAAGCCTCAAACTGCCGCCCTGGGAGGAACACCGCCGCGGCTACATCGAAAGTTTATTGGAGCCGATCACGCTAAACCTGGAAAAATATGCATCGCCATCATAAAAATGTCGCAACGGCCGGAACGCCCCTGAAAGAAGCCGAAAAGGCAATGATCCTGATCCACGGCCGGGGCGCTACCGCCGAAAGCATCCTCGAACTGGCCGGCCACCTCCGGGTGGAAGGGTTCGCCCTGCTGGCGCCTCAGGCTGCCGGATATACCTGGTATCCCTACAGCTTTATGGCGCCGGCAAGCCAGAACGAGCCGGGCCTGTCCACTGCCCTGGAAGTCATCAGCCTGATCGTGCAGGATATAACCGAGGCCGGGATAGCCCCGGAAAATGTCTATTTCCTGGGTTTCTCCCAGGGTGCCTGCCTGACTTCCGAATATCTGGCGCGCAACGCGCAGCGATACGGAGGCGCCTTCCTCTACAGCGGGGGCGTGATCGGTGATGAGATCAACCGCTCCAACTACCAGGGCGATTTCAATGGCACGCCCGTCCTGCTCGGCTGCAGCGACGTGGATGCGCATGTGCCGCTGCACCGCGTTAAAGACACTACCGCTATTTTTAAAGAGATGGGCGCCGACGTGACGGAGCGGATCTACCCGAATGCGCCGCATACTATTTTTCAGGACGAGATTGAGGCGACGAACAGGATATTGGCAAGTGCGATGGTTTAGCAAGGTGACATCCTTTCTCCCTGCTGTTCCGCCTGAGAAGAGAAAGGGTGTCATCTTGCGCTGCGGCCTGCCCGGAGAGTTTTCGTTTTCCGTCAGGCTTTCGCGTTAAGCATCGCTCGCGAGATACCACCTCCGGCAAAAAATATTGAAAAATTTTCAGCGACTGCTGCAACATATCTCTCCCTCTCCCGTAGACTCTCTTCAAATCGACAAATAACTTTGTGCCACAAAGTACTCTATGTTAAAAAACGAACCTGAATCTTCTTGCGAAGCAACGGCGCCCGGGCGCAAGGCCTTCGGCGAACATCCGGACGCCCTGGAAAAAATACTGAACAACAGCAGGCCGGAACTACCTACTGATAATGAGAAGGATTAAATACGCTTTGAAGTTGATTATTCCCCCCACCCGCCCCCTGTAAATATTTCGTAAACCTTTTTCATAACAATCATAGCATCATGAAACTACGACTTCTTGCAATAGGAGCCCTCCTTTTTTCCTGCTTTTCCGTTTTCGGCCAATCGTCGGAATTCGACGCCGGCGGCTTCGACGCCATGCGCATCGAGAACGAGATCAAACTGGCGGTGCCGAACGAGATCGTGGACTCCGTCTGGAAATACCTGACCACGCGCTACGACAACGACAATCTGTTCCTGAAGGAATTCGACCCCGGCTTCAGCACCAAGATCGCCGAAGATTTTTTCACCGACCAGTACTACGACAATGAGGAGATGCAACTGCTGAAACGGCAGTTCGGCGTGCGGCACCGGTCCCGTTACGTGCTCACCGACACCACTGACCGCAAGCACGGGCGGCAACTGCTCCAGGTCAAAGTCAACGACATCGATGACAATATGCTCAACCGGGCGGAGTATAAATACCCGATCAAATACTACGGCACGCCGGACACGCCGATCGACGGCCACCCCCTTTTCCGCAAAATACAACGGGACCAGCGCAAACCCCTCGCCGACCGCCTGAACGAACTGGGGATTGACGGCTTCAGCCTCTTCCCGACCATCCTGATCAAACAGCTGCGCCAGCGGGTATATGTATCTCTGAACGGGGCCCCCTTCGCCACCATGACCCTCGACGGCGTTACCGCTTCTTTCGGCGGCCAGTCGACCCACTACACGGAGCTGGAACTGGAGCTGAACGAGATCAACTACACCCTGGGCGACTCTACCGCCCGGGCGAAGATGGAGAAGATCAACGAACAGATCAAGGGCGACCTTTTAGCCACCTTCCCTTCCATAAAACAGGACCAGACCCCCAAATACAATAAAGGCTTTGAGGCCCTGGGCCTGAAAGATTTTTCCTCGCGGCCATTTCTCGGCGTCCAGGAAGAATACCTGTCCGTCGGCCTGATCTTTTTCCTCCTTCTTGTCACTTTCCTTTACGACCGGCTGGAGAAGAAAGCCTGGGAAGGGCAAGCGGAAGCGCAACCCCGGGAGGCGCAATGAAAACAACTTGACTTTTACCCCCCTCACATGCCTTTTCCAACGGCTTGTTAAACAGGAAAAGGCCCATTTCAGGCATCTGTCTGCCTGATGTTGAACAGAGAAGATGTTTCCAGAATGTTGTTTCCCAATTATGGAAGCGGGAATCTGTATTCCCGCTTCTCTGTCCAACATTGAGGCACATGTCCTATTTTTCTAAAAGACCATTACTCATTTCAAAAACTACACAGATGAAACACTTTATCCGGCTACTGGCATTATCTGCCTTTTTTCTGGGGTTGCACCTGGCTGCCTTTGCCCAGGAAAACCAGGAGGTTCAGGCAGCTCAAATAAGCCAGGAAGCCCGGGAAAGCCAGGAAAAAAGCCCGGACGGCCCGGAGAAACCGGAAGTTGACCATTCCTACAAGCCGCTCGTGCTGGATTTATCAGGAGACGGCAGCAAATATCTGCGCTTCCTGTTCTGGCACCAGCACTGGGTGCAGACCAACAACCTGGCGAACGAAGGCGCCGCCCTGCAGCTTACCCACAGCATCCGCCGTTCGCGGGTGATGGCCTACGCGCAGGTGTCGCCGCGCT
>JAGFJD010000582.1 GCA_024102975.1 Phaeodactylibacter sp. | reverse complement strand
TAATAACGCGGGTTCAGGCATATTCCTGAATCAATCTCTAACGCACATTAAATATGAAGACCATGCCCACCGCCCTGCTTTTCGCGCTCGCGTTGCTGGCCTGCACCCAGCCGGAAATGGAAGGCCCTGCCGGGGAACCTCTGGCCATTGAAACAGCCGGCGGCCTGGCCAGCCAGATGCTGTCCGAAGTCAACGCCCTGCGGGAGAGCGGCTGCCGTTGCGGTACCCGCTGGATGCCGCCCGCTCCCGCCCTGAGCTGGAACGCCCTGCTGGCCGACGCCGCCCGGCGCCACGCCAGCGACATGCAGCGGAACGACTTCTTCAACCACCGCGGGTCCGACGGCAGCGACATGGCGCAGCGGATAGAAGAGGCCGGCTACCAGTGGAAGACGATAGCCGAGAACATCGCCTGGGGGCATCCGGACGTGGCGTCGGTCGTACAGGCGTGGAAGGAGAGCCCGGGGCATTGCGAGAATATGATGAACAGCCAGTACTCGGAAATGGGAGCGGCGCGGGCGGGGGCGTATTGGGTGCAGGATTTGGGGAGGCGGTAAATAATGGCCGCCATTCATTGGCTTCCAACAGTGCCCGATGTCAGGAAGAACAGGGGGCAATGCTAAATGTGCCCCTGGTTCAGGATCCGCCTGTAGCCCACAGCCTGAAACCAGGTAAAGGCTGCAGAGTAGCAAAGTAGCTTAAATAATATTCTTTTTATTCATTCCCAACGTATAAAATTTGAAAGAAAATAATTATTTTAGGAGCTGAATTCCCCCTTCATTTTATTAAGATGGCAACGTATTAAATCCGCAAATCAGCCCCCCGGGAGCTTCGTTCTTCACGCTTCGACGGATTTGCTGCGGTGCCGATAAGATTAAGAATTTTGAAGGAACTACAGAACTTCCTATTCCAAACTCTTTCCGAGGTAGTTCAATTGCAAGAACTGTTTGACAAGGCGTTTGAGCATGAGTTTCTCAGGCTGGAGGCCTACGCGAAAAAACTACCTGAAATGGACCCTGCCGTGTTAGCCGGCCTGATCCCCAACCGGATGGCAGTTGGCCAATTCGAACTGAAATGCAACCTATGTATAGAACGGGCAGAGCAACGACAGCTGGGATTCACCGTAAAAAACATCCCCCTGCAGCTGAAAATACTGGCGGGAGAAAAATTGGCTCAACACGTAGAACTCACTATTTCTGTGAAACAAGCCCATTTGAGCAAAAACCCATTTTCTAAACCATAAAAATCACAAAATGGCTGGTCAAGCAAACATCCTGATCAAAGACCTTTCGAATGTGCCCAGCATCCTGGGCGCATTAGGGCTCAGCATTTCCGCAGCGCAAAAAGCATTTAACCTGGAATACCTGGAAAACCTGGACAAAATGATTACCATGGCCAAAAGGCTGCTGGGGCAGGAAGGCCTGGAAAACAACCAGAAGTTCCAGGAATTCAATGCCCTCATTTCCAACATGGTGCTAACCCTGGCGCCTACCAAATACCAATTTACAGAAACTACGCTTTCGGTCAGGCTGGACCTGGCCCAGACGATGTCAAAGGGAGAACAAGTCGGGTTTGGAATGAATATGGGCGCCGTTGCCGTCAACGCCGCCATGACCTCAGCCTTCGGGTTCGACTACCGGGCAGCCGCCGAGGTAAGAACCGTCATACAAGCTGTTCCGCCGGATATAGCCGCATTTAAAGCTTTGCTGGGCAGGGCCGCCATGATAAGCAAAGACGCTCTGGCCTTGCCCAGCGCCGCAACAGTAGACCAAAACATCATCGATACTACTGAACGGATTTTCAGCAAACTCGTAGACTCTACCATTCCTCCTGGCGAATAACCGGCAGCCGCCCGGATTTTAATAATATCCAGAATGATCGCGTATGGCTCAGGATATGGAAAAACCCTTAAATCAGTATGCCGCTTTCATCCTTAATGAGGCCAGGGCCTTAGTCAACGATGCCATAACTTTCCACAGGGGTGTTGAGGACGGACACCCCACCGAGCAGAGGCGAAAATCTCTGGAAGCCATTCAAAACAGAATGGCTGAGATTGAACGATCTGTAAATTTTGCCAGGATTATCCTGGAAGGGAAGGAACCGGGCCCGAAAGCCATAGAACAGGATACGCTCCATGAAAAAGGCACAGGATTTTCCGACTTTTTATCCAAGATCGGCGAATCGGTGGTCCAATCTCAAAAGAAGCTCGATCAGAAGTCGATCGAGTATTTGAGCAGCATTAAAGACCGGCCTTATCTGCCTCCAACTTTGTTCCGGATACCCAAAATTGAGGCGGAATTAAAAGTCGCCCTTGAAGAAAAGGATCAGACGGGATTAAACGTCATCCTCTTTTCCAGGCAAAGCGAGATGAGCCAGCTCAACCAGCAATCTCTGAAGCTTGAGATCGCCGCCGTGCCGCCTTCTCCCGATTTGCTTAAAGGCCTTGAGGACCATGCCCCCCGGGTCGACTTCCTCTTCGACCACCTGGAAAGAAAAGAAGTCTTTGATTTGCTGAAACAGTTGGGGGCGGCGATGGAAAAGCTCCCCCTCGCCCGGCAGGTAGAACGGATGCACAGCGAAGAAAGCCAGGAACAGGTGCTGATCTGGCCTATATTGGCCAGAAGCAGTTACCTGTTGCTGTTCGCAGGTGAAATCTCGGATAATGACGTCGGCATCTGGTTTCTCGACAAAAGCAAGGCATTGCTGGAACCCGTGATAAGGATAGATCTGAAAGGAAAACCCAGCGAGAACCAGGCTCATTTCAGGGAATTCGTATTTGCGCTGGGCCTGGCCCAACAGAAACTTTTCCGCGGAGCATTCTAATTGACGATGATATGGATACGGGCCTGTTTCTCCAAAGTTTGCCTAAACAACTGGCCAGCGTTGCCCGGTCGTTGCCTGGCTTCAACCTGGCGCTTCTTCGCGCCTCTTTGCCGCAGCTGTTATCTCCCGGAAATGGGTTAAAAGAACACCTTGCTATTCAGCGCTTGAAATTCGATTTCAGTTTTTTCATCTCAAAAAGCGAATCCGGGCAGGTATTCTTATTTTTTAAACGCAGAAAGAAGTCTACGGAAGTAGTCGTAGACGTTGCAATTCATCTTGCAGTAGAGCCCGTACTGGAAGGATATGACATCATAGAATCAATAGGGTTCCCAACCGTTTTTTTCTGGATTCCCCCGCCTTTTCTGGTATTAGGGCCCGAGGAACTGCACAGGATAGCGCCGCCGGCCAATGCCCTGTCCAGCCAGCCTGTCGGGTTGACAGATGGCGGGGCCAACAACATGCTGATTGAATTCGGAAAAGCGAAAGAGGCAAAAGCCCGCCTGTGGCACAATAGCCGCCCCGTCGAAGCCAATGAGAGCCGGCGCTGGCCAGCCGGGCCTTTTTTTGAAATTTACCAGGGCATACGGGAATGGACAACCGGAAAGTGGGCGAGTAAAAACAGCATATTGCTGGAATTAAATACGGGCAATGATATCGGGCAAATTGTCCGAACTATTGCAGGTTCATATACGGAAACGCGGAAAGCGCTGTCAGCCGGCACGCCAAAACCTGGAACCCCGGGGGGGCTTTTTCCAACAGGGGCGATCCACTATGGCCTGTCGGGCTTCCGGGCACAACTGGTTTTGCGGCTTGACGAAGAAGGGGCTTTGGCGCTGTACAACAGCAAAAAATCCTTCCAGCTTGGGTTGCAAGCGCGGCTGCGGGAAACAGAGAATGTGCAGGAGATGATTATTGAAATGAATATCCCGGATTTTTTGACGGAGGGCGATTTATATAAAGCTTTTTGGGATATTTTTTTGTATCAGGATGGGGCGGAAGAACTCAGAGAAACGCTGCTGGAATTATTCGCCAAAAATGGATATTCTATTGCCGGAGAGGAATTGTTGACGTTGCTGGAAACCGGAAGTTTCGGTAAGGGAACGGTATTCCGGATTGACCGCGACCGCAAAACCGACGTGAACCTTTTTATCGTTACCGGAATGGCGAACGGAAAACGCCACTCGATTGTATTCAGCGGCAAGTTCGAGGTTGAATCTGTAAACCCTCCCCGAATCTGGTTCAAGGGGAAAAATACTTTGAAGGCACACTTTTGGCCGCAGGAAAACAGCCTGAGCCAGGAAGTCGTGGATTACTTTCTCCGCCTGGCTAAATATTTCAAAAACTGGAAAGATCTAATCCTTGAATGAACAACATGCTAAAATACTACAGCTACCTCAGAACATGGGTGTATTCCAGCTGGAAGTCGTTGCTCACGAACTGCAGGATTCCGCCGCGACTGGGCGCCAAACCGCTGCGCTCGGCCTTTAGGGGCAGGATCGGCCTGCGTTGCGAATACGTGATCCATTCCAAACCTGTTCCCGCAAACAGGGAGAGCGGCGAAGAATCACTGGCATCCGTGCTGCGCAACACGGAGCTGCGTTTTCAGCAGGGCTTCTTTTTCCAACCGATTTCCGACCAGGCCGATTTATGCTCCGTTGTCATCACCGGGCGGATAAAACAAGGGGAAGTCAACGAACAAACCGATCATTTGGTCGCAATTTATACTATAAACTAGTGCTTCCGGAACGAAGTCCCGGGACAGTTATTATCGCCACCCGGAGTCGGGCGCAGTTACTGGTTATTGCTGGTAATCAACCGCTTAGGTTTCCGGTTTGGAAACAACTAATCAACCAATAACTGACCCGTTATTTACTGCCGGCTGCCTTAGACTCACATAGGCTCTGCCTTCGCCAGGTCATCCCCGTCAATTATAGTGCTCACGAACATATAGTCCTTGTTCATCTGATAACGGTAATCCTGGCGGACGATGTGCATGAACGACAGATGATAATCATAGCGGCGGCCGACCAGGCAGCCCGCGCTGAATTTTTCTACGGAATCCGGCACCAGGCCGGGCTTGGTGGAGTGCTGGTTGATTCCGAAGCCATCGCCAATATCGATGGGATCGGCGGTATCCCGCTTCCCGTCCTTATTGATGTCCCGGTGCAGGCGCACCTTGCCCCTCTGCACTAAGGATGGCTGAACGCCCTTGTGCAACCCCATTTTCCAGGCCTTGTACTGCCCGAAAGCGATCCGGGCGACGCCGGCCAGATGCTTAGGCACATTATCCGTATAGAAACGGCCCGGTTCGGTAGTAGCCTGGTCATTGACCAGCATTTCCGGTTGCCCGCCGGGCAGGATGCGGATCACCATCCGGCGGTCGTTCCACTTGTTCATTTGGTCAGCATTGGGTTTGCCGTCAGGGCCGGCCCCTTCCACATAAACGATGTTGAGCTGGTCCGGCGCCCGGGTTATCCAGTAATTTTTTCGGGCCATATACCGCAGGACGCGCTTGGCCAGGAGGGTTTGAGCGCCATCTCCTGCCAGGGGGCTGAACTGAATGGGGAAAAAAGCGTCCGGATCGCAATCGGCAAGCGCCTGAAAGAAAGCAGGCGCCAGCTGATCCTCGTTGTATTGCAGCCGCCAGTAGCGGTGGAAAGACCTGATGGCGTTGAAGGTTTCCGGCCCAAACCGGCCGTCGGCCGGGCGTACCGGCAGGAAAGGCGCCTCTGTGCTGCCGTCGATTACCGGATCTAATAGGCCCAAAGCGCAAAGCCTGGCCTGAATTTCTGCGACCAAATCAGCGAGTGGCGGCTGCCCTAACTGGCCTGAAGAAATAAGTTGCCTTTTTTCTGTAAGTTCTTGCAACAGAGAAGCCATATCCCGGGGTTTAGCAGGTTTTCGATACCGTCGGGGGCCCGTCGAAGTCATCTGGCCGGCCCCAGATAAGAAGGATCCAGTTTTTTCAACACCTCAATCGGGTTTAACTGCCCATAGCCATATTCCACGTCTTCTCCCCTGTTGAAAGGCCGGCGCGAGACAGCCGTTTTCCGCAGCAGCTCAAAAATGGCTTCGGGTGCCAAATCCCTGCTCTGCTCCCATTGCCGGATGAGGGCCAGAAAGCCGGCAACAAATGCAGTGGCAATAGCTACAGACTTCGCGCTATCTCCCACCTGCCCGGCGGAGGCAGATACCTTTAAGCCCTCGCCGGGCGCCAGCAGGTCGAGGTGGTAGCTTTTTGCCGAAAAGCTGCACCGTTGCCCAAACTGGTCGTGAGCGCCTACGGAAAGGACGTGATCCAGGCTGGCCGGATATCGCGATTCGGGTGCCTTATTGGCAGCGGTGCCAACCGGCGCCACCAGGAGGATGTTCCGCCCTGCCGCCTGGCCGGTCAACTGCCGGAGCGCTTCTATCTGCTGATCCTGCAGGCTGGGAAAATCGACCAGCATGGCAATAATGTCCGCTCCGGCGCCTATAGCCCATTCCAACCCGGCCAGGAGGCCCTCCGGAGTGATGAGGTGATCCTGCTCTCCGATTTTGCCCACCAGCAGGCGGGCTTCGGGGGCGACGCCAAAAACCACCTGTCCGGCCCCGGCAGCTACAACCGCTGCCTGGGTTCCCAGCCCCTGCAAATCCTGCATGGGTTTGGAAGCATCCGGATATTGAAAAACCGCTTCTACATTGGGCAGGTCGGGATGGCCGGGGGCAATGCCGGTGCTGAGCAATGCTATGCGGATATCCGTGCCGGCCAGTTGCCGCAGCTGCCACCACTCGGACGCGATGAGGCAATTGCGGACGGCCCAGTTCAGGCGCCCGACGGGAGGGTTCCGCCACAAAGCACTGCCCGAAATGGCGGATGCGCTGCTTTCCGGGCCGGGCATGAAGCTTCGGCTTAAGGCTTGTGGAGGAGCGGCCGGCTGGCCTCCGGCTATTTCGGGACCGCCCCGGAAACGCTTTTCGGCCTGCATCAATTCCTCCAGGACTGGCACATGGCGCGTCTCTCCCTCAGGAATTGGCTTGTTGGCCGGCAGTGCTTTTTCATCGATAAAGGCCGGGATGGAAGGTGGCGGCGGCAGCTCTTCCTCCCGCCCGGCCCGGGCCGGCGCCGCCGGGCCTTCCGGCTGCCGTTGTTCTTCTTTTTTCGGGGGCGGCTTGGGCGGCTCCACGACTACAGCCCGGCCAGACCAATAATGCCATCCCTTATTGTCCCGAAACCAAAGGTTGATGCCGTCAATAGCTTCGCCCTCGACCGGAGTGGCCTCGACCTCTATTTCCGCACCCTTGAACACTGTGCCCAAAGGCAGGCCAAGCCCGGTATGAGGCGTGCTCCTGATGTAGGTGTCTTCCAAAAAGCGGATTTTCATGACGTCGGTTTTTAACTATCATGCGCTGAATGTTGCCGTCAAGGGCCTATCCCACGGGTTTGCTCCTGCCCGTTGGGGGGGCAACCGGTTTATCGGCCGGAGTTTCCGTTTTAGCCGCCGTGGCCGTTTCAGAGGCTGGCGCAACCTCTGATGCTGGCTGAGCCGGTGGCGGGGCCGGCTGAGGGGCCGTTGTTTTTTCAGTGCTGCCGCCTCCCCGAAGGCTGAGCAGTTTTTTCAAAATGTCGTACCAGAAGGGCGCTCCCATCGTAACGGCGATGCCGGTGAGCAACAGGCCGGCCAGCTTTATCAGCCACCATGGAATGGTTCGCCCGGTGTCGGAGGAGTCCCATCCCAGGCCCAGGGGCGACCGGATATGCTCGATGCGCTGCAACATGGAATCCATGCGGGCGACAGATTCCTCCAGGGTCAGGTTGAGGTCAGGCCCGGCAACGGAATCCGTCCGCGCTTCGAAATTGGAAGCCATGGCGACCAGAAAGTCCTGAGTAGTGGCGCTCGAAGAGATATTTTGATAAATCTGAATGGTGTCGGCGTTAAAAATGACGGCTAACCCCAAACCGACTGCAAACAGAATCCATTTCAGCTTGCGCGTGTACCAGTCCTTTGCCCGGTCCATCACTTCGTCGAACCAACGCCCGAGTTCCGCTTTAAAGGCCGCAGGGTTGCCGTTGGCCTGGCGAAACAAAAATTGCATCATCCGTTTCAGGTCGCCTTCGTCTAAACTGTCAATGTGTTTAGCCAGCGCCTCTTTGCTGTCGGCATTCAACAGGTCGGCCAGGATAGACGTGAAGGTTTCCTTGCTGATATAGGAAGGCAAATGGTAAGCCGAAATGCGGGCCCGGCGGTTGGTGGCGTACGACAGTTGTTTGAACAAAGGATGCCGGACAAAATCTGCCGATTTCTCTCCCAGCATGTTGTTGAGGGTGTAGTCGAGGTGCCTGGCCCGCAGGGAAAACAGCGCGGCGATGACCTCCATCACTGTCGAGGCCAGGAGGCTGAACATAAGGAGGACGAAAATCAAGCCGATGACGACATTGAGTGTGACAAGCATGGTCCGTGCTTTTGGTGAGTTTTAAATATTGCCCGGTATCTTATTTTCTTTTACGAATTCCCGGTTGATGCCGGCCAGCAGGTTTTCCCTGGTGATCAGGTTGGAGTTGGCGGCCAGGGCCTGCAGGCAGCAGTAGTGTACGATGTTGACGATATTGGAGCCGGTAAGTTCGAATTTTTCGGCAATCTTCGGGAGGTCGACGCCGTCGTCGAGGCGGACGGCGGGGGGAAGGCTCTTTTGCCAGATTTCCAGCCGCTCCGGGGAGCGGGGTATCGGGAAGTAAACGATGGCCTGGAACCGGCGCGTAAAGGCATCGTCAAGGTTGCTTTTAAAGTTGGACGCCAGGATGCTCAGGCCGGGGAACTCTTCCACCCGCTGCAGGAGATAGGACACCTCCTGGTTGGCAAACCGGTCGTGGGCGGTAGTGACGTTGGTCCGCTTGCCGAAGAGGGCGTCGGCTTCGTCGAAGAACAGGATCCACTTTTTGTTTTCCGCCTTGTCGAAGAGGGTGGCGAGGTTTTTTTCCGTTTCGCCGATGTATTTGGACACCATCATCGACAGGTCGATCCGGTACACGTCGTGGCCGGTATATTTGCCCAGCAGGTTCGCCGCCATTGTTTTCCCCGTGCCTGGCGGCCCGTAAAACAAGGCGCGGAATCCGGGTTTGATCTTGCGGTACATCTGCCAGTCGTACATCAGGGTGTCGTTGTGGCTGATCCAGGTTTCCACCTCGCGCAACTGCCGGAGGGTCTGCTCGTTGAGCACCAGGTCGCTCCAATCCAGCTCGGTATGCAAAAGCTGGGCCGGGAAGTTCCTGCCCATGCGGGGCGGCGTTTTATAGCCCAGGGTGAACAGCTCGGCGTACTCCGGGTCCAGGATCAGGCGGCCGGAGTTGACCGGCTCTCCGGGTTTCACTTCTTCCAGGTAAAGGATTTTTTCCCGGACGAAGTAGTGCTGCGAACCGAAGATTTTCTGCACCTCCATGCGGCGGGCCAGGTCGTTGCCGGCCAGCAGGAAAAGGACGGTCTCTCCGGTGGGGAGGAAGGTGCGGATATTGCTGCCCTTCACCCCGCCAATAGGCGGGAAATCTCCCCCGTGCGGCAGGAATTCCTGCACCACCTC
This sequence comes from Phaeodactylibacter sp., assembly GCA_024102975.1. Taxonomy (GTDB): domain Bacteria; phylum Bacteroidota; class Bacteroidia; order Chitinophagales; family Saprospiraceae; genus JACJXW01. The sequence continues at coordinate 2,155 of JAGFJD010000582.1, read as the reverse complement.
GTCGAACAGGTAAGGCATGACGTGCGGCGCCAGGCCGGCCGCCAGCACGACGTACTCATCCACGGTGAGCCGCCGGTGCTGGATGAAGCGGGTCAGGGGCGCGTCGTCGTCCTGGATGACGGGCACCTGAGGCGCAGCCATTTCTTTGCCGAAATGCATGGATAGGCGGTAGCGGGCCAGGTCGATAAGAAAATTGAGGGTGGTGGGAAGGTTTGGGGTCATAAATGTTTATTGCATAATTGACAACTTATCAGGGGCAAATCCTGTTTAAGGCCCTTCGGGCATCTACCAGGAAGCGCCTTTCCCAGGTATAGGACTCTATTTCGCCATCGATCCAGTTCTGGCTGTTTTCCCAGAGCGCTTCGTAACGAGCGGCCTCAGCAGGATATCGGCTTCGCAGCGTATCCAACCGGTTAGCGTCCCCCCTTAATGTAAGCCAATCGCTGTAAAACGCCCCCCCGACCGTACGGGCATACCGGTCGGCCTGCCGGGAATGAAACACTTCATGGACTCTTGTTCCCCGGTTCATCAGCCGTTCGCACGGCGTACTTGCCGGCGTATGGACGGTGACCGTCCCGCTTGAGCTGGTACTGCCCGACACAGTAGACCCCGGGTTCCTGGCATCAACGCAGTCTTCTATGGCATCCGGGGTGGTATTGCCCGGCAAATTACAGGCTCTGTACTCTCCGCTGAAGTGATTGGCATTCGCTATTCCATCTGCCACCTCGCTGCCGCAGCCACACATGGACTGGTTGACTATAAAACCCCATACATTTTCCTGCGTGGGATTAGCAGGTTGTCTCCTGATAGCCTCCCCCTGCTGCACCACATGCGTCAGCTCATGCGCCAGCAGCCGCTTCCCGTCCGTCGACTCGGGGTTGTACTGCCCCCGGTTGAAATAGATATCCGAGCCGTGGGTAAAGGCCCTGGCGTTCAGGCCCTGATTCATCTGCACGGCCTCGCTGCCGGTATGGATGCGCACCTGGCCGAAATCGCGGCCGAAGGCGCTGCTCATGAAGGCATGGGTTGGCGGGGCCATCGGCTGGCCGCCGCCCCTGCTGGCACTGAGCCTGGATGCCAGAGCCGTGGTGCCGAAACTCTGCCCGCCGGCGGCTTTTCGCGTCAGGGGCTGGGTTTGTACTTCCGGCTCCTCTTCCTCCGCCCGCTGTAGCCGGGGCGAAAGCGGGTTCAGCTGGGTTTGCACCTCTGGCTCTTCTTCCTCCGCCCGCTGTAGCCTTGGCGAAAGCGGGCTCATTTGAGCCTGCAACGCAGGCTCTTCTTCTTCCATCGCCTGTCGCTGCACCCCCTGTTCTTCTGCACACTCGGCGCACATCGCCTGGATAGCCGGCGGCGGAGAAGAGGCTCCGACAGGAGCAGGAGCAGACTGGCTCACCACCCGGTCGGCCATGCTGTCGGCCTCCCGTTCGTATTTGTCGCCGGGCTGGCCGATGGCGAGCCTGGGCTGTATGCTCACGGGGGCCGGAGCGAAAAAGGCACCCTTGCCGTTCAACTGGTCGCCCTCGCCGCTTACGGATTGGAAAAAGGGTTGCTGAACGTTCGAATTGCGCTGCGCGCGATTTCTGGAACGCCGGTAAAACCTTGATCTGGCACGCATGGCTTTATGTATTTGGAGATGAGAATAATATGTGGAGTTCCGTTTTCAGGGAGTAATGATCGGGCTGATCCAGGCTGAAACGCATAGCGTATACGAGCTCTTCGAAGGCTTCCTGGGCCGTTGCGCCCTCTTGCAAATCGATTCGCAATCGGTTCCACGCCCTCAGGACATCCGCATCAGCCAACAGGGCAATAGTGGCCTGGTGTTCCGACATTTTTTGCCTCACCCGGCCCCAGCGGTCCTGCCCGCCTTTCGCTCCGGTAACGGGCCAGGCCGACAGAAAATCCCGGTAGGCTTCCAGTTTGCGCTCCTGCAGCCGCCCCCTGGCGATGGCTGCGGCGCCCTTGCGCAGGGCCGAGGCCAGCATATAGGTGCAACTGATCGCCAGAATAGCTACGATAATGATCAGGGACTGCGTGCCCGGATCGATGGACCGCTGCTCTTTCACCAATAACGAATACCCCTGCCAGATCGCCCAGATGAATACAGCGATCAGGAGCAGGGAGAGGAGGAGGCGGATGATGGAGGTGAGTTGTCGCA
>JAGFJD010000566.1 GCA_024102975.1 Phaeodactylibacter sp. | reverse complement strand
GCCAACGGCGGCGGCGGCAACGACCACAATTCGGGCGGCGGCGGCGGCGGCAACGTCAACGCCGGCGGCCAGGGCGGCGAGAACGACAACCCCAGCTTCTTCGGCTGCGACGGCCGTTTCCCCGGGCAGGGGGGCAAGGCAACCAATGGCATTCCCGCTGAGCGCATCTTCATGGGCGGCGGGGGCGGCGCCGGCCACGGCAACAATAATGTGGCGTCTGACGGCGGCAACGGCGGCGGCATCGTCATCATCCGCGCAACTGAAATAATCAGCAACGGCTTTGTCATAGACGCCAACGGCGAAGCAGCGGCCAACGCTGCGGGCGACGGCGCCGGCGGCGGCGGCGGCGGCGGCACTATTGTCGTGGACCTGGAATCCGGGAGCGGCAACATGTTGGCCCTCAGGGCCGGGGGCGGCGACGGAGGCTACGCCAACAACAATAATGCGGATCAATGCTTCGGCCCGGGCGGCGGCGGCAGTGGCGGCCGCATCCTGCACACCGCCCCCGCCAGTATGGCGGCAGTCAACGTTTTGGCTGGAGAGCCGGGCCTGAGCTTCAATTCCAATGCCTGCGGGGAAGGAACCAATAACGCTGCCCCGGGAAACGACGGCACCGCCCTGGCCTTTGAAGGCTTGTCCGAAAGCGACGAGGCATTCGCCCCCTTCCAGTTGCTGGCCCAAACCGGCGACACCAGCAGCTGCGCCGGGCAGCCCCTTACCCTTCCGGTAACGGTGCAGGGAAGCGGGCTCAGCTTCCAGTGGCAGGTGGACGAAGGCAGCGGCTTCACCAATCTCCAGAGCGGCCTGCAGTACGGGGCCACCGACGTGCCGGCTCTGCTCATCAATACCGTCTCCAACGCCATGGACGGCAACCAGTACCGCCTGCAGATCAGCGGCAATTGTATCGGCACGGTTTTTACCGAACCGCTCACCCTTTCCGTAACGCCCGGTCCGCTGGCAGCTTTTGCCTTCACCATCGACGGCCTGGAGGTGAGCTTTGACAATACGTCTTCCAACGCCGACAGCTACCTCTGGGATTTCGGCGACGGGGCCAACAGCGGCCAGTTCGAGCCTACCCATACTTTCTCCGGGCCGGGGATATATAACGTTACCCTCACCGCCACCAGCAGCGCCTGTGGCCAGCAAGCCTCTTTCTCCGCTCAGGTTGCCCTGCAGGAAGCCCCGGAGGCCAGCTTCGAGCCGATGCCGGCTGCCGGCTGTGCCCCCCTCTCCGTCGTGTTCAGCAATACCAGCACCGGCCTGGGCAATACCTACCAGTGGTTTTTCACCGGTGGCGACCCCGCCTCTTCGACCGACGGCGCGCCGATCATCAACTACAATACCCCCGGCGTATACGACGTCACCCTCATCGCCTCCAACAGCGCCGGCACTTCCACGCTGGTGATCAGCGAGGCCGTGCGGGTCGGCGGTCCGCCGGCTGTCGACTTCAGCCTGTCCGCCGACAACCTGTCCATCACGTTGACCAACCTGTCCACCGGTGCCGACAGCTACCTCTGGGATTTCGGCGACGGCAATACGTCCACGGCGGCCAACCCCACCCATGCCTACAGCAGTTCCGGAGAATATGAGGTCAGCCTCACGGCGGCCAACGAATGCGGGAGCGACGTGCTGGTCATCGCGGTTACCATCGTTCAACAGCCGGTGCCGCTTTTCTCTGTAGAAAATGCGCCCGCCGGCTGCGCGCCCCATACGGTCTATTTCGTCAACCAGTCGTTTGGCGATTACGACAGCCTGGAGTGGAGTTTTCCGGGAGGGATGCCGGCCACGTCAGACATACCCGGCCCTGAAGTGGTGTATGCCACGCCGGGGCAATACGACGTTCAACTCACCCTCTTCTGGGCAAACGGAGAGGAGGCGCTGGTGCAACCCCAGGCAGTCACCGTGCTGGAACGCCCGGCGCCGGCCTTTACCTTTACCCTCGACGGGCTTACCGCCACTTTCACGAACCTGTCCGCCAACGCCACCGAATACACCTGGAACTTCGGCGACGGAACCACCAGCAACGAGGAGGACCCGGTGCATACCTTCCCCGGCCCCGGCAATTACAACGTCACCCTCAACGCTTCCAACCAGGGCGAATGCACCCGCGCCGTGGGGCGGACGGTGTTCATCGAGCCCAGCGCCGGAGCGGAGCAGCCGCTGCCGGAAGGGGTCAAAGTCTTCCCCAATCCAACCGCCGGCCAGCTGCGGCTGCAGTGCGAAAATCCGGCATGGTATCCGGTGCAGTGGCGGCTGCTTGGGCCGCAGGGCGAAGAAATAGCTTCCGGGGAGACGCGACAAGACCGGCAGTGGGAACTGGGGGGGCTGCCGGCCGGCTTGTACCTGCTGCAGTTTTTTAACGAGGAGGGCTGGTGGACGGCGAGGGTGGTGCGGTATTGAGCGGGGAGGGGGGCATGCGCATCAGGTTTAAATGTTAACCCAAGTTCGACTGGTAGTCCCCAACTTTGGCAGTTCGGCGTTCGGCAGTTCGCTGTTCCGGGATGCTTCCGAATACCGAATAGCGAACACCGAAAGCCGGTTGGGACCTACATATCGAACACGGGTTAACACATGTGAAAACTAATCTGGGCCAGGCCTCAGCGTCCGGCCCGAAGGGCCATTATATCCTAGCACGGGGCAACGCCCCGTGAAAAAAGCCCGGCATTAGGTTATGCCCTGAAAGGGCAATTGGTTATTGCGTTTTGGGAAGATGGCATACATGCCTTACCCATTCGCTCTCCCGGCGTTCCGGCAACGAATCGAAGGTGGTTGCCGTGGCGTATATCCTGGTTTTTAACTCTATTTCTTTTGCTGTTTTGTTGATGAGTATCAACTGCGCCATCGTGAACGTATGCTTCAATGAAGTTTCGGCCATATTCTGAAAAATCCACTCGCCGGCATGGCTGCCGATGCCGCTGGCCGTTACTTCCGAGCGAGGAACATCGAGGTGGATTCTTCCCACTATATGATCCGTTGAGCTTAGCAATACATATCCCCCTGAAATCAGTTCTTCCTTTTCTCCGGAAAGAGCAACCGAACCTGACGGAAGCGCCAGCCGGCCGTTTACCCGCAAATCAGCAGCAACGTTGTGGTTTTCATCGGAATTCCGGGTGAAAAAGCGGTTTTGCGGCAGCATGTCGACGATGATGACATCGTCCTTTTCTTCGAAAGCCGCCTGAAAACCCAGGTTAATCAGGCCGGGGCCGATATCGGCAGCGTCCATTTCAAAAGAATATTCCAGCAAGAAGATATTGTAAGCCTCGTAAAGGCTGTGTTCATAGGGAATGGCCCTGCCGGTTTTTTCATACAACATCCCCACGTTGACGGCGTAAGTAGGATGGTTTAGTATTGCTCTGCTCCCGCTGCCGGTTTCCGGCTCGTCGCCGAGGTGCATCAGCATGGGATCTGCAAGCTGCGGGGGGGGGAGAAAGACTTCGAAAACCCAACGCATATTCTCAGCGGCCATTTCACCGAGTGCTTTAAGGGAGGCCTGCAGGCGCCCTTCCCGGGGTATATCTTCGGGTTTAACAATTTCGATGCCGGTAAATTCGAAGCTTCTGAACAGTTCCGTTTTTTCCCGAAGCCCGGCTTTCCCGAAAAGGTAGAGGAGTTCATTGGCGCTGCCTTCGGGCAATTCCAGCAGGATTTTCACGCTGCCTTCCCAAAGCTGCAGGACTTTAATGTCTTCTTTTTCTATCCCCAGAGCAAGGGAGGCCAGTTCAACCAACAAGCGGAGCTTGCCCTCCTGCTCGAAAAGCGCCTTGTCTCCATCCAGGATTAGCCTTACGGCTCTTTTTTCTTTAGAGGCGCAGGTATCCATTAAATCTTCATTGCATCTCAAAACGGGAGTCAAATGCCCGGGGAGCTCAAACCGGAGAATAGCATTCCGCCCCCAGTGAAATGCCCTGTCCGGCGGCAACCCGGCGCCTATGGCTTCATAAAACCCTTTTGCGAACAGGATAGCAGCCTCGTCGCTGATCTCTTTGGACATTCCGGCCACATACGGCACATAGTTTACTACGGAAGCGGCTAAGGATTCCGTGAAACAGGAATTGAACACGACGCCGCAGAGGCCGAAGTCCTGCCTGCACAGCTTTAATAAATCCGTAAGAGCTTCTATCCCAAGGAGGTCGGCACAGCCATGCCCATCCACCAGGACGATGCCTTGCTCCTCTCCATGGCCGCAAAAATGGAGCATATAAGGCTTGTGGTCCAGCAGGTTGTTGGCCAGTCCCTCTTTTGTCACCGCGTTCAATTGTTCAAACCTGATGCCATACGGCCGCAGCGCCTCCTTAATCGCTTTGACCTCTTTATCCAGCCTGAGCATGCCGTAATCCTCCGGGTTGGCTGCCAGGGCAAGCATGTTTTTTTTATTCTTCATAATTACCCCATGTTGGAAACGCGGACCCTCAAATGTTCATTCTCATAAGAAAACTGGATGATGCCTTTGTTGAGAACCCGAAGATATTCAATGATCCGGGGATCGGCTTTTTTAGCTTCGGCTTCTTCCAAAGCTTTTTTCACGCTGGACTGGAATAAATCGTACAAATCCAGGTTCTTGTTATCTTTGACTTGGGTGGAAAATTCCTTCATCACCCGGTCTACCGCCGGATTATAAATCCTTTCGTCAAAGAACAGTATTCCTTTTGCGTCCAATTGCTGAATCACCGTCGAATTGTACTTCACTTCATCTCTCATTTCAAAACAAGACAGTAAGATGACATACTTGTTTTTCAGCGCGCCTTGCTCTCTGCCAAGTTCTTCGACATAAGACCGGAGCTGTTGTCCTTTTAAGCCGGAGATCACGATTATGCCCTCGCTCTCCGTGACCGCTTTCCCGTCGTACAGATTCATGCCTGCTTCTTCGGCATAGGAGTTAAGCGTACGCAATAAATTGGCGTCTATCACTTTTTTATTCGAAGCTAAAGTCACTTCCCTGGCGCTGGATACAACCTTCATGCTGGAAGCATTTTCCCAGGCTTTCGGCAGGTCGGAAGAGCTGAGGCCGATACGGACGGGAGGCAGCGTGCCGCCGGCAACTGCTTCCCGGTTGATGGCATCGGACAACAAAGAGGCAATTTTATGTGGATTAACCATCCTGACGCCTTCTAACAGGCCATCCTCGAGAACGGGTATGGCTTCCTCGATGATTTCGGATTTGCCGCTGGGCTGCGTTTTTTCTACGGCATGGCTCAGTTGCTGATACTGGGAAAGGCCGTCAACTACGAACAATATGGTTTGTTTGTCGTTCCCATACGATTGAAGGATAATTTGTTTCACCTCTTCCAGAAGCTGCGGGTTATGGCCGTTCAGGGCGCTCTCCAATTCGTTTTTTGCAAAAGAATGGGATTGATCGCCGATATGCCAAGTTATCCGGGCATCTTTGCCAGAGTAATAACTGAACCAGGAAAATTTCACATTTTCTCTTTGCCGGCTTCCATGCCTCACCATTTTAACCATATCATCCTCCAGTATTTTCAGTGCTTCCGTTCCTTTTGTCCTCTTCAAAATCTGCCGGCGGTCAAATTCCCATATCTCCTGAATTTGAGGATTTCTCACGTGGTTAATCAAGGCGAACTGCCGGTTATGGCCCGCCACGATCCTGGCATGAAGGTGGTTGAGGGTAATAGGCTGCGGGTTGCCGCTTTCCTGTTGATTCAAGATAGACAACAATTCCTTCTCCCGTTCCATAAATTGAAAAGCCTCGGCATCAAGCTGTTTTTTCTCCAGCCCGTAAAAATGGTTTAGGTGGCCGAGGTACCGCTGGATTTTTTCCTCCACGGAACTCCCTTCGATCCCGATTCGCTCCAGTTCCTCGTAAAGCGGTTGCGCCATTTTGTCGATAGCGGACAAGGTGGCATTGTCGAGAGTGCCCGTTTCCGTCAGGCGGTTGGCCCTTTGAAATCGAGCCACATCATCGTATCCCAGCAGAGCCAGGAGCTCGTGCTTTTTCTTTTTGGGGCGATGGCCTCTTGCTCCCTGGTAATAATGGGCAGGGATGACTTCATTCCGGTTTCTGGGCGGCCGGTCTTCGGCATAAGGAAGCGCTTCGTTTGCCAGTTTGGCAAACTGGGCCAAATCGGACAACTGACTGGGGTTGGTGGCGGCTATTTTTGTCAAGGCATGGATTTTGCCTATGTCTTTTTCGTTGATATACACCACATTGGTATACCCTTCCCGGTCCACCCTCACCTGGCCGGGAGAGACTGCCGGGCTGACCCGGAATTCGGGGACATGATGCGTGAGGTTGTGCCCGCCTACCAGGATTCTTATTTCCCGGTTGCCGCCCCGCCCGGGAGTTTGCGCTTCCTGTTTTGCGTTGCTTTTATTCCAGGAAAGCACAATCGAGGGGGTTTTTATCCATTTGCCTTCTATGCCTTCGAAGCCTTTGACATATTTATCCCTGACGGCATCTTTTTCCACCATGGCATCGAGAAAAAAGCCAAACTCCCCGCTGATGCTGTTGGCGATGCGGACAACGGCATTTACCCTGTCTGCTTCCACCTGGCTCGTCAGTTCCAATTTGTCGGCGTACTCCGGGTTGGCAAGCACGCCAATTAACACTTCATAGCCTCTTTCGCCGTAATTTTCTTTTACCAAAGACAGATACTCCTTGATTTTAGCGGCGTGCGACTGAAATTCGGGGACATAGGCCTCTGATTCCTTTTTTATTTCCTTCTCGCACCAATCTTTGGGGCCCTGGCAATTCGTCCTTTTATCCAGGAACTGGTAAGCCAGTTCCCCGATGTCTTTTTTGTCCAGCCCTGCGATATCCTCCAGCAGTTGTTCCACTTCATTTTCGATGACAGTGCTTTTGAAAGAGGTAGCCTGCACCGGCGATTCAGCGGTGATTTCGAAGTTTCTGAAGATTTCAAACAAGCTGGTGTATTGCACCACCCGGATCAGGTTGGGATCCTGCCATTTTGCATAACAATCGTACCCTTGCTCTTCATAAGGCGCTACATCCCTGGCATTCTGGGAAAACAGGTCATTTTCGTTGGGGATATAGGTCATGGGCAGCGCGCCGGTGCGGTTCAGGAGCAAGTATTCCAGGTTCCCGAAATCCTTTGTGTAGAAGGCGCCCCTGGTGTTCCAGTTGAACGTGAGCGTGTTGGCCTTCAGGATTTCCATCAGGGGGCGGCCAAAACACCATTCCGGAGGCGGAGGGTAGGGAAAATCATAATAAACCACATCCCCATTGGAAGACCAGGATTTCAGCAGTTGGTCGGTTATGTTCAGCAGGCTTCCGAATTCCGTGTTGATGAGCTCCGGGCTCAAATAAATGGGCGCCCAGTCTTTGCCGTCTTGCAAATGCCCGGCAAACGCCCTGTTCCTTTCATAGCTCTGCGCCAGTTCCCGCTTATCGGCGGCTGCAATCACCTGAATGGTTTCCGTGCGCAAAGGCGGGAGGTGGCTTATCGAAGTGGCCCGCTCCCTGCCGATAACAGCTATGCTCCTGCCATTGCTGACCGCGCCCAGAATGAGGTCCGAATCGATGGTAAACTGCCGGATCGCCTCTTTCGAGCCGGAAATATCGGCCCGCACGGGCATCGCCCAGATCACAAAGCCCGGCTGTTCGCTAAAAAACACGCCCGGTTTGCGCTGGTTGAGAATATCATTAATAGCCAGCGTGTCTCCCCCCCCGACAGGGTAAAACCGCTCCTCTGTTTCGAACCACTGTTTTAATTCAACAGCAGAAATACTAACGTCGAGCGCTATGCCTTCCCGCTGGTATACACCTTCATCCAGGTACAAATAATCCGTTTTGTAAGTCGTATGAAACAAGTATTCGTGGAGTTTCGCCAGGAGCGCTTCGTTGCCGGCAGGGCCGTCGTTTTGAAGCACCACCAGGATGTCTTTCACCCAGCCATCATATCCAATCCTGTGCATCTTGGTTTCAATATGATAATTGGGCTCATACTGTTTCAGGATGTTCCCGACAGCCTGTGTCGTAGCATGAGGAGGAGGTTCCGCTATGACCAGGACGGAACTGTTGTCCTTGTTTGGTTTGGAGATTGCCAGGGACTGAATATGATATTTAAAATTGCAGCCAAAATGACTACCTCCAAACATGCTCTCAGGGCAGCCATATTCAGCGCTCCAAGCTGTAGAGGGCATCGCCAACAATAAAATGGCAAAAACAAAAGCGAGGATGGAATTATTCGATTTCATGGCGTATTTGGTTTTATAGTTAAGGCATTCGAATGCGGTGCAAATCTATTTTCGCTTCACCCCGATGATCCCGGCGAAAGGCCGTTCTCCTTCTTCCGGCCTCTTCAGCCCGGGCAGGTAGGCCTGCGAGATAACGCCGTCGAGGTAGAGGGCTTCCCGGCAATGGAACTTCTCCCGGAAGGCCATGGAAAAATCGTAGAAGTTGACCGGCCCGTCGGAGATCAGGAAGACGGCCTCGGTTGGGGAGATGATGCCGACGCCGCTGCGCAGCAGGCGGTTGGGAGAACCTTCTTTAAAAGCAGGGTGTATGCTGTCGTGCCGAAGGAGCAGCGGGCCGGATTGGGTGGCGTGCCACGCCGCAGGCTGTTCCTTTTTGTACTCTTCCGATTCTAAAATGCCCAGCTCGCCGTTTTTTTTCATGAAAAACACCCCGTTGGGCTTGAGGAAAAAATTGCCGCCTCCGTCTTCCGTATTCAGGGGCATCACTTCCTTGCCGTTGCTGACGAAGAGGCCCACGGGCCGGTATTGCGGGTCGAAAATGCCGGCATTGGTCGCAAACAAAAGGCTGTCGCCTTTTTCAGCGGCGGTTTCCCGCGCCTTGCTCAGCGCCAGGTATTTTTCGCCTCCATCAACCTGATAGTAAAATTCAAATTCATGCCTGGCGCTGTTGAAAACGAAAGCGGCATAGGCGTTTTCCCGGTGGCTGAAATTCAGGGTTGCCGGGCCCTGGTAAATGCCCTTCTGCCCGACCCTGGCGACGGCTTTTTTTCCCGGCTGTTTTCTCTCAGCGGTTTCTTTTTGGGTAGGGGCGGCAGGCGCTCCCCCTGCCGTGAACGTATACAAAAGATATGCTGAAGCAATGGCTGCCAGGGTTATAACAATTCCCGCCAGCCATTTCTTCCGGGGGTTCCGGGCCGGGGCATGCCCTGTCGGCCGTGTTGTGTTTTCCATAACACCGGTTTAATTAAGCCTGTAAAATCTGACGTTTTGATCTACGGAGTACCATTTTTTGCTCACGTTATTGCAGCGTTTGTCAACGTAGTAATCTTCGATGGGGACCTGATGGTTTCCCCCTTCTATTTCCACGTGGCGCAAATAACCATCGGGGCTGGTTGCCAGCCGGGCGACAAAGCCGATATGGCCATAGTCGGGATGCGCTTCCGGGTGGGCTTTGCCGAATACCGCTATATCGCCTTCTCTTGCCTGCTCCGGAGGAACGACCTGCCGATAACGCAGGTAGCCCGGCGCTCCGCCGATGTCGACCTGCACCTGCCCCAGCAGCACCTCATGCCATTCGAAGGCATTTCTGGTCGGCCCGCTGACGTCGAGGGCATGTTTAACAAAATCCACGCACTGGCAATCGACCGGAGCGCCGGCTTTGGAAGTAAAAGCGCCGTACACCCAGCCCAGCTGCCCCTGGCCCAGGTCGATCAGGTACCAGTAGTATCGCCCGTACGGCCGGATCAACTCGCTGGCGTCGCTTTGCCGGAGGACCGGAAAAACCTGGCCCCGGCTGACGGACGCGATGGCTTCCCTTTCTTCACTACAGACATTATAGACCTCTGCTTTTTCCGCCTGGATCGCAAGGGCGTTGCCTGTATTCTCGTTGAAGGCCAGCACGCTGCCGTGAATGAAACCCGTTTTTCCCTGATACTCGATGAGATACCAGTGATATCCTTCCCCCTGCCCGGCGATCCTGTCCGTAAAATCCGTCTGCCCCAATACCTGGAACAAGCTGCCCTCCGGAAGCTGGAACAGTATGTCGCACATCCGGTCAGGGCAGGTACGGACATTGGCCCGGCTCTCGCTTGAAAAAGCCGTTTTCTGAAGCCGTATCAAATTCCTCTCCTGCGGAACGAGCCGGAGCAGGGCGCCATACACAAATCCGCTTTTATTGTTGACCAGGGCTTCCACCCAGGTGTTGATGCCATAGCCGCCGATCTCTTCCAGCCTTTCGGTGCGGAGGATTTCGCATTGCTGCCCGGCCCGCAACACTCCGATGACCGGGCAATCCAACCCGCTGCAAGACCGAAGCTTGGCCTGATCGGTATTGACGACCGCAAGCAGATAAGGCTGTCCGGAAGACAACGACGCCATGATAAGGAAAAGGGCGGCGAAGCAGGGTTTTAGAATTTGATTGGAAGCCATAAACTATCTTTTCCGGCTCTTCATGATCCCGATCAGGGGCCCGAAATCCCCTCCCAAATCCTGGCGGCCCAGGACCGGCAGGTACATCAGCGAGATGGCGCCGTCCAGGTATAGAGCATTCCGGCATTGAAAAACCTCTTTAAAAATGCTGCCAAAGGTATACAGGTTAATCTTTTGGTTCGAAATCAGGAAGATGGTGCGCCCCTTCGGGTCCACGCCCACTCCGCTTCTGATGTTTACGTTGGGCGACGGTTCGTTGAACTTAGGGTTGATTTGGCCACCGATCACGGCCATTGGCCCGGATTGGGTGGCGAACAACACCCTGTCCCGGTAGTTTTCGTATTCTTCCGTGGTTACCACCCGGCTGGCGCCGCCTTTTTCGATGAGGAAAACACCGTTGGGTTGCAGGTAGAAATTCCCAAAGGCTTCTTCTATGGTGTCGAGCGGGGCCAGTTCCTCTCCGTTTTCCACATAAAGCCCCTGCGGGCTCCTGTCCGGCTTGTACATGCCGGCATTTGTCGCAAAGATCAATTGCTTGTCTTCTCTTTCGGCCAGCTTTTTCAGCCGCTGCAGGTTGCCGAAAATCTCCTTTTCATCCTTCCAGAACAGTTGTATGTCCGTAGCGTCTTCGACTGCCAGGATATCAAAGATGGCCCCCCTGTAGGTCAGCTTCATGGCTGCCCAGCCTTCTTTGCCCACCAGGCCATCCAGGAAAGACGGGGCAAGGATGGAATCGGAACCGGCCTGCGCTGCCTGTATGGTATCTTCCACGAGCATTTCAGGCGGCACTACCGTCTCCCGCACTGTATCTTTAGCGGCCTGGGCCAGTTTTTCCCGGAGCTGCCCGACTTCCTCTTCCAGCCCTTTTTTGTCGCTGCTCAGCGTCTTGATTGTTTCCTCCTGTTCCTGAAAGAGGGTTGATTTTTTATACAGCGTAGCGCAGGAAGGCAGCAGCAGCAAAGAAGCTGCGCATAAGGCCAGGGTGTTTTTAAACTTCATTCTTTTACATTTTTTCTGTCACGGCGATCAGCAGGGCAAATTCATTGGCTGTTTGGCGGCGGCCGATCGCCGGCAGGTACATTTCCGAAATCCCTCCGTCGAGGTAGAGGGCATCCTGGCAGCCGTAGTACATGAATATCCTGGCAAAGTCGTAAAAATTGACCGGATGCCGGGAAATGGCGAACACTATGCTGCCGTCGTTGCGGACGCCCACCCCGCTTCGGATGAATTTGCTGGGGGAGCCTTTTTTGAACCTGGGGTTTATCCGGCCACTAATGACTACCATTGGCCCCGATTGGGTGGCATAGGCCACGCCGGAGCTGGCCTTCAGATAATTTTCCTTTTTCACGATGCCGGCCGTTTGGGCTTTGGTGATGAAGAACACGCCATTGGGCGGGAGGCTGTAGAAATTGGTAAACTCGCTCCCGCCGGCGCTCAGGTTGAGCGGATAATATTCCGTGCCGCCCTCCACATACAGGCCGGCCGGCGCCAGGCTTTTCTCAAACATCCCCCCGTTGGTGGCAAATACCAGCTTTCTGGATTGGCGCTGCAGCAGGTTTTTCAATCGCTGGATGCTGGCAATCAGCCGGTTGCCGTCCCGGTGATAAAATGCTACGTCCGCTCTTTCCGGATGCACTTCAAAAATGTCAAAACTGGCGCCGCCGGCTAAGGTTACCCCTTTCCTCGCTATATGGCTTCCTGCCAGGGATTTGCTGCCGGCAGGCGCCGGGGAAGCATTCCGCCCGGGAGGAGCGTCATAAGCGGCAGGCTGCGCAGGCGCTTCCCCGCCGGCTTCCGGTTCAGCAGCAAGCAGGCTGCTATCCAGTTCATGGCGGAACCTGGCGCTCAGCCGCCGGATAGAATCCAACAGCAGGGAATCTTTTATCTCCAGCAGTTCCAGTTTGCGCTGCATGGAAGCGGTTTCCGAACTTTGCGTGCTCAGTTTGGCACTCAAATCCCTGATCTGCAATTGCAGAACGGCCAGCGTTGCGATAGCCAGGACAGTAATGCTGCTCAACCAAACGATATATCTCTTCATGGCTTTTATCATGCTGTTAACCTCTGTAAATCAGCCGGATGGCCTCGCTCTTGCCAATCTCCGATTCCAGTACCACAGTTTTGAGCAGGTTCCCTCCGTCATAAATCTTCAGCGTCATCGTATTGGGCGGGATTTTGCCCAGGTTCCAGGCTTTGGAAATCAGGATGTATTCCTTGTTGCGTTCGAACGGCGGCAGTTCGAGGACAATCTCGCCGTTGCCGATGGCCTTGAGTTCCTGCTTGTCGATCACCACTTCCCCATTGATGATCACGGAGACGATGTCACCGTCTTCTTTTTTGTGGTCGTAGCAGATCAGCTTTACCGTTGGGGTGCTGACCTCCACTTCTTCTTTGACCGTAACCGTGCCCACGTCGGGAACGGGAATGCCGTTGGCGGGGCGGTAGATGATCGAGCCGGTTTTGCTGTCGCGGCCGTCGGCATTGGCTGCCGTGATCTCAAACGCATTGTAACCCATTTCCAGAGGCTGGTCGGTGACGAAGGTTTGATTGGAGGGGTTATAGGTGAAGGAAGTGGAAGGGTGGCCGTTAAAGCGGAACTGAATGTCGCCCTTGTCTTTAATGTTTTCGATCCGGGCCTGGATTTGCTGCCTGGGCTGGGCGACCTCGTGCGGGTTGGCCGTAGGCAGGGTGACCGTTATGCGGGGCGGCGACAGGGTAGCTTCGTACCGGATGATGCCCGATTTGTGATCGTTCCCGTCCTTATTGGAAGCGGAAATTTCAAAGATGTTATTGCCTCCCACCAACGCTACGTCTGCGGTAAACGTCTGGGACGCAGGATCAAAGTAGAAGTTGCTCGCCGGCGCTCCGTTCAGGCGGAAACCGATATCTTTTCCGCTATGGATGTTCGTGATGGTAGCGACGACCTGCTGGCTGTTCCGGGGCGCCTGGTGCGGGTTGTCGGCCGGCGTACGGACTGTAATCACCGGAGGGCTGCCGGCGGGGGGGGCATATTCCAGGATGGCCGTGCCGCTGTCTTTGCCGTCTTTGTTGGTGGCAATAATTTCGCAGAACGTTTTGCCGGCGGGCAGGGGCACGGTGCTTCGGAATTCCCCGGTACGCCGGTTGTAGGTGAAATCCGTGCTGTTTTGCCCGTTCACCCGGAAGGTCACGTCGTTGGCGCTGAAAATATTTTCGATGACGGCCTTCAGCTCATGACGGGGAGAGCCGGATTGGAAGGGGCTGGAAGCAGGGTCGGTAATGGTGACTACCGGCGGCATAGACGGGGGAGGAGGGGGAGGAGGGGGCGGTGGGGGCTTAGTGACAGGCGCGCAGGGTTTGGGAGATGTCCGTTCGGAATCATCGTTAAAAATGGCTTTCACCTCCCGCGGCGTAAGCGCCCGGTTGTAAATCCGCAGGTCGTCCATGCTGCCGGCAAAGTATTCGATCACGCCGGGCATATCCCTGCCGATCTCCAGGGGCATGCGGTTAGGCGAAAAAGAGCCGAAGTAGGAGAAGTCGAAAAACTCCCGCCCGTTGAGGTACGCCTTGACGGAGTAGCCGTCATATACGGTGGCGTAGTGGTGCCAGACGCCGAAATCCACGTCCGCATTCAGGTTTTCGGTAAATTCGGTGTTGACGGAGAGGGTCACCCGGGTAGCCTGCATGCGGTACTGCGGGCTGTCGTGGGTCTCCAGCGTTATGTTGGATTTGCAGCAGGCCGTGAGCCACTTCAGGTCGGTCGCCCCCGGGTCCAGTTTGAACCATACCGCTACGGTCAACTGATTGACAGGGGATTCCAGGCTGCTGGAGGTAGGCACCTCTACAAATCCATCTGTGCCGTTGAAATTCAGGGCGCCGCACAAATTGCCGAAGCGGTCTTCGTCGAACTGAAGCCCGCCGCGCATGGCGCCGTGGTTGTTGTTGCCGCTGTGATCCTGGACATCCTTGTTAAAAAGGTAGTGGGCGATCAGGCCATCGTTCAGGTTCTGAGCAGGGGTTCTGAAAACCAGCAGGAACAGCGCCCCCAAAACGAAAAAACTTGCCTTCATCATATTATAATCTCAAAGTGGTGAACAGAAAATTGCATTATTCTCTTTCCTGGACAATTCCGATAATAGTAGCGTAGCGGCCGATCCTCGGGTTGTTGAGACGAAGGCCAGGGCAGTACATCCTGGATACTTCTCCGTCAAGAAACAAGGCGTTCCTGCATTCGAACACTTCTTTGAAGATCAGGGCGAAGTCGTAAAAGTTGACTGCTCGCCGGGAAAGGACGAACACCACCCTGCCGTCTTCCATCACCCCTACCCCACTCCTGATCCGCAGGTTATCCGACCCTTCCGTGAACGCCGCGTTGACCTGCCCTTCGTACACGAGCATGGGGCCGGACTGGGTAGCGTACCAGGCTGCCGCCGCCTGCGCGGGATAATCTTCCGTGCGGACGACCTGCGCCTGGCCGGCGCTGTCGACCAGGAATACGCCATTGGGCTGCATGTAAAAATTCCCGCCGCCGTTTTTCTTTTCGTCCAGCTTTTTTATGGTCCTGCCTTCCAGGACCAGCAGGCCCTGAGGGTCGAAATAGGGGTTGTACATGCCGCCGTTGGTGGCAAAAACGAAATAGCCGGGGTTTTCTCTTTCTACGTTGTCGAAGCTGTAATACCGTTCGCCCCGCCGGTTTTTATAGTAAAATTTTGTCTTCAGCTTATCCTCCCGGGCCAGGTCGGCCACGAAGGCGGCATACGGGTTTCCCGAAAAAGTAAAGCTGCCCGCAAAAGTGAGCTGGGATTTTGACAGCTCGTTTCGAATCTCCATGTTCAGCCTGCGGAGTTCGCCGGCGCGCGCATCGGCCTTCTCCGGGGCGGGAACAGGGGCAGGAGCATGGCCGTAAGCTGTCGGGGGCGCAGCGGCAACGCTGTCGCTATCGCCGGCGTGGGCCGGGGGAGGCGTATCGGCAGGAGGGGATGAAACGGGCAAGTCAGCGGTTGCGTCCAACGGCTCCTCTTGTTTCGCTTGCCGCGTCAAGGCCTCATAATCCGCTCTCATAGTATCAAGCTGTTGTTTCAACTCCCTGACGTCAGCTTTCAGCTTTCTGTTTTCAGCTCTGAGTTCCAGGACCTTCTCGTTGCATTCTTTTTTATTTTTAATCCAGCCGCCCTGGGCGTTAGCCGCAGTGAACCCGCCGGCAAACAACAGCCCGGCGGCAAGAACAAAGGAAAATGGGTAAAGGCGCATGACAGGAGTTTTAATGGGTGTAAAAAGCAAGCAGGTTCATGGCGTATCTGGAGGCAACGAAGCCTTTGATCGCATTGCCGTTGCAGGCCTGCAGGGCAGGGTGCAGTTCCAGCACGTCCTGGACGCCCGTGTCGAGGTTGACCATGGCCCTGACCTGGCAGCCGGGGCGAGCCTTCAGCAGGCTGAAAACGTCCCGGGCAGCATCGTACAGGTAGTTGCCTTTGGCATAAACAAGCACGGCGTATTCTTTGCCGGACACGCTGGCCAGGGCCAGGAATTTTCTCTTGGCCACTTTATTCCTGCCCTCTTCCGTTATCGTCAGTTGCCCGTCGTAGGCCAGGAGGTGCGTCTGGAAAATGGTCAGGCCGTTATTCTCGCCCCAGTTGGCGAAGGCCGCCCTGTCCATCCCGTCGGCCAGGTTAAAGCGCTGGCCGCTGTCCGCAACGAAGCGCTGTTCTTTATTATAAACTTCCAGCCTGTGGCCGTCGAGCACTACGAGGGCGTCCATGTCTTCCTTCCAGTGGTTGTTGACGGCCGCCCCTTCGTCCATGGTAAAACCCAGAGGATCCTTGTAGCCCTGCACGGCATAGGCGCCGCTGGAACTGAGCAGGATGTCCTTGCCGGCTTTCCAGGAACTGAAGCGCTCGTAAACCCTGGTGAAGTGAGATTGGCCGGGCAGGTAAGCGGCCTTGATGTTATCCAGGCTGAGGTCCATCCACACCGAATGGCCGTACAGGGAACTATTGGCCGAGCCCGCCGCCCGTTCGCGCAGCTCATACGTTTTCACCTGGCCGGAAAGGGCAGAATTGCAATAATGTTCCGAAATGGAGTTTGCCGGCCCGCCGGCGGGGATCGTCCAGGAAAACAGGCTGCAGCTCAGCAGGAACAGGGCCGCGATATCCTTTTTCTTCGCGCTCATCCTTACTTTCCGGTGCTTATGCTTTCGGGCAAAGCGTATGGCCAGCCATAAAAAAAGGCAGAAACCCGGGATGGCGACGGCCAGGAAGAGGCAAAACTCCCGGATATAGGTGCCGGTAGCTTTTCTCCAGATATAACCGAAATTGCCGTTCCGGGCATGCATCAGGAGTTTTTCCCAGTTGGGGAGCGGCACGTCGACCCCGTACTGGTTTTCGTCCAGCCTGCGGATGATGTATTGGACGCCGAAATCCCTTTTGTCGAGCCTTCCTTTTTCCAGCAGGGTTTCCAGGGAATCGGCGATGGCGGAAAGCACCAGGTCGCCCGCAGCGGAATACACAAGCGCGCTGTCGGGGTGGAGGTACAGCTTGGACCTCGACATCAGTTCTCCAGCATAAAGCAGCTTTTTCATGCATTCGACGTTTCCGAAATCCATTTCCGCGTGGGCCACGTATTGCTCATACAGCCGGTAGATGAACGCCCTGCCATCCAGCCCCATCCGGTCGAGGTAGTTTTTCTGGAATTCAAGATCCCGGATATTGTCGTAATCGCACACTTCGATGTACTCCCGGAAAGGGTAGCGGTCCAGGAACTGCTCCGTGGGCAGGCCTTTCAGTTTTTCTGCTTCCCGGATGAAGTCGTGCCCGCCCGCCAGGAGGGGCAGGAGCAAAAAAATAACTGGGGTCAGTACAGTACGATACATGAGGAGGTATTTAATTGAATTCGTAAGCCAGGAGGTTGGTCATTTTTTCGCGTTCTGCCGTAGTGCCTGAGATAAAATTTCCTTCGCAATCCCTGGCCCCTTCGCCGGTACCCATAATATCGTACATGCCGGTATCGAGGTTGACGATAGCCGTCACGTCCATCCTCATGCCGTGCAGGAATTCCATGATGCCTTCGGCTGCCTCATACAGGGAATAGTTTTGGTATTTGGTGTAAAAAATGATGTGGAACAATTCGCCGCTTCCCGATTTTGCCAGGACCAGGAACTTCCTCCGCGCTTTTTCTTTAGTGTCCTTATGAAACCTAAGCTCATTCGTGTAGGCCAGGAGGTGGGTTTGGAAAACGGTAGCATTTTCGCTCTCGGCCCAGTTCAGGAACTCCGTCCTGCTTTGGACATCCCTTATATCAATTTTCTTGCCCAGGGCATCGAGGTAGAGGTCGCCATCTTCTGCGTTGGAAACGACGATGCCTCCGGTGGCGTACACGATCACCAGCCCATCCATTTTGTCATCGTATTTCCTGTTCACGATATTTCCGTAATCCACCGTCACGCCTACCGGGATACCAGTCGAGGCATAAGCGCCGCTGGACATCAGCACCACTTTCTTGCCGCTGCGCCAAACCTCATAACGGGAATAGACATTGGAACCGGACTGCTTGTAGGCAAAATACCTGGCTTTTACCCTCTGGGATTGACGGCTGATCCATACGGCATAGCCTACCTTGGAGCCGCCGTCCATCAGTTCGAAGGTATGGACATTGCCCCCGGAGCTGGTGGTGCAATTGCTTTGGCTGAAGCTGGGGTAAACATCGGCAACCCGGCAGGAGGCTGCCTCCCTGACATCCGCAGGTTTAAAACTGGAACTGCTTACGAAGGTTAGCGCCAGTACGGATAAGATAGCAAATGGCTTCATGGATTGAGTGCTTTTAAAGTCAATTATGTGGTTATATGCTGTGTTGTGTATTGCCAACCGGCCCCCCCCCTGTTCCTGGCGGAAGGAAGTAGCCCGCTCAGCGCTTGTTTGGAGGTGGGAGGTATTTTGATCGTTGCCAAATTCGAGAGTAGCAGAACATCAGTTTGCCCGGCGCATCAGGAAGCGCCTTGCCTGAACGAGGTATTTTGCAAGGACTTTTTCAAAAATAGCACAAATCTGCTGGTTTGGCAAACCTGCCCGGCTTTTTGCGTGTTCCCGGCTCAAAGATCGGGGAATTAGGGCGTTGGAAAAATCGGCAGAATTGGGGAAATGGGGGTAGTTGAAAATGAGGAAAAGCGGGGCCGCCCTTCATTGTGAATGGCGGCGATAAAAATGGGGAGGGTGAAATTCTCGGGGTTGAGTACTCGTTACCCTTTCATTGATGAGGGCACTCCGGAAAGTCCTTGAATGGAGTATTGGAATGCTGGAATATTGGAGTAATAAAAAAAACATCATGTATATATTCCTTTTGAACAGGGTAGTATGCATTAATCCAAAACTCCAAACTCCAAGACTCCAACTCCAAAATTCCATTATTCCAGCTCGCCGGACTTTCCGGAGCAGCCTCATTGATATACCCGGACATAATCTACAACCATTTCCTGGGGGAAAGCAGTTTCCGGCTCAGGACTGCCAGGTCAGTTCCCTCCATCTGTCAGGTTTAGGATCAGATGAAAATCATTGTCAAAAGGCCAGACTAAGCAGCCGAACAGATTTACTTTTTGATTTGCGTTTCCAGCAAGTGAATTTCCTTTTTCAATTGTTCTTCTTTTGCTTGCCAGTGCCTCCACGGTTCTTCAAAAATATCATGCGACAGCAAGGTGAGGCGCAACGAGGTGTTCCTGCCCGGTGCCTGTTCTATCCAAAACGGCAGGCCCAGCCGGCTCAGCTCGTCCTGTACCGCAGCCTGCAATGCCGGGGTATGGCCGCAAAGAGCAGCAAGTACTCTGGAATCCAACTGACCAAGCGAAACGCTATAAGTTTTTTCATAGCGGATAAGAGCATTGGCAAATGACCGAGCCAGTTTGACGGCATCTTCCTTTCGCTGCGCCTCCGGCAAGTTGGCGGGAAAAACCGTTTCTGCGATAAAGGTTACTCCTTTGCTATCCTCGCCAAACCGGTATGCGTTGTGCATATAATGATGGATGTTCAAAAGGAGCTCAGTAGCTTCCGTCTTCACCAGGCGCCCCGGCATTTCATGAATTTCCTCGTGGTATTTCTTCCTTTCGCTGTTCAGGAGGGCATAGAGGCGGGCAAGCCGGTTTTGAATCCGCATTTCCTCCGGAGAGGCCGCCCTGCCTGGCGGCGGTTCCCGGAGCTGGCGGGAAGCAGTCTCAACGCCGGCGGCGCCAGGCGCAGTCAAGTGGTCAATTCGCTCCTTGCCGAAAAGCTCGTTAGTTTGCTCGCTGGCAAAAGATTTGTCCTGGCCAGTGCCGGGATTTTCTTCCTGCAATCCGGGATACAGGTAAAAACCGGGCGTTCCTTCTCTGCCCGTATCTCTCCCCGGCTGCTCCGGAATGGCCGAAGCAGGAGGAAGCGGAACATCGCTCTCCGCATAAACAGGCACCTCTTTCGCCGGCACTTTGGGCCGGCCATAGAAATCCGTTTCTTCTTTTGCCGTTTGGCGGTCTTTCTCCTGGCCCAGGACGGGAAAAACAGAACAGGCGGGCACGGACAAAGAGAGTGACGAAATCAACAAAAAAAAGAATATCGTGTTTTTCATTTATTGCGTTTGAAATTTCAAAAGCCCGGCCTTTGTTCCGGCATTTCGTTGGAGTGAAGGCTCGCCATCTGACGTTAATTCATGGATCAAGCACCCTTATTTCAACCCGCTGGTTTTTCCTTCTTCCTGCGAGCGTAGCATTAGTTGTGATGTTTTGCGTTTTGCCATAGCCCCGGGTCGTTACCTGATCAGAGAATATGCCTTCTTTGCCGGTTAAATAAGCGGCCACGGCCCTGGCTCTTTTCCGGGATAATTCGAAGCAGAATTCGTCATCGCACAAGCCGTTGGTATGACCCCCAACCTCTATTTTCTTGTCGGGGAAAGCTTTCAGGAATGCGTATACAGAATCCAGGTCGGGATAATGGAGGCCCACCAGTTTGAAGGAGTCGGCGGCAAAATGGATATTGATGCGGACGGTGCCCTTTGTCAACAGTTTATGGATGATGGTTTCTTCTTTGGTGGTATCCGTGATTTCCCGCCCGGCCTCATCTCTGCCCTCCAGCGTTGGCGGAGCAACGGCCGGAGCCGGAGGAACCGGCTTGGGCTTTTCATCGGGAATTATAGGATCGGGAACGGCTACCGTCGCTGGCTCCTTTTCCGTAACCACTGGGTAAGGTTCTGCAGCCGGTTCGCTCGTGGCCAGCAGTTCGTCGGTTTCTTCTTCAGGCGCGGGAGGAGATGGAAAATCTTCCGCAGGAGATATTTCCGTGACGCTGAAATTATCCAAAAAGTAATAGGCGTATTTGCCACTAAAGGTAGCGTGGCCCATTTCCCGGATCGCGGTTTGAGCGTCGCTGCGAAAATTACCGACGGTCATATATTGATAGGGGCGATCCGGGATATAGCTAAATCGAACTTCCCGCCAGGTAGTGCTGTAGAGGGCTTCGTGGGTTTCTAATTGAGGCTGCTCATTAATTGGTTGGTTTTCTATTTGCTGAGGCGGATGGCTGGAAAAGAAGACGCCAATGTTGTCGGTCCCGTATTGGCCGTACTGGTCTTGGATGCCATTTGACAAATAAAAACGGACCGCGTATTCCCGGCCAGGCTCTAAGGGCCGGAGCAGCCGGATGCTTACGTATTCCCGGAAATCCCGCAAATCTTCGTCCTGCCCGTTGTAAGTAATGATGCCGGCGAGGCCCTCTCCATCTTCAGGGTAAATAACGCCCATGCTGGTTTTGGGTATTTGCGCTTTGCCCTTCCCGGAAAAATGGAAGAAATCGGGCGTACCGTGCAAGTACGTATCCCGGTTATCTCCGCTGGGATTCTTCCAGTCCTTTAGTTTTGAAAAATCGCCGTCTTGTTCGGGCAAAGCCGTAAAGTGTTCAAAGCTGTGGTTAGGCACCAGGTTTTGCCCGTGCGCGCTGCTGCAAGCCAGAAGAAAGGCCAGCCACAGCAGGGAGGTTAAACAGTATAATGCATTGCTTTTCATAGCATCGAAGTTGAGTAGAGAAATGCGGTGTTTCGAGCGCTGACGCGTTCCTGGCTTCAATTTAGGCAATAAATTATTATGCAAACATCATCATTTATGAGTATTCGGCGTTCCCCATGAACTCTTATTTTTGCATTGCCAGAAACAGGAATTCTTTTTTAAAGGATAAGTTTATAACTTAATTCCGGAAGAACGATACCATATGGACAGACCTTTGATGTACGAGCTCAAAAGCGTGAGGTTCAAATTTAAAGAAAGCGAAAAATTCGCCTTTCCCAAAATATTCAACAGCAAGAGCCGGCCTGTGGAAGAGATTAAGGAATTTGAATTAGGCCCGTTGGACTTGAAAATTTACCGGGGCAAATTCACCTCTATCCTGGGCCGCAGCGGGTCGGGGAAAACGACGCTGCTCAGCTTGCTGGGGCTCCTGCGGCAGGAGGATGAGGGCGAGATCATCATAACGCTGGAAGACGGCGGGCAAAAACACACTCGGCAACTGTGGCTCAACCAACAGGAACTGGAATTATTCCGTGCCCGGCAGATTGGGTTTGCCCTCCAGAGAGGAGAACTGCTTCCTTATCTCACCGTGCTTGAAAATGCGATGGTGGTAGCGAATTTTCTGGATATCGACAGGAAGGCTGCCCGGGATAAGGTGCTGGCCTTGTCAGAAGAACTATACAAAGAAGAAAAGGGCCAGGACCTACTGGAAAAAGTGTTGAACAGCAAGCCGGGCAACGTGTCGCAGGGGCAATACCAGCGAGGGGCCATCGTAAGAGCGCTCGCCAACAACCCCATCGTCGTACTGGCGGACGAGCCGACGGGAAACCTCGACGAACATACCGGAGACGTGGCTATGAAAACGCTGAAGAACGCCATACGGCACAGCCGGGAGAACAACCAAAAAGAGACCACCGTGGTCGTCGTCACCCACGATATTAAACTGGCTATTGCTCATGCCGAAGAAATCATTGTGTTAAAAAACGGGCAGGTCGTGGGCCAATGCTCCAGGCAAGGCGACGCTACCTGGGCGGTAGCAGGAAAAGAAAAAGCACTGAAACAGGAAAAGCTCCAGGAAACCATACTGGGCATCCTGTGAAACCAATCCATTATGATTAATAAATATGCTAGAAGGCTAGGCGCTGAGGATCTCAAACACAACTCTGTATCTTCTTTGCTTATCATCGTCGTGGTGGCGGCAATCTGCCTTCCCATGATCATTTTAGCCTCGCTGAGGGAAGGATATGTCGTCGTTTTTAAAAACTGGATTGAAAAATCCTCGCAGGCTAAAAGGATTGACATCATTGTGAAAGACACCGGCAACGATTCCTTGTTCATAACCCACTCGATGATCGATACCTGGAAGGCAAATTCCCGGATCGACGAGATCATCCCCAACCGCACCCGGCCGGTGCGGGTAATCAATGCCGAGGGCGGCGAGCAATATTGCGAATTGATTTCTACGCTGCCCGGCGACCCCGACCTGAAGCGGTACGGCTTCCAGGGCCAATACGGCGAGAGGGAAGACAACGCTTTGTCGCTTATCATCCGCGAAGAAGACCTTCGGAAAATGGGATATGACAGCACCCAAATAGAGCTGACGCTGGTTGTCAAAAGGAGCAATGAGGCCTATCCGCTGGATTTTAAGATCATCGGCACGATCGACGGGGGAGAGCCGGATAAGATGTACGCCCCGCTGGCCGTTTTGAATTACCTGGAACAGTGGATACTGGGGTACGGCGTCGATGCACCCCAAATGGGCATCAAACTTCCTCCCTCGGCCAGCCGGGAAGAAGCGCTCGCTCCTCCGGCTTCAGATTCGTGCCTGGTCATCAGCACTTTGCCGCTGGACAACAGCAAAACAGACCTGCTCAACCAGATGGGATTGTCCATAAACCGCCTCCCTTCCGGGCCGGTAAACGACTTTCTTTACCGCATCGCGGCCAAAGGCACGGGCAACCTTATCACTGGCCAACGCATCGGCGTCATCGAAGATGTTCTTTCTTCGGCTTCTACCCCCCAGGCTATCATGCAACTGCCCCCTCTTGAAATTGACTTTCAGGGAACCTCTTTATCCCTTGCCGCATCGATTACCGGTGATTACCGGGAACGGCACCTGCTGAGCAGAGGGCAATGGTTGAACACCTACAACAGCCGTTTCGAGATCGTAGTGCCGGAAGAGGTAATCGCAGGCCAGGGCTTGCCGGTTGAACTCAAAGCCAGAGTAGGCGCTGCGGAAGTTCCTTTCCGGATTGTCGGCACTACCAGCAATGGCATGTCTTACGCAGATTTTGAAACGCTCTACCGCCTGCGCCAGGTAAAACAGGGAAACGCCAGGATGGACGCTTACAGCGAAATCTTTGAACCTAATGAAGCGGCCGGCCAATTGACGGAACGGTATCTGGTCTCGAGGGTCCATGCGGCCACGTTGGATGATGTGGCCCCGTTGATTGAGCAATTCGAACAAAGCGGTTATGATATTTTTGCATCTTCCAGATCGGTAATCGAAAATTTCAAAAAGATCAAAACCATACTCACCAACTTTGTCATCCTGATTACCGTCATTGGCGGTTTGGCCTGCATTGCTTCCCTGGTCGTGCTGATGTACGAAGCCATTAAACGCAAGCGCAACCAGATCGGCATCATGCGGGCCATGGGTTTGTCGCGAAGTTTTATCAACCAGATTTTTATCTGGCAATCGCTGATCTACGGCTGGCTCGGTTTGGGGCTTTCCATAATATTATTCTACATTTTAAAAACTGTGTTGGACAGCGGCGCCGGCCATGAATTGTTTGACATACCCAAACAGGAAGGCCATATTTTTCAGTTTACCCCGGTGCTTTTATTGATCTTTGCCCTCAGCATCAGCATCATCAGTTTTATCGCCGGCCGCAGCGCCGCCCGGTCCGTTGAAAATATCGATCCCGCCGATATCCTGGCGGATTGACGCATAAACCTTTGTTATGGAAACATGGTATTTTCTCTGCATTATATTTTTCTTTTCTGCCTTGGGGCGGTCATCCGGGCAGGAAAGAACTATTGACTCTCTTTTGAACGAATTTCGGTTGCTGGCCGCTCGATTGGATGCGGTTTCTATATATGACCTGCCGGACAAAACCGAACCGTTTAAAGAAAAAATCCGCAGCCTGCATAAAGAGTACAACGAACAAATCAACCCTGCGGATGGGCCCCGGAAGCTGCAGCCTTCGGAAGAAAAGAGATATTCAGCCGGCTACGATTCGATTTTCAGGAAGATAGATGCCCTGCAGGAATTCAGTTCCGGGTTCATCAAGAAATATACGGAATATTGGAAGTCGAGCTGCAATTTTGATATCAGGAAATTGGATATTTTGTTAGATTCTGTGGCCCATTCAGAGCTGGCGTCGAGTGTGCCCATCGCGAAAAACAAGCTGATCGCTTCCATTAAGCAGTTGCGGTCGAATTGTGAGAAATCAAATATTACCAGAAGAAGCACAGAGAGCGGCCATGATAATCGCGACGAGGCTATTTTCGACAGCTCAGTGCATATCGAACAAGTGCCGTTGCCCGGCGGGCAGGTTGATCTCGCCCGGAGCGATTCCGGCACAGTTGGCACGATTGGCTCAGGCCCGAAGCAGGCTGCTGCGGATACGGCGGTTGCCGTACCCCTTCCTCCGCCAAAGCCCCGGATTTATACTCCGGCAGGGGAGGAGAAAAAGTTCGTGGAAGCGTTAGTGGACGAACGCATCGTGGTTACGCTGGGCGATTCCAATACGGTGGCTTTTGATTTTGTCCTGGTGCCCCCTGGCAATTTCAAACTGGGCATTACCTCAAGGGAATACCGCGACTATTTAGTAAAAGCCGGAGAAAAAGGATGGGAGACAAACGCTCAGGACGAGGTAGTGGAAGACGAAACCAAGCAGACAGTGGCCATTGAGAACATGTTCCTCATTGGAAAATACGAACTCACCCGAGGCCAGTACGAGGCGGTGGCCAACGGCCGCAAACTAGCAGGAGCAGAAGCCAAAATGCCGGCGACGAACCTTTCCCGTCAAGAGATCGCCGGCTTTCTGGAAAAGATGAGGCAGTTGTTTCCCAACCTCATCATCGACATTCCGACGGAAAGGGAATGGGAATTTGCGGCTAAAGGCAGTTCTTCATACTGGTACCCCTGGGGAAACGATATAGAAGAAGGGCGGGAAGCCGTCAATTACGACAATGATACGCTGGGGGTACGGCCCGTCGACGAAAGCGGCAACCTCGCCAACCAAAGCTGGACGAAAGCCGTCGACATGGTAGGCAACGCCAAAGAGCTATGCAAGCCTGAAACAGGATTTTACCGGGGCAGCATTGACGAAGTCATCTATGTGTTCGTAGCCCGCGGAGGGTCGTACCTGGAAGACCAGTTTTCAATCCGGACCACTTCGCGCCATCCCATTCTCGACCCTCGCCATCCTTCCATTGGGCTGCGCCTGGTAATAAGAAAACAATAGGTTCTAAAACAAAACCATATGAGAAATAAAACAGCATCCACAATACTGGCCCTCCTGGTGTTATTCCTGGCTGTTTCCGTTCAGGCTCAGGAACCCCTCATAAGGGACAACCTGCAGGTGAAGGGCGTCATTAAAAAAAATACGGAAATTTATAACGAGCCATCAGCCAGCTCATACTCTCGCGGCGTGGCGGAAAAGTTCTCCTTCGTGTTCCTCTTCAAGCCCCGTGGGGCCTCTACTGCGGAAAGAAACGGATTTTACTATGTCGGCAAAAG
This sequence comes from Phaeodactylibacter sp., assembly GCA_024102975.1. Lineage (GTDB taxonomy): Bacteria > Bacteroidota > Bacteroidia > Chitinophagales > Saprospiraceae > JACJXW01. The sequence goes on along the minus strand of JAGFJD010000566.1, from coordinate 5,121 downwards.
CCCGGAAGGCCCTACCGGCTGGGTGCCCAAGGACTACATTGTAGAATGGAACCACCGGGTTTGCCTGGATTTCATCAGCCTGGCCGGCCGGGAGCCGGCGCTGGTCTACGACAACCTGGACGCCGTTCGGGAAGAAGACTGGGACACCAACAAGAAGCCCAACCGGAATGCCATTGCGCAGGAGCCGGAAGCTAAAAGCAGCGACCGGTACGACATGCTGCTGCCGGTGCTGGAAGAGAAAAGCCTCCGCAGCAAAGGCCGGTGCCGGGAATACCAGAAGGCCTACCGGGTGGCCTATCTGGGAGGCACTGCCGATGCCGGCCACTCCGACAAACGCTACCAACCGCCTACCGCTAACCAAAAGACGCGGCTCGACCTTATGTTCCTGATCGATGCGACGGGAAGCATGGCCGACGAGATCGAAGGCGCCAAGAGAGTGGTCAATTCCATTTCCGCCCAACTTAATAAGATGGAAGACACGGAAGTGCGCTTTGGGATTTCCTGCTACCGCGATTACGGCGACGAATTCGTTACCCGCAAGTTCCTGCGGCTAACCTCCAACTACAGCGATGTTGCCAGAACCCTGGCAACCATCCGGGCAGAAAAAGGAGGTGACCACCCGGAAGCGATGTTTGACGGCGTAAAGGCGGCTATAACCAAAACGAAATGGAGCCTCGGCGAAGACCGCCCGGCACTGCGGGTCGTCGTGTTGATCGGCGACGCCAGCGCTCATCCGTTCGGCCACCCTTCCAACCCGGAAGGCCTGCAGCGGCATGACCTCGTCACCCTGGCCAGCGAAAACAGAGTGCGCTTCATTACGCTGAAGATCATGACCAACTCGTCAGATGACGACTTACATAAGACGCAACTCACTGATTTCGTGCAGGGGCTGGAAGACGCTGACAAAGGCTTGTACGTACAGGTAGAAGTCGCCGATAGCCGAAGCATGTCCAACAACTACATCGCTAAGCTTACCAGCAGCATTGAATCCGAAGTAAGGAGGATGATGGTACTGGAGGAGGTGCGCAAGGGAGCACTGGCGCTGGAAGACGTCGTGCCCGAAAACCGGGCTATTTTTATGAAAAACCTTCCCAAATCAGGCTTCCCCTCGAAAGGCTCTCATTTCAACGAAGGCTGGATCGCCGAAAAAAACGCAAATTGCAAATTGCAGGTGGAGCCTCATGTTTTCATGACCTGGGATGAACTGAATCTCTACGTTTTCTACCTGCAGGCAGCTATTTCGACCGCCCAGGCGACGTCGGATACTAAAATCACTAAAGTAATGGAAGATAAAATTTCGGCCATCTCGGGAGAAAAGTATACAGAGGATATGAACCTTGGCAAACACCTGGAAAAAAGGCTGGCGCTGCCCGACCACGGCGGAGGCATCCTCAACTTTACCATTGGAGAAATCGCCACCTGGAGCGAGCTGCGCAAGAGCCGCATGGTGGAAAGCGTCAGAGACAAGAAAAAGGCCATCGAAGATTTTATGGCTTACCCGGAGAACTTCCGCAAGCCTTCCGGCACCAATTTCAAGTATACTTTCATCCCGATGAGGTATATGCCCTGAGCAATGGCCCAGACTGCTATGGCGAAGCATTTAATCCCCTGGAGTTTTATGCCCTGGCTCTTTATTGTCCTTTTGTTTTTATTATCGTTGGGCAATAGGGCCGGCGCCCAACCCCGGTTCCTGGATGAGGGAAAAGGACCCGTTTTGGGTATTGTCCGGCACTACGCCGACATACTTGCGGCGCCATCCCCCGAGGCTCCTTCTGCAGATGCTGTCGAAAAGTTTTCTTTCGTTTTTTTGTTTGGCCCCGAAAGCATTGCCGACTCGGTGAGCAATGAATTCTACGCTATCGGAAAAACGCCGGAAAAGCCGGCAGGATGGGTTCCCCGCAGAGCAGTGATGGAATGGCGCGGCAGGAAGTGCCTGGGGTTTACGGACGATAAAGAGCGCGATCCTGCCCTGGCCTACCGAAGGCTGGATGAAGCTTTGGGCGAGGACTGGGGCGCCGCCCGGCAACCCAACTTTCGGGCTATTGCCCAGGAGGCGGCAGCTACTGCCGGCTTTGCTCCGTTTTATCCCGTATTGGATGAAGCCTGGATCAGGAAAAAGGGGGCGTTCACCGGTTTTCAAACACTCTATCAGGTCGCGTATTTGGCCAGTTTCGATACTGTGGCAGCTTCCTTTATTGATTCGATCCAGCCGGCCGGCATCCTGAAGGCGTTGTCTTATTCCGGTTTGCCTGCCGAGGGCATACATTTCGATACGGGCTGGATTACAGAAAAAAACACAGCCGGCAGGGTTCAGTCCGAACCTTATCTCTACCTGCACTTCGAGGAATTCAACCTTCTTCTGTTATACCTCCAGGCATCCATTGCGGCCATCCAATCTACTGATGTTCATCTGCCTGAAGTGCTGGCAAAAAAAATCGCCCAGGCGGCCGGCACAGGATATTCTGCCGATATGAACCTCGGCAAGCATCTGCAGGAACGCCTCGGCCTGGCAGAGGGCAGCATTGACATACTGGACTTCGGCCTGGCGGGAATTCCGGCGTGGAGCGAGGAGCGCAAGGCAAAGGCCTCAAAGGGGCTAAAAGAAGCAAAGGGGCTGCTTGAAGATTTTATGAGCAATGCCAGCTACTGGGCTGGCGTGCCAGGCACGCGTTCGCGTTGTGCTTTCCTTCCGTTGAGGTATTTGCAGTACTGATTGGCCGAGACTTTCCCGGCCTTATTCGGGCTCGGAAACGGGAGACGGAGAAGTAGCGTAACACGGGCATGAGCTGTAGCGCCGCTCCGGAGCAGGATACCCATTTCGGTCAAAAAAGTCTATTGCATAGACATAATCCAGCAACTCCTGATTGACCTCTCCTGCCTTTTGAGCCAGTAGCACTTCCTTATAAAATCCAGTCAGGGTCATGGAGATGCCAATCCGGCGGTAAGCGCCTCCTTTTTTGGCATTCACTTTGGCGCCTATGCTTATTTTTTTCTCATCCACCTCGACCCCGGCGACGTCCAAAATTTTCTGCTTTACGATGAAGGCGCGCAGGAAAGCTAAGGTGTAGTTATCATGAAAGCTTTGATTTTCCTCCAGGTTTACCGGGCCGGCGTCGGGGCTTAGGTCAAAACCGGGGTCGCTCAGGTGGGCAGGGCCGGCATCAATGCCGGGGCCGAGCTTTTTGTATGGCTCTCCGTTAACAGAGCGATGCGCATTGTTGAAGGCCAATCCGCCTTCCCGGATGGGGTGGGCGTCTGCCTCTCCGACGATTTTCACTTCCAGCATGGATGCTGACAAGCCGGCCGACTGGCTGTTCAGGAAAGCCATCAAAGCATCAATCAGTTCATTGACCGCCCGGAACCGGTATTCGCCAAGCGGAATGCCCTCGAAATCGCTTCCGGATTGGATGCGCATTTTCTGGAATTTCGTTTCGACCACCAAATCGAGCCCGCGCTGCCGGAATTTTACCTCGCCGCTGCGCAGGAGCGCCTTGTCGAGGCTGTCTTTAAATTCGAGTTCGAGGCTTTCTGGAGAAAATAGCAGCCCTGCTTTTTCCAGGCCGCGTTCTATCACTTCCTTTTCAAGTTCCAGTTTTGTTATTTGCTTGCAGATGCAGCTGGTATCGTCTACCACGGCGCTGGGGTCATAGTTTACGGCGCACGGAGCGGTGCATCCGCGGTTGTGGCAGGAGTCCGGCTCGTGTACGGTGATGGTGGGGTCGTAATACTTGCTGCCTGCCCGCAACACATAGTTGACATACGTAGAGTCCAGGCACCCGCACTTTTCGCCTTTGCAGGTATCCGGGATGGCGGCAATCCTGGCTGCCGGGTTAAAGTTGTCGGCGCATTCGTTGATGCACCCGCAGAGGTCGGTTATGCACAAGGAATCCGCCTCCACCAGCTCGTCCACTCCTTCCCGGAATTTGGGAAAGGCAGCTTTGACGTCTTTGACAACTTCTGCATAACACCGCTGGGTACAAGCTGCATAACGGCAGGGAAAGTCCTCCTGTTTCTTAGCAGAGGGGCAATAATTGACGGCCAGGGGATCCATGCAGCCGATGCACGTTCCATTATCGATATAAGCAGTAGAGTCGTAATTGGCCGCCTCCTCGCAAATACAGCCACGCGGGTAAATGGCACATCCCTTCGAAGCCAGCACCTGCTGCATGACCCAGGCAGAATCTGCCCGCCTTTCCCATTTTTTGAGGCTCTCCTCCTCCAGATGATGCCTTTCACAGTAATGAGAGCCGGTTATGTAGGCCTTTTCCAGTTCAGCCCAACGGATGTGAGCGTTATTGCAGAGGTTGTTGTCCTGGCGGTGAGACAAAATAAACTGGACATCCGATATCATTGCCAGCAAGAGGTCTTTATAAAACTGGCTGGCCCCCGGAGAGCTGGCCAGGCGGAAATATTCCCTACGAATTTTCTGGACGATCCTTGCGCTATCCCTCCATATCAGTATGTCCTGGCCGTTTTTCAGATCAGCCAGCGCTTCCGCCGCGTCCAGGATCGCCTGGTTATCCTTGTTCTTCCGCAGTTCCTTGCATTTGTTGTACTCGCGAAGGCACGCTTCCAATCCGGACTTGTAGCCTTTGACCTCCTCTGAAAAATTCGCGAGCAAGCTATCAAATTGTTGAAATTCCGCTTCGAACCATTTGAGCCTGGCCGACTTCTTTAAATCGATAACCTCGTCTTTTACTACACAATTTCTGACTGTTATCAGTTCCTTGGTTTCAATGTCATATTTCTTCATAAAACCGCACAACTCGCTGTATTTTTCACGATACCCGTCGAGAGAGTCCAGCAATTCGCAGTCGGCCGCATCGAGAATCAACGCGATGCTGTCCATAGCATGGAAGCTTTCCCGAAGTTTCTGGGTGGCTTTGTGGTAATGGCCGGTGTCAAACAACCATTTATTTTTGCAATCCTTGATGCCTATAGCAACAAACGAAACGTATAATACCAGCCAGCTTATTTTGCTCATGCTTTGATGATTAAGTCATTTGCAGCAATAAAGCACTTTTCCGGCATTTTTGCCTACTCGAATTTGCTGATTTCCGGCTAATGCTATTTACTGAAACGCCTTGCTGCGCTTTTGGCAAATCTAGGTCCTTTATGGAA
>JAGFJD010000558.1 GCA_024102975.1 Phaeodactylibacter sp. | reverse complement strand
GACCAGAGGGCGATAGCATAAAACGACAAACCCTCTTTTCGGCTTCGCCTCAACGCGCCAAAGCAGCGGCGGCGTTGCCTACAGGCCACGCCGCCGGCTTTAAAGTGGCGTTTATGCAAAAAGTATTCGCAATCATTATCAGCATTGCGAATACTTCCGGTGCATTTTCAGCGCTTGTTTGCATGTCCCCATTTCAGGAGAAGCAATTTTTGTATCAGGCCGTCACCGCCCGTGCGCCAGGGCTACGGGCAAGATTTTTTCCGTCAAAGCCTTGTGGAAGTAAATATCGTGAACGGCCCGTTGCGCCAGTTCCAGGTCGCCGGGATAGGGCACGTCCTTGTTGTTTCTTTCCGTATTCTTTTTTTCGTGGTCCTTCAAGGCATCGCAGTTGCCCCGGCAGGTATACCAGTGGTGGTTCCAGGCAACAATCGGCCCGGAGAGCAGGGCATCCGCTGCCAGGACTTCGTTGGTTTCTGCGTCGACGATGCGGTATTTGGCCTCTATTTGAACGACCGCCTCTTTGCTGTGCGTAACGTAATAGCCGGTGATCTTCACTTCACTGTCTCCTGATTTCACCCCTTTATCGCGCTTCTCCTCTCTTGGCTCGCCGGCTTTTTTCGTCACCTTTATTGCCAGGATTTCCAGCTCGTACCGGGCGTTGTACTTATCGGGCGATTCCGAGTGTTGGAGCGGGGCCAGTTCGAGAAAATCCAGGCGTTTTTCCGCGAGCTTCTTCTTCAAATCCTCATAGGCCATCTCCCGCATTTGGGTGGTGAACAGCTCCCTGTAACCGGAGTTGTTCTGTATGTCCGAAAAAACCAGTCGCAAGGTGGCCTTTTCTTTGGCCTCTTCAAACCGGCTTTCGGCATCTTTGTAACGCGGCAGGTAACTCCGGCACCGTTTGAGCACCCTGGCAATTTCGAGGAAATCCGCCCTCCGGGAAGGGTTCTGTTCGTACAGTTTCATGGCTTCCTGGTAGAAACCTTCCGCCACCCGGGCGATGGCCGTGTCCAGGTTCTGGTTGACGGCCTCCAGGCGCGCCTGATAATCGCCGGGGAACTGAGCGCCTCTTACCTTCCATTCCGCCGGCAGGTTGCCGTGCCGGCTTTGGATTTCAATCAACTCCAGATAGGCTCGCTTGGCCCGGAGCAGGGTGCTGACCGTCGGCTCTCCCCTGAATTCGGCTGTCTCGGCGGCCATGCCACCGAGTTCCTCTTCGCTTTTGGACAAAGCCTGGGGCAGGACTTCGCTCAGGTGTTCGTGCGCCTTGCGCTTCTTGTTGTCCCTGTCTTCCGCTTCGAGCCAGAAAAAAGCATACAGGGTGGCCTCCCGAAAATCTCCGTCCTTGTGCGCCCGGTTGGAGTTTCTTTTGTAATGGCCGGCGCCTTTGCCGGGTTCCGGCAATTCCGGGCGGACTTCGGAATAGGGGCTCGGCCCGAAGGGTTGCGCAAAAGAAGGGCCGGCTGAAAGGGCAAGCAGCCCGATCAGGAATATCTTAAAGTATTGCATGATTTTTTGATTTTAAATGTGATTGGAAATTACCTGCCGACGAAAAACACGACGCTGGCCTGCCCTTTGAACCCACCAAAATCGATAAGTTTGGCTTCCCTCCTGATCCGCTGCCCGTCGAGATAGAAATGCACGTTGTCTTCGGAAAGCTTCTCCTGGTCCTTTGCCCGCTCGCTCTCATCCGAGTCCGAGTATCCCCGGAAACTGATCTTCTCGCCCCGGTTGAAAGCGTATTTATAGCTGCCGCCAAACTGAATGCCCCATTTGTTGTTGACCGGGATAAAAACGTTCAGGCCAGGCGCAACGTATCCGTACTGGTCCCGAAGCTTTACGTTGACTTCCTTGCTGTAAAACTGCGTCTCGTTGACCTGTATGTAAGTGGAAATGTTCTGGATGTCTCCCAGCTTGAAATTGCCGTTGCCGATGCCTGCATTGGCAACGGGGATCACAAAAAAGCGGTCGGAGAGTTTGAACCGGTAACCCAGGCCCAGGTTAGCGCCCGAGAGGTTGTTGCCGGCGTTGGTCGTAAAAGTGCCGTCGAAGCTCCAGGTGATGCCGCTGGGATAACTGAATTCCATGCCGACGTTCAGGCCGTAGGCGATCTTGCCGGAGTTGAGGCTGACATCCGCCACCAGCGGGTCCACGGAGGGGGACTCGTCGATGTACGTAAACTGGATGTCGGTGGAAGAAATGGCCAGGGGTTCCACCGTGGCGCCGATATAGAACTTGCCCCAGCCATTGGCGAGGGACAGCGCGCCGGAGGTTTGCTGCGCGCAGGCCTCAACAGCCAATAAAGAAAACAAAGCCGTGAGGGAAAATAAGAATACTTTTAACATGGCATAAACGCTTTTGATTAAAAAATTTGCTTCAGCTTTTGCCGCCAAGTTGGACGGTATCGCCGGCTTAGTCAAATCAAGCTCCATGTGGTTTTCGACAATTTTTTATTAATTTGGCCAGCAATAATTTCCTTAACTTCATCATTTACAGCGGAAAACAGTACAAAAACAATCGACGGAAAGATGGTTAAAAGTTCAATGATCAGCCTGCTGAAAACTTTTTCGGAGGAAGAATGGAAGCATTTCTCCCTTTTTCTGCAGTCGCCCTATTTCAACCGCAGCCCGGCCGTATTGCGGCTTTTTGGCTACCTGTCCCGGTTCCGGCCCGGGCTGGACAGCCCCAAGCTGAGCAAAGAAAAGGCCTTCGCAGCAGCGTACGGAAAAAAGCAGGCATACCGGGAGAGCAAGGCCAACGACCTGATGTATAAGCTGAAGGGCCTGGCCGAAGCGTTTCTGGCCCACGACGAGCTGAAGAGCCGCTCTGCCCTGCGGGAGCAACAACTGGCCGGCCTGCTCAGCCGCCGGCCCGGCGCTTATTCCCATTTTGAAAAAGCGGCAAAGAAAGCGCTTCAGCAAACAGCGCGGCATCCGGAGAGCCTCGAAAAACACTGGGCTTTGCTCTGGCTCAACCACCTGGCTTTCCACCACCCGGAAAAACCGGCTGACCTTGGCCGGCAGCCGGAAAGCATCATCAAGGCAATGGAGGAACTCGACCAGCTCTACCTTTACGCAAAATTTCGCTACAGCACGGAATTGCTGTCCAGAAAAAAATTCCTGGAAGAGCAACCGGCAATATTTTTACTGGATGCCTGCCTTGAAGCCGTAAACCAGGGGCTCGACTGCCATTCCATTATCCAGTTGCACTACTGGCTGGCAAAACTGAGCGGAGGAACATCCAACGGATATGTTTACCAGAAGGCAAAGCAACTTTTACAGGCCAACCTGAAGGAGTTGGGGCCGATCGAAAAATTGTCGGCCTATCTTCATCTGATCAATTACGTCATCGGGCGGTCCAACGAAGAGGCGGAACCCTGGGCAAAAAAGCTGCACGACTTGTATCTGCTGGGCCTCGACGAACGCATATTGACACACGGGAACACCCTTTCTAAGTCCACTTTCCTGAACATTGCCATCAATGCCGCAGCCCTCCGGGAATTCCGGTTCGCCAGTTCTTTTATCATTGATTACAAGGAATATCTCCTGCCTGAAGTGCAAGAAGAGGCGTTTCTGCTTGCCCTGGCATACCTGCGTTTTCACGAAGGGCGCTATGCGGAAGCCAACCAGTTGCTGCAACAAGCGCCTTATGCTTCGCCCGATTTCAGGATAAGGAGCTTCTCCATACGGGCCCGGTGCCTGTATCAGTTTTTTATTGCCGACGACACCTATGAAGACACCCTGCTGTCCTGCTGCAAACAATTCTACTACTACCTGAAAAACGACGTCAGGTGGGCGAATGAGAAAAAAGAACGGTACCTTAATTTCATTGTCGTGGCAGAACAGCTGGTCGATTTTAAAACCGCCCGGAAAACAGGCCCCAAATACCAGGAAGCATTGAAACAATTGATTGCGGAAAAAGAGCCTGTTTACCTGAAGGAATGGCTGCTGGAAAAGATCGGCACGTTGGATGCTCCGTAGGGCCGGCTTCCGGCAGCCATCCTGTATTCGATTAGCGGTCGACGATATCCTCCGTCACGATCGGCGGCGGGGGCGGCGGGGGCGGGTCCTCCCCCTGTGTCGAAGCAGAGTGGCAGTAAGGAATGGATAAGGCAAGGCACAGGATGCCCGTCCGGAAGATGCGGTGCATCTTCCCGGCCAGATTGCGGGTTTGCATGATTTACTGTTTTTTTAGATTAGGAAATCGGCCCCGGGCGCGCGAGCGCGGCGAGGCAGGGCAAAAACCGCATGGCCATGGCGGGTTTGGGGCTCAGAAAAGGGCTGTAAAACACCCTGTTTCCAGGCTCCTGATTTATATATTCCGGTATGAAGGCAGGATGGTAAACAAGCGAAGCGTTATTTTTTTTTTATTTTTCGGTTATGAGAACAAATATCCTGTTACCCTTACATTTTGCATTGCTGGCCATTCTGCTTTACGCCTGTCCGGATGCCAGGTTACAAGAGGCGCCTGTATCTGCCGGTTCAGCGCCTCCATGTGAAGCAGGCGCTTTCCGCAGCCTGGACAGTTTCGATTGTGAATACGACATACAGTTGCCGGAAGCCATTGCGGATAAACAACCGTTGATGCAGTATATTGCCCGGAAAAACAAGGGCAACAAAGTAGGAGAAGTGAGCGCAGATACCATTCTCCTTATGGATTCGGTACTGCAATACCTTGCCGAAAACGACCATACGTTCGAATATTCGCATTTTGTCCTGCTCTTTTCCAAAGCAGACTGGCTTCACAATAATGGCAGGCCTGCTGAATCCCGCCATTACCTTCGCCTGGCAATAGACCTGTCAGAGCAAGAACAGGAAAATTGGCAGGACACCTGTATGTGGGTAATTCAGGGCGCGCTGTTCAACAGAGCTTCCCTGGTATATACCGAACTGCACGAAAGGGACAATGGCCTGGCTTATACCAAAGCTGCCATCAGGCTATATGAAAAACTGGGCCTGCAGGGGGAAGTAGCCAACGGATATGCCAATATTGGTTATGCATTGCAGATAAGCGGAGAGCCCGCCGAAGCTATTGCGGCCCATCAAAAAGCCCTTTGCATCTACAGCAATATCCCGAAACTCCATTACATGGACTCTGTAAACCAGGCATGGGTTTACAATAACCTGGCGCACACCTACAGCATCTTTGGCGACAGCCTGGAGGTCAGGGCCCAAATAGCCGGGGCCCGGGCCTACTGGGAAAAAAGCCTTCGCCTGTACAAGAACAACCAGTTCCTTGTGGACAGCACTTTTGAACAGGCTGATTTTGTGGACTATCAATTGTACACATCGCTCAATATCGCTTATATGTACACCAGGATGCCCGGCCCGGCAAGCGCAGACAGCATACGCCATTACATCCGGCAAACCGAGGCATTCCTGAACCCGGAAGATGAGATGTATCCTTACTTTCAGGCGATATTGATCCGGCATCTTGCACATGCCGATGTATACGAAGGCAATTGGGAAGAAGGCCTGGCAAAAATCTCGCAGGCCCTCCGCCTGCTGGTGAAGGGCACCGCGCAGGATGGCAGCCTCCTGATCGAACACAAAAGAGTGTATCTTGATTTTTTGCTGGTTAAAGCCAAACTGCTCAAACTTTTTGCAGAGCAACACCCGGACGATCCCGGCCCCTGGGTTCAATGCCTGGAAGCATATCTCCGGGCTTTTGACTTCCTGGAAGGGCTGAGAAAAGAACTCAGCACGGACGCCTCGTTAGAATCGGTTATCAAGCCGAGGCTGAAGCATTATGGAGATGCTTTTGACGCGGCGCGGAGGCTCCACGTTGTTGAACCGAAGCAGGAGTATCTGGAGGCTGCATTTGAAATATTGGAACGCTGCAAAGGCTTTACTTTAGAACAGAGTATCTACCGGAGGCTGGAACAGCTGGAGAAAAATGCCAAGGGCTCTGGTTATTTGCAGAGAGAACTGGCCTACCGCCAGGAAATCCGCGCCGCTGAAATTGACCTGATCGAAAATAAAAGCGTGGAGAAAGAAAAAAAACTGCGGTTGGCAAAAGAGCGCTTTTCCCGTTTTATCGACACGCTCAAACTCACCCCAGACCCGGCAGCCAGGGCTTTCTACCACAACCGCCTTAAAGAAGAACTGCCGTCCGTCGCGGAAGTCCGGCAGCAGGTACTGGATAACCAGAGCGCAGCAGTCAGCTACCTTATAGGAAACCGCCGCCTGTTTGCGCTGCTGATCACAAAAAACACAGCAATCGTAACAAGCACTGATATCGACTCCACTTTCTTCGACTTGATTGCCGATTTTCAGAATAGCCTGCGGGGCGAACAAGGTTATGCCTACTATACAAACAGGGCCAAAGCTTTGTACCAGGCCACAATAAGCATGCTGGAACCTCATTTGCCGCCCGGAGTTAGCCAATTGATCGTCATTCCGGATAAGCAACTGGCACAGGTTCCTTTCGGGGCTCTTCTGGCGGACGCTCCCGAAGAAAAAAGCCCCTATAACGAACTGGCCTATTTTGCCGATAAATATGACCTGGCCTACCACAGCAGCTTCAACAGCTTTCTGGGCAGCCGCAAACTGGAGCGGCTCAGGTCAATTGCGCCCTCTCGTTTCGGAGGCTTTATCGCGAATATGCCCAATCCGGATAAAGGCATCGCCTCCTGCGGCGGTTTTGAACTGACGGCGCTCAACGCACAGGTTACAGACACCTACAGGCAGTATTTCTCAGCCCAATCTCCTCCTCCTTTTCAGAGGGTTTCCAAAACAGCTTTCATTAAAGAAGCCGGGAATTTTGACCTGATCCAGCTGAGCCTTCATGGTTGCTCCCAAAACCAGGGCAACCGCTCCTTTTACCTGGAGTTTCAACCGGATTCAAAAAATGACGACGGAATCCTGAGCCTTCCGGAAATATATAACTTAAACCTCAGGGCCCGGTTAGCCGTCCTAAGCAATTGCCAGACGGCAGAGGGCGCTTATATCTATGGAGAAGGCGTGATGAGCATATCCAGGGCTTTTTACTACGCCGGGTGTACCCGCATCATTGCCACCACCAACCCCGTCCTGAGCCAGGCGACAGCAGACGTATTGACTTTATTCTACGGGGAATTGACGGAAAAGGGCCTGCCTCCCCACCAGGCGCTCGCCAATGCCCAACGATCATACTACCGAAACAAAAATGCCTATCCGCGAAACTGGGCCAACCTTCTCTATTTCGGGGATATTCTTCCGTTAACCTCAGAACAGGTAGGCAGCAACCTGCGGTAACAGGCCGTCCCTGGGTATTTGATACTCCTCCAGGATGCCAAGGGCTTTTTCCCGTTCTCCTTCAAGGGCATATAAAGTACATAGGTGAAGTGGGACGTCCGGCCGGAAACTTTGTTCAGCCGTAGGCCCCAGCGTACATTCCAGAAGTTCCTGCGCTTTTCGGGGGTTGCCGCGGGCATATAAGTTCAGCAAGCCGGCATAATACCTGAGCTCGAGGTTTTCGCAAGGCGATTCGATGCCTGCAAGGAGGCTGTCCAGCACGGCCAGAGCCTCGTCGTACCGCTTTTGATATAACAGGTACTGCCAACTGGCTGGCCCCGCAATAGGCAAATTCTCCTTTTCGCGTTCCACGATCCGGGCAATGACTTCCCCGCCCTCCGCTTTGTTTATTTCGACTTCCGGGCCGCCGCCCCGCAAAAAAACGACAAGGGCGGACAATAATAACACCGCCAGGAAACCCAGGCCATAATAGATCAAAGTATTCCCGCGGCCGGGTTGCAGCGAACCTGTTTGTTCCCGCACAGCCTGTTTTATCTTATTCCGCATGCTTTCCTGCACGGCTAAAGCTTCGGCATAGGTTCGAGCCAGCTCGTCATCTTCTTCAAGTTGCCGGCTCAGTTCTTCCTGTTCTTCTTTGCTCAGCTCCTGGCGCAGAAAACGCTCGAGGTAGTCTTCGTCTTTCCGCTCAGTCATCATTTTTTAATTTTAGTGTATTGGCCAAAGCAGACAGCTTTTCCCGGCAGCGCCCTGCCCGTACTTTTACCGCAGCGGCAGTGGAATCCGTCCGTTCCGCAATGTCTGCATGAGTAAATCCCTGAACGGCATGCATCCACAGCAACTGGTAACATTTGGGGTTCTCTTCCCGCAGCAGTTCCAGGTCCCTTGCCAGCATAGCCTCGTCTATGTTGTTCAAATGTCCTTTGATCTTCAGCCAGGCCGCTTCCGAAACCGCAACGCGAAATTCCTCCTCCGTTCCTTTCCAGGGTTGCGCAGGAATGTGATGCAACGCCTTTTCTCTTTCTTCCTGGCGGCGGCAACAATTATCCAGTATGCTCTGAAACAAGGTGTCCAGATTGGCTGTGCCTTTATACCCTCCGGAACCGAGAATCCTGATAAGGGCAACAAAAGCATCAGAGAAAGCATCTTCAAAACCTTTTAGCCTTTTTACTCGGATGCGCTTGTTCTTTACCCCGGTTAAAAAGCGCTTCGACAAGTAATTATCCAGCCGCCTTAGGTTGTCGGCACCGCCCGCCCGGTAAGTGTCGGCCAGCACCTGATCGAAATGCTTTTTGAAACGCAGGCGCACGGATTGCCTCCGCACGGAATCTTCTTCCCCGCCCTTTTCTAAAAACGACTGGAAAGCTTCCTCGGGGAGCGGCCGGCCTGGCTTGCTTTCTATCTTGTATTCTTCGTTTCCAACGAATAGCTGCTCCAGAAGCCTTCTCTTTAAGTCCTGTCTGGCTTTTGAAGGATAGCCGGCAATTGCCCGCTTCAAGAGCAGTTCTTCGTCCGTAAAAAAAGAAAATAGCCCCATAGTCATCATTGATTGCTCTAACCTTTTGACATTATTGGCTCAATATAGCCGAATCTGAAAAATTCAACGCATCAGAACCTGATATACTGAAAAATCATTTGAATCAAGCCTTCCGAAAAAACCTCCAAACACGCTCATTAGCCCAGCCCACACACTACTGGACAAAATGGTTTTGGGCACAACTTTTTCCGTTGATAATCAAACCTCTGTGCGGCTCTGTGTCTTCTCGGCGTACTCTGTGTCCAAAAAATGCCCAGTAGCATGCCCAGCCCCCTCACCGCACCGCCACCTTCTTCACCCCCACCGAATTGCCCATCTCCAGAATGGCAAAATACATCCCTGCTTGACCCCACATTTACACAGTCCCCCCATACACCTTTACACATTATTCCCTAAGTTTAAGGCAAAAAATGAGGCTACTACTCCCCTTCGCACTCCTGCTCCTTTCCCCTACCCTGTCCGCCCAACCCGACGCGCCCCCAGCCACCCCGGCAGGCGAACGCATAGCCAGCTACAGCCAGCGGCAGGCCCTGGCCGGACGCTCCATCGCCAACGCCATCGAGTTCCGCAACGTCGGGCCCGCCATCATGAGCGGGCGGGTGGCCGACCTCGACGTCCGGCCCGACGACCCCAGCCATTTCTACGTGGCCTACGCCTCCGGCGGCCTGTGGAAGACAGAGAACAACGGCACCTCTTTTGAACCGCTCTTCGATAACGAAATGGTAATGACCATCGGCGATATTGCCGTCGACTGGCAACGCAATGCCATCTGGGTGGGGACTGGCGAAGTGAATTCCAGCCGCTCCTCCTACGCCGGGGTGGGCGTCTACAAGAGCACCGACGGCGGCAAAACCTGGCAACACCTCGGCCTGCCCGAAACCCACCACATCGGCCGCATCGTCCTGCACCCTGATAATCCGGACATTGCCTGGGTGGCCGCCCTCGGCCACCTCTACTCTCCCAACGAGGAGCGGGGCATTTTCAAAACCACCGACGGCGGCAAATCCTGGGAAAAAACGCTCTACATCAACGAAAATACCGGCGCCGTCGACCTGATCATAGACCCCGCCGGCCCCAACACCCTCTACGCCGCCACCTGGGAACGCGAGCGCCGCGCCTGGAACTTCGTGGAGTCCGGCAAAGGCTCCGGCATCTATAAAAGCACCGACGGCGGCAAAACGTGGGCGAACATCAGCCAACGCGGCTTCCCCGCCGGCGAACACGCCGGCCGCATCGGGCTGGATATGGCCAGGCAGGACGGCAAAACCATCCTGTACGCCGCCATCGACAACTACGAGCGCTACGACAAAGAGGAAGAAGAAGATCAACTGGAAAAAGACGAGCTGCGCAATATGAGCAAGGAAGATTTCCTCAAACTGGAAGCTTACCTGATCAAAGACTACCTCAAACGCTACGATTTCCCGGAACGCTACGACGTTGCCAAAGTCCGCAAAATGGTGGAAAGCGGAGAAATCTGGCCCGGCGCTCTGGTGGAGTACGTCGAAGACGCCAACTCCCTGCTGGTCGATGCTCCCGTTTACGGCCTGGAAGTGTACCGCAGTACCGACGGCGGCCCCTGGGAAAAAACCCACGGACAGATCATCGAACGGGTATACAACACCTACGGCTACTACTTCGGACAAATCCGCGCAGCACCATACGACGCCAACAAGCTGTTTACTATGGGCGTACCCGTCCTGCGCTCCGGCGACGGCGGCAAAACCTGGAAAAGCATCAACGGCGACAACGTCCACGCCGACCACCACGCCCTGTGGGTTAACCCCAACCGGCCCGGCCACCTCATCCTGGGCAACGACGGCGGCGTCAACATTTCCTACGACGAGGGCGAAACCTGGATCAAATGCAATACGCCTGCCGTGGGGCAGTTCTACGCTGTAGCAGTTGATACGGCCAGGCCCTACCGCGTCTACGGCGGCCTGCAGGACAACGGCGTGTGGATGGGCCCCAGCGACTACAAGGCCAGCGTCAACTGGCACGATACCGGCCAGTATCCTTACCGCTCCATCCAGGGCGGCGACGGCATGCAGGTGGCCGTCGACCCCCGCGACAACGAGACCGTATACACCGGCTACCAGTTCGGCAACTACTACCGCATCAATACCCACACCGGGAAACGGGAATACATCACCCCCAAGCCCGAGCTCGGCGAGCGCCCCTACCGCTGGAACTGGCAAACGCCCATCCACCTGTCGGCCCACAACCCCGACATCCTTTATATGGGCGCCAACAAGCTGCTCCGCTCCCTCAACCAGGGCAAGGACTTCGATGAAATCTCCGGCGACCTGACCCGGGGCGGCCGGAAGGGCGACGTGCCCTTCGGCACCCTCAGCAGCATCCACGAGTCGCCCCTGCAGTTCGGCCTGCTCTATGCCGGCTCCGACGACGGCCTGCTCCATGTCAGCCGCGACGGCGGCTTCAGCTGGCAGGACATCAGCGCCGGCCTGCCGGAAAACCTCTGGGTGAGCCGCGTACAGGCCTCCGCCCACGAGAAGGGGCGCGTGTACGTGGCGCTCAATGGCTACCGCTGGGATGACTTTGCGCCCTACCTCTTCGTTTCCGAAGACTACGGCCAGAGCTGGAAGGCCATCGGCACGGATCTGCCCCTGGAACCCGTCAACGTCGTCCGGGAAGACCCGGAAAACCCCAGCCTGCTCTACGCCGGCACCGACCACGCCCTCTACGTCTCCCTCGACCGGGGCGCCAGCTTCATGCAACTGAACAACCAACTGCCCGCCGTGCCCGTCCACGACCTCGTCATCCACCCCACTGCCCACGACCTGGTGGTAGGCACCCACGGGCGGTCCATCTACATCGCGAGCGTTAAAGAGCTGCAACAGCTCACCGATGAAGTGCTGGCGAAAGCCCTCCACCCCTTCTCCCCCTCCCCCACTCCCTATAGCTCCCGTTGGGGCGACACGGATTCCTGGTGGAAACCGGACCCGCCGGAGGCCCGGCTGCCCATCTATGCCAACAGCCCCGGCAAGGCAAAGGTGTCCATCTTCGCCGGCGAGAATCTGCTGCTGCGCACTTTCGAGGCGGATTGCACGAAGGGGCTGAATTATTTTTCTTATGACCTTACGATTAGTGAGAAAAACCTGGCTGAGTATAATAAATTATTGAATAAGGACAGAAAAGAGGAGGAGAAGCCGGCGAACGTCAAGGCGGCGGGCGACGGGAAGGTTTACATTTACAAGGGCAAATACAAGGTGGTGGTGGAGAAAGGTGGAGACAAGGTAGAGATGGAGCTGGAAGTCGGCCAGCATTAACCGGACGTACCACTTTTAAGTGGTGCGTAAATTTATACTGACGCCCGGCGGGTTTTGTCGACGACAAAACCCGCCGGGGGGTTATGCAATAAGTATTTATAGACAGGATTAACAAGATTATCAGGATATGTACACCGCTGTGAAGCAAGCCGCCCCTACTGCCAGGCCCGCCTGCTGTGCCAGCATGGCCGACAGGTAGGCAGGCGCTGCCGGGTTGTTCCCATTTCCGAGCCAGGCCGAAACCCGGCAAGGTTGAGCAATTCCAATAACCGCCGCTTTCTCTACAACTGCTCAATCTCCTCCTGTGTCAACCCGGTAGTTTTCGTTATAACGTCAACCGGCACATTTCCAAAGACATCACTGTTGTTTTTACGAAGCTGAGCGACCGGGAATGGTTTGAAACGCACCGGGCCTTCGCCCCCATTTTTGAGGATTGGGAATTCCTGATAGGCCTGGACCACTATGTTTACAGCAAATACAAATTCGACCTTCCCCGGATGTACACGGCCCTCTACACGCTATTCGGCCCCTCCAATGCCTACGATGATTACAAATGTTCCTTCGCTTATGATTTCCGGCTGTCAGTGGAAAAGCAAGGGCAGGCTTATCCCTATGCGCTTTCCCTTGCCGACATTAAGGGCAACATGCCGTACTTTACTTTTTACCGGCCGCCTTTGGCCGGCAAAGAACCTGATGCCTACCAGCAGCCTGTTGAAGCGGAATTTTCCCGGGAAGAGATGCGTTCCTGCATCATCGCCTTTATCAGTTTCCTGCACCTGTTCCTGGAGACGTATGCACAATTCTTCAACCGCAACTTTTTTCGGGCCAACCCCTACGCCTATCTAATCTATGGCTTTAAGGAGGGCGCATTCTTCAGCGAGCAATGCCCTCATGAGCGCGAAGAGGACTGGGATAAATTCCAGGATGCTGTGAAAGGCTTTCGGGCAAACCCGGTTTTTGATGATCCGATGAGCAGGGATAGGTAGCTGCCCCGGCCGCCGGAGCCTGTAAGGCGAAGGAGGCTGCTCGTACGCGGGCTTCGGCCGAGGGCTCCTGCCCTCAGCCTTCATAACTTGCCTGCAACAGGGCAGGAGCCCTGTACTTTGGGCCGTGTACGACGTTACAGCCTGTGCCGCTTATTGCGGCATCGTAACGAGCAAAGCTATTACTATTTAAAAGTGAGGAAAAGAAAATCAATGCATCATTACGATAAGGAGCTGACCGATCTGCGGTCGTAACGAGCAAGGCGGGCGGCAGTAAAGCAAGAGAGGGCGGCAGAACCTTCATGTACGCAGACATTACCAATACTACCGCCCTATGCGGCTTGAGGCCGCCTTTTCGCCCCGCCGGAGCAGGGACAGGACAACCATCTGTTCATCGGTAGCCATCCGGCTTTCCTGTGAGCTAGAGGGCCAGGCGGAAGCCGACATCATTGTTGCGGTTCGCCGGCGTGTCGTTGTTGCGGTTGGCAGCGCGGCAATTCCTGGCGGTGTTGTTCCAGCCGCCGCCGCGGTTCACACGGTTAGCGCCCTACGATGGTTGGCCTTGTAAACTCAAAAGTACGTCTTTTCGGAATATTTTTGCGTCTGCGTGGACAGTAAATGCAATGAGAGGCAAAACCCGGCGCTGACAGGCTATTTCGCTCCACTCGCCAGACTGGTAATGAGCCTCGACTTTAGATATTTTTCGAATAAAACGCACCTTGCTTTTTTGCAAAAGGCGGACGTGGTGCGGGAAAATGCGATAGCCTAAAAAAGGCAGCCCGCGTTTGCTGCGGTTCAGGCTCTCCGGCTTGAGCTCGCAGCGCAGTTTGTTTTCCACATGATCGGCAATCGCAACGTGGGCCTCTTTCAACACCGCTTTTTCGGGCGCCCACAACACCATGTCGTCCATATACCGCACATATGCCTTAAAACCCAACTGTTCCTTGATGAAATGATCCAGGCCGCACAGGTAGTGATTGGCAAAATACTGGCTGGTGAGGTTGCCGATAGGCAGGCCGCGATCAGGGCTGGCCTCGTAGCTGTCGATGACCTGATAGAATATTTCCAAAAGTTGCTGCTCCTTGAACAGCCGCGCCAGTTGCCCTTTAAGCACCGAATGGTGAATGCTTTGAAAAAATTTCCGGACATCCAGCTTTAAATACCAGGGATAGCGGTGAGTAAAATCCTTTGCCCGAGCCAGGCAGGCATATGTCCCTTTCCCTACCCGGCTGGCGTAGCTGTCATAGACCTGGGCGCGCTCGAAGTAATCATGGCACACATTCATCAGCGCATGGTGCAGCACCTGCTCCCCGAAGGCGCTGGCGCAAATCTGCCGTTCTTTGGGTTCATATACCTTGAAATAGCGGTAATCGCCTACTTCTACCTTGCCTTCTTGAATCTGCTCGCGCAGGTGCCACAGGTTTTCTTCCAGATCTTCCTGATAGGCCAAAACTTCCCGAGCATACCGCTTGCCCTTCGCTGCCTTCCAAGAGGCCAGACGCAGGTTGTCCGGGTCGGCTATGCCTGGCAACAAATAATTAGCTCTTCTCATCTTCCGGGCTGTTTGCGAAATGAAATCCATATTTTTCCAGCTTTTTCTCCCCAATGCCCTTAACGCCTTTTATCTTGCCGGGAGTAAGGTCCTCTATTTTTGCCAAATCCGCCAGCTCTGCATCTGTGAACACCGCATACGCAGGAATGCCTTCCTCCTTTGCTATCCGCTTGCGGACCTCGCGCATGGCTGAAAACCGCTGGAATGCCGGCTTATCCAATACTTTCTTGTAATATGTCTTTTCCCTGCCTTTGCTAAAAGGAGAAAAGTCCTCAATGTATTTGACACAAAAGCACCATGCCCCTCCGCCCGGGCCATCCTGCAATTGTTGTTCCACCTGTAATATCTTTTTCGACCTGAGAAACTTGTTCAGGTCTTCATTCAGGGCTTCTCCGCCCATTACCGGTATTGTGAAAAGTTTGATCTGCATAAGAAATTAGTGTTTTGGTTTTTTTAAAAAATTTTTGGGGCTGCGCCCCAAACCCCGCTCAGCGCTGCTTCTCCGCGCTGCCGTCGGGTCGTCCCTCCCCTCCTTGCCGCGCTCCGTAGCAGCGCTTCGCCTAGCTCACAGGAAAGCCGGCGTGGCATACCTCCAAACTAGAGGGCCAGGCGGAAGCCGACATCAATGCTGCGGCCCGCCGGCGCGTCGAGGTCGCGGCGGGCAGCGCGGCAAAACCCGGCGGTGTTGACCCAGCCGCCGCCGCGGTACACACGGTAAGCGCCCCTGTCAGGACGATCCACCCAAGCGCTGCCATTGGTTGGCGCTCCCTCATAATTATTATGCCAGTCATCCTCCACCCACTCCCACACATTCCCGCTCATATCGTACAACCCCAGCTCATTCGCTTTTTTCCCGCCCACCGGCCGGGTCGTCTGCTGCTCGCCGTGAGTATTTCCTTGTCTGTAATTTTCCCCATACCAGGCCACCTCGTCAATATTATTGCTCCCGCTGTACAGGAACCCCTGGCTGCGCCGCCCGCCCCGGGCCGCATACTCCCATTCCGCTTCCGTGGGCAGGCGGAAGCGCTGGCCCGTCATGGCGTTCAGCTTTTGCAGGAACTCCTTGATGTCATTCCAGGAAACGCGTTCCACCGGGCACTGATCACAGCCTTTGTTGTAAAGCTCCGGCGGGTCGCTGCCCATCACCGCCCGCCACTGCTCCTGCGTAACCTCATACCTGCCGATCGAAAAATCGGGAACCGTCACGTCATGCCGAGGCTTTTCGTCGTCATCACAATCTGTATCGCGCCCCTCCTGGCAGCCCATAGTGAACGGACCGCCCTGCACGCGCACCATGTCGCCGGTCAATTTCCGGATGGGAGCAGGCATTTCCGGCTCTGGCTCGGCGCACTTCCTCGCCTCCTCCACATGCCCTCCCTGCGGCCATTCCTCCAGGTATTTCCGGCAGGCTTCCGGCGTGCCGGCGGCCCGGGCCTGCTGCCAGGCGGCCTCGTCCTGCAGTTGGGCAAGCCGCTGGCGGGCAGTGGCGGCGTAGGCGCCGTTGGGATAATCGCGCAGGAAAGCCTGGTAGGCCGCGATGGCGTTGGCCTGCTGGGCGGCCTGCCAGGCGGCCAGCTCGCGGGCGGAGGCAAACGCATCCAGCCTTTGCCGGGCCTCGGCGGCGTGGATGCCGGCCGGGAAGGCGGCCAGGTATTCGCTGAAGGCCTCCGGCGTATTGGCGGCCGTGGCCCTTTCCCAGGCGGCGGCTTCCAGCGCCTCCGCAGTGGGCCGCAGGCGGATGTCCGGCAGTTCGTCGCTGGGGGCCCGGGCCTGTTGGAAAGGCTCGTAGCCAGGGGCGGCGGCGTAGATTCGCAGCTGGGCCATGGCGGGCAGGCTGTCAAAAGCGTATCGGCCGGCGCCATTCGTGGTGGCGGAGAAAATATTGGAGCCGGCGCCGGCGGCCAGGCCTGCCGCAGTTACCAGGTTGGCGTCGGCCAGGC
>JAGFJD010000494.1 GCA_024102975.1 Phaeodactylibacter sp. | reverse complement strand
GAATAATGATCAACTTTTCCGACTTGTGAATTGTTCCCTGGTTCTTTATTGTACAATAATAAATACCGGATGGAAACTGGCTTGTGTCAATATTATACATTGTTCCGCCTGAATTCAAATCTTTTTTGAGATGTATCCGGCCTTGCATATCTTGTACTATAAACCAGGTATTGGATTCGACTGGCGCAGCCAGTTTCACGTTTAGTTCATCTTTTGCCGGGTTTGGGATCAGTTGAAAACTCGCAGCGATCTCTGCTTCCTGAACAGGCGCCGGCTTCTCCTCCGGCTCGGAAGCACAACGCTCTTCATCCTCGTATTTTACTGAAGGGTCAATAAGGCTGTACAAACTCCGGGCTTTGAACACGGCATCGCCGCCCGACAAAGGGCATTGGTTGGCGAGTTCCCATAAGGCTGTTATCTGAGTTTCCGTAAAGGTATCGATGCCAATAGCTACTGTTTCCAGGAACATGGCATTGACGTCCTGTTCGTTAACCTCAAATACTTCGCTTGCTGAAATGGCATTATTACTCAACTCCGCTTCGTCCAGAAAATCCTTCCGGTACAGTTGAATGGCTTCAATTTGATCTTCTCCCTGCTCCTGAAAGTAGGCCAGGCTGTCCAGTAGGACCTGATGTTGGGCCAGCAGGGCTGCCGTTCCTACATCGACATCTCTGACAAACGCTGCCGGGTTAGCAAAAACAGAACTCAACCGAAACCCGGCAGGTTGAAAACGTCTCTGGAAAATTAGCCTACTCAATTGTTCAGGGTTTATCCTTATTGCTTACGCCCCGCCGCCGTCTGCCGTTTACCGTCCGCCGGCAACCACCAGCTTCCCCCCCTTCACCACCTCCCCTTCCCGAAATATACTGTAAAAATACAAGCCAGAAGGCACACCTCCCACCTCCAGCCGGAATTCGCGGCTCCCCACCCCCAGCACTTCCTCCAGCACCACCTGCCCCAGCCCGTTGTACAACACCACCCGCCCGGGCCGCCGCAGGGCCTCCTCAAATACCACCTTGAAATAACCGGGTGCAGGGTTGGGAAAAACATATGCTTTTTGCAGGGAAAGCGGCACCTCCTCTTCAGTGGAAACTACAGGCTCGCAGGGAGGCGGCGGGTTCTCCCCCTCTACTAAGGGGCCGAGGCGGTAGTTGGGGAAGTGGGGGAGGGAGCGTAAGTGGTTAAAGGGCAATTGCACAGCGTGTTGTTCGAAATTGCAGGCTTGGCCGGGCTCGTCCGGATTGTGGATGACGTGTAATACATCGACGGTAGTAAGAGAGTTAATGTAGATCTTGCAATCAGGGGCAAGTTGAGCATTGAAAAAGGTTGTCGGGAAAGGAGATTCATAACCGTCAAAAACACCAATTAAAATTTGGGAGTTAATAATATCTGGAACCTTCATGTCAAATTGAAAAAGGCTATCTTCTGCGCTTACATATAAGAATCTTGAATTCGGCGAAAAAGCAACGCCATCAGCTATCCCTTCGTTTTCAATGGGTATGTGTTGAAAATTACTTAATTGCCCACTTTGGCGATCAAAATCAAATAAAAAAAGCCCGTCGGGAGAGCTATATCGAGCATACTTTCTTCCGTCTGGGGAAAAAGCAACCTGCCCTCCTGCAGCACCATTAAAACTTGAAGATATTCCGATATTTTGTATGTCATGAAGAGTAACTCCAAGTTCATTAAGCAATACCTTAAAATATTGATTAGATTGATCCCCGGCAGTGATTATCCACCAATCTTTTCCATTGGCATGCTTAACAGCAGTAACCTGTCCGTATGTCAATGGCTCTTCAATAATTGGGGTGTTTTTTTCGATCACTACCCCCTCATTATTGCTCAAAGACATGTCAACTAATGTATATAAAAGTGAATCAGATATAGCATCAAAAAATGGTTCATATTGTAGCAATAAGTGCTTATGAAATAGAACATATTTGTTGCTTTCACCTGGATGAGGTAAAACCAGACAACTCTGTACGCCTGCTATATAACCGTAACCATCTTTTCCACACCATTCAATGCTAACGTTTCCAGGATTTAGCCCACTACCATTTTCCATAATTTCATGATCAGCCTTATATATGGCACACCCATTAGTATAAAAAAGAAGATTACCATTCTCATCCGATATGGTTGCATTGCTGACATTTATATTTCCTCCAACCGGTGCATAATCAACAGTTGGTGGCGATTCATTGAAATCGAGCCTAACCCCTTCTATTCCAGGATATTCTAAAGTTGCATTACTATTATACCCGAACATCCAAACATAGTCATGCTTTTGCCCTAAGCAAAACAAGGGTAGAGTCAGAAAAAAGAATACGCACCTTATTGTGATGTATTTCATTGATGGCCAAGAATAGGAAGGGCACTTCCAGACCGTATGCATGGAAGCGCCCTTTCATTTACCGAATAATAATTAACTTCTGTGTACTATGGTTTATGCCATGCCCCCTTACCGTGCAGTAATAAATACCCAAAGGGAGTGGGCTGGTGTCAAGCAAGAGATATAATTTTCCTGCTTCCAATGGTACTTCCCGCTGAACTTGCCCACGAGAATTGTAGATTACTAAGTATTCACCTTTATCCAAAGGTTTATGTAACCGAATAGCCAATTCATCTTTCGCCGGGTTAGGAATCAGTTGGAAACTTGAAGCGCCTTCTGGCTGGTAAACAAAGGACGGCCTCTCCTCGGGCTCGGAACCACACCGTTCTTCATCTTCATATTTCACCAACGGGTCGATAAGGCTGTAGAGGCTCCGGGCTTTAAACACGGCATCTCCACCCGATAAGGGGCATTGGTTGGCGATGGCCCAGAGATCTGTTGTTTGAGTTTCTGTAAAGGAATCTATGCCAACCGCTACCGTTTCCAGGAATAAAGCGTTGACTTCCTGTTCGTTAATTTCAAAGACCTCGCTGGCTGAAATAGCATTGTTACTCAATTCTGCTTCGTCCAGAAAATCCTCCTGATACAGTTGAATGGCCTCTATTTGATCCTCCCCTTGCTGGTGTAGCCCGGCCAAGCTGTCCAGCAGCGCCTGATGCTTGGCGAGCAAGGCTACGGAATCTACCTCAATGCCAAAATTGTACTGCCAGTCCACCCAGTGCAGGCTGTCCAGCTTGCTTTCCATTTCGCTTTGCAAAGAATCCAGGGCCGCCGTTGTGTGTTCTCCAAGAGTAAAAGCGGCATTCAGGCTGGTATCCACCAACGAAAATTCGCCAACGGTTGTGCTTTCATATTCGTCCAGAAAATCTTCTTCCCAGGATTCCAGTTCTTCTTCTCCTTTTTTCAACAAGCGGTGATACAAATGGCGCTGCCCCGTCCACTTCAGGGCTTCTTCAAATTTCGGAGATTCGAAGCTGCCATCCGCCAGCTTCTGTAGAAGTTCATCCTCCTCTCCGGATTCTTCGCCGGTAGGGGGAATGGCAATAGAGCAGGCGTACCCCGTTTCTGCATTGCACTGAAAAGCCGTACCCAGCCGGATGCCCGTGCCGGCAGTGACAACATTAGCGGTATTGTCCCGTATCAGGTAGCGGTTGTACCCGCCGGCGCCGAAGGGGTTTTCGTCCACTACGATGGCCGCCCGATCCTGGAAGGCGCCTACAGTTTCCAGCGTGACGGTATTGTCAAATACGCTGCAAAAGCGGGGGTT
Source organism: Phaeodactylibacter sp. (assembly GCA_024102975.1). Classification (GTDB taxonomy): domain Bacteria; phylum Bacteroidota; class Bacteroidia; order Chitinophagales; family Saprospiraceae; genus JACJXW01. Next base: position 12,161 of record JAGFJD010000494.1, on the reverse strand, counting down.
GTTCTGCAGCAGGGCGATGCCCATGTCGCGGGCCTGTATGTCGTTGCCCCAGATCCGCAGGCTCTTGTCCCGGCAGCTCGCCAGGCGCAGGCCGGTGTTTACGCCCTCCATGCTGGTATTGAAGACGTAGGCGTTCACCCCGCTGGCCCTTATGCCCGTAGCGCAGTTGTCGAACAATACCGGGCGGCTGTACAGCGGGAAACCAGGTTTTTCTTCATGGCGTGAAAGTTTTTGAGATTGAATTGAATAATTGAATAAGATTTGAAACGTCCGGCAAGGCTTGCCGGCAGAGCTGCGTTTTATGGTTGGATCAGAGTAGAACGATGCCAAGATAAGTTTTTAGGCGTTACTTCACAAACCCGACAATGTTAAATTTTTCGGGATTGGCAAAAGCGTCCCGCGCATGGGCAAGGCAGGATAGCTGCGTCATGAATCATACTCTCGAACAGGCCTCTGCCTGCGGCGGCAGGATGATCGCATCACAGGCACACTGCTGGACACTTGCCGGGGCGTGTAAAAGTGTAAGTGTGTAAAGGTGTAAAAGTGTAAGTGTGTAAAGGTGTAAAAGAACGCGGGTTACCAGCCATTTACACGTTTATACTTTTACACATTTACACAAATGGGGCCAAAATGTCCAGTAGTATGCATCACAGGTTATATTACCCGGATTAGTTGCGCTTCTGTATTATTGGGCCTGCGATCAGGATGATCGCGCCACGAGCTGATATGCCCTACAGATTCCAGCATCAGCCCCAGCCTGGCGGCTTCCGCCAGGAATGCGCCTTCCTCTTCCGGCTCGACCGCTACCAGCAGCCCGCCGCTGGTCTGCGGGTCGCAGAGCAGGAAGCGCTGGCGGTCGGGCAGGGGGGCGATCTTGTGGCCGTAGCTGTCCCAGTTGCGGTGGGTGCCGCCGGGGATGCACTTTTCTTCCAGGTAGTGGTCCAGGATGTCGAGGTGGAGGAAAGGCACTTTGTCAAATTCCACTACCGCGCTGACGTTGCTGGCCTCGCACATCTCCGCGAGGTGGCCCAGCAGGCCGAAGCCGGTGACGTCGGTCATGGCCTTCACGTAGGGCAGGCGGCCGAAGGATTCGCCAACCTTGTTGAGCTGCACCATGCTGTCGCGGGCGATGTGGGCGTGTTCGGGTTTCAGCTTATCCTTCTTCTGAGCGGTGCTGAGGATGCCCACCCCGATCGGCTTGGTGAGGAAGAGGAGGCAGCCGGGGGTGGCGCCGCCGTTCTGCTTGAGGTGGGCCTTGTCGACCCTGCCGGTCACCGCCAGGCCGAAGATGGGCTCCGGGCTGTCGATGCTGTGGCCGCCGGCCAGGGGGATGCCGGCCTCGGCGCAGGCCCGGCGGCTGCCGTCGATCACCTTGTTGGCGACCTCCGGCGGAATCTTGTCGATGGGCCAGCCGAGGATGGCGATGGCTACCAGGGGCGTGCCGCCCATAGCGTAGACGTCGCTGATGGCGTTGACCGAGGCGATGCGCCCGAAGTCTTCGGGATCGTCGACGATGGGCATGAAAAAGTCGGTGGTGCTGACGATGGCTGTGCCGTCGCCCAGGTCGAAAACGGCGGCGTCATCCCGCTTGTCGTTTCCGACCAGCAGTTGCGGGAAATGGAACTGTTCGGCGTGGTGCTGCAGGATGGTATCGAGCACTTTGGGGGCGATCTTGCAGCCGCAGCCTGCTCCGTGGCTGTATTGGGTCAGTTTGTATTCGGCAACCATACGTTGTTTTTGATTCTTTGACAAATTTCATGGCATAAAGCCACCCGAAAGCCGGAAACACGGCTTTTCGGAGTTCATGCGGCCTCGCCGTTGTTCCGGCTTTCGGGTGGCCCATGAAATTTGTCAAAGAAAATTATTTTCTTCAGCGAACGCTATCAGGCGGCGGGCAGTTTGCCCGGCGTCGTCATTTTCTACGGGAATGGCAAAAATCCTGGAACTAACCCTCTTGCTGAGGGTATGGTGGTTGTAGGCTTTGTCGTAGTAGGCCAGGGCGATGCGGGCGGCAGCGGCAAAATCGCCGGCATCCAGGGCATCTAAAGCGGCATTGAAGTGCTGGCCGCCCAGCCGCTTTCGGATGCGGCAAAAAGACTCCTTCAAATCTTCCGGCGGGAAGCCGGCGTACATGCTGACCAGGCGTTCCACCCGGACTTCGAGCGGCATGTCAACGCTCAGAAGGGGCGCTTTGACCATCTGCTGCCAGAGGGGGTCGGGAATATACACCCGGCCGATGGGGCGGCTCTCGTTTTCCAGCCAGATGCGGCGGCCGTGGTCCAGGGCGCGGAACACTTCAAAGAGGTCGTTCTCGAACTGCTCCACCGAGGGCTGCGGCGCTTCGCCCAGGGCGCCGAAGGCGGACCCCTTGTGGTGCGCCAGGCCCTCCAGGTCGATCACCTGCTCGCCCAATTGCTCCAGGGCGTGGATAATGCCGGTTTTTCCCGACCCGGTTGGGCCGCCCACAATGATAAGCGGAGGGGTGCAGGCCGCGAACTGCTCCAGCAGGTGGTTGCGGTAGGCTTTGTAACCTCCGGACAACACCTGCACGTCCATGCCCGCCAGGTTCAGCAGCCAGCCCATACTGCTGCTGCGCTGCCCGCCCCGCCAGCAGTGGACTGCCACCTTGCCGGAAGGCGCTTTTTTCCTGGCCTCTTCAACGAAGGCTCGCATTTTGGGGCCCACGTACTCCAGCCCCCGGAGGAAGGCCTTGTAGGGGTCCGCCTGCTTGTACGTCGTGCCTACTTCGGCCCGTTCTTCATTGGAAAACAAAGGAAGGCTGAGCGCGCCGGGGATGTGCCCCTTCCCGTACTCCGCCGGGGTGCGCACGTCGAACAGCACCCGCCCCGGATCCAGATTCAGTACTTCGCTAACCGTTATTGTTGTTGTTGACAATCTGTTTTTATTTTTTTCAAAAAACACGGGCCAGCGATCAGGATGATCGCGCCACGAATTGGCTTGCGATCAGGATGGTCGCGCCACGTCCTCCCAATCCATCGCCCGCTTGACTGCCTTTTGCCAACCCTTGTACAGGAATGGGCTTGCGATCAGGATGATCGCGCCACGTACCATCGCCAGCTTGGCTGCCTTTTGCCAGCCTTTGTGCGTGGGGCCGGCGATCAGGATGATCGCGCCACGAATTGGCTTGCGATCAGGATGGTCGCGCCACGTCCTCCCAATCCATCGCCCGCTTGACTGCCTTTTGCCAGCCCTTGTACAGGCGGCCCCGTTCTTCTTCCTCCATTGCCGGCACAAAGGTAGCATCCAGTTGCCATTTATTGGTAATATCTTCCGGTTTCCAGTAGCCGACGGCCAGGCCGGCCAAATAAGCGGCGCCCAGGGCAGTGGTCTCGATGATGCGGGGCCGCTCGACGTCGGCACCCAGGATGTCCGCCTGGAACTGCATGAGCAGGCCGTTGGCGCTGGCGCCGCCGTCGACGCGCAGGGTTCTCAACGGCAGGCCGGAGTCTTTCTTCATGGCGTCCAGCACGTCGCGGGTCTGGTAAGCCAGGGATTCCAGGGTAGCCCGGATGAGGTGGGCCTTGGTGGTGCCCCGGGTAAGGCCCAGGATAGCCCCCCGGGCGTACATGTCCCAGTACGGAGCGCCGAGGCCGGCAAAGGCGGGCACGACGTAGACGCCGTCGGTATGCGGCACCTTCATGGCGTAGAACTCCGAATCGGGCGCATCGTCGATGATCTTCAGGCCGTCGCGCAGCCACTGGATGGCGGCGCCGGCGATGAAGACGCTGCCTTCCAGGGCATATTGGGGCGTGCCGTCCAGCTTGCTGGCGATGGTGGTGAGCAAGCCCGAGTTCGAGGCGACGAATTCGTCTCCCGTCGTCATGAGCATGAAGCACCCGGTGCCGTAGGTGTTCTTGGCCATGCCGGGGCTGTGGCAGGCCTGCCCGAAGAGAGCCGCCTGCTGGTCGCCTGCGATGCCGGCAATCGGCACGGCGCCGCCCAGCAGGGCTTCCGTTGTGTGCCCGTACACTTCGCTGGACCGGCGGACGTCGGGCAGCATGCCGGCGGGGATGCCCAGGATATCCAGCAGGTAGCCGTCCCATTCCAGCTTTTTGATGTTGTACAGGAGGGTGCGGGAGGCGTTGGTGTAATCGGTGACGTGTACTTTGCCGCCGGTCAGGTTCCAGATCAGCCAGGTGTCGACCGTGCCAAAACACAGTTCTCCGCGCTCCGCCTGCTCGCGCGCGCCCGGGACGTTGTCGAGCATCCATTTCACTTTGGTGCCGGAAAAGTAGGCGTCAGCCAACAGGCCTGTATTTTCGCGGATGTAGGGCTCGTGGCCGTCTGCTTTGAGTTGGTTGCAAATGGGGGCAGTGCGGCGGTCCTGCCAGACGATGGCGTTGTGGATGGGCTCGCCGGTTTTCCGGTTCCAGACAACGGCCGTTTCCCGCTGGTTAGTGATGCCGATGGCCGCCACCTGCCCCGCGGAAACTTTCTGTTTGCGGAGCAGGGCCTGGAGGACTTTCAGCTGGGTGTTCCAGATTTCCTTAGGGTCGTGTTCTACCCAGCCCGGCCTGGGGTATATTTGTGTAAACTCCTGTTGTTCAACCGCTTTGACATTCCCTTCCTGGTCAAAAAGGATCGCTCGCGAGCTGGTGGTTCCCTGGTCGAGGGCGAGGATGTAGGTTTGCATAGCCAAAGGTATTACGGGTTTTGATCTTTCGTTCAGAGAATAAAATTTGGAATTGCATTAAACCAAGGCCGCTCCCAAAACATTTCATAAGGGCGCGTTGATAGCCTTCGCTGCCATATTAGAATGCGCTGGAGCGCCCTAAATATACCGCATACAACGGGGTAAACAAAATCCGTTGCTTTTCTAGCTGATAAAACCTGATCTCCTGGCAATTTCAGTGGGACTGGAACTGCCCGAAATGTTCAAAAACCGAAACCAGAGAATGGAAATCTGCCAACTACCCTTCGACAAAGTGCCCTACCTTTCCAAACGCGACCGGGCTTACACCCTGGGGGCGCCCGAACTCAGGCCCTTTTACAAATACGACGTCAGCCTGGAAGCCTTCGCCCGGGCGATCGAAGACAAAAAGAAGGACCATACCAACCGGCAGGCCCTGGTGGAAGCGCTCCGGGAGCAATACGCCGGACTGGAAACCACTCAGGCGGTGAAAGACAATATTGAATCGCTGCTGAAAGATGACACGTTTACGCTGGTGACCGCCCACCAGCCCAGCCTGTTCACCGGCCCGCTTTATTACATCTACAAGGTCATCTCCACCATCAACCTGGCGGAAAAGCTGCGGGAAAAGTACCCGGATCAGCACTTCGTGCCCGTTTTCATCAGCGGGGGCGAGGACCACGACTTCGAGGAGGTCAACCACCTCCACCTTTTCGGCAAAACCATCAGCTGGCAGAACGAGGAATCCGGCCCGGTGGGCATGATGAAAACCGACACGCTGGGGCCGGTGCTGGAAGAGGTCCGGGAGGTCCTGGGCGAATCGGAGCGGGCGGAAGAACTCTATGAACTGCTCCGCGCATCGGTAGAAAGCCACAGCCGGTATGCGGACACTGCCCGCCACCTGGCCAACGCCCTGTTCAAGGAATACGGGCTGGTGATCGTCGACATGTCGCACCCCGGGCTAAAAAAGCTGTTCATCCCTTACATCAGGGAAGAAATCCTGGAGCAGCCGTCCAAGGGGCTGGTGGAAGCTACCGTGGCGCAACTGGAAAAGGCGGGCTTTTCGGAGCAGGCCTACCCCCGGGAGATCAACTTTTTCTATCTGGGCCCCGAGCTGCGGCAGCGCGAGCGGATCGTGCTGGAGGACGGCCGTTATCAGGTGCTCAACACCGGCTATTCCTTCAGCAAAGCAGCGTTGATCGGAGAGATCGAACAGCATCCCGAGCGCTTCAGCCCCAACGTAGTGATGCGCCCCATTTTCCAGGAACTCGTGCTGCCCAACCTGGCCTATATTGGCGGCGGCGGCGAGCTGGCCTACTGGCTGGAACGCAGGCGCCAGTTTGAACATTTCGGCATCAACTACCCCATGCTGGTCCGCCGCGACTCGGTGCTCTTCATCGACCAGGGCAACGCCAAACGGATGGAAAAGCTCGAACTGACAGTAGAACAGCTCTTCGGCGACGTCGAGGCCCTGATCAAGGAATACGTACGGGAAAATACGGAGAACGAGCTTAGCCTTTCTGACGAAAAAGCCCATCTGGCCGCTCTGGTTAAAAGCATCGAACAAAAGGCAAAAGAAGTAGACCCCACCCTGGTAAAAACCGCCGCCGCCGAAGGGCAGAAGATGATCAACAGCATGGAGCAACTGGAAGGCAAGCTGATGCGGGCGGAGAAGCAGCGCCACGACATCGCCATCAACCAGATGCGTACGCTGAAGGACAAGCTCTTCCCCGGCAACGGCCTGCAGGAGCGGCACGACAATTTTATGATGTACTACCTCAAGTACGGCAGGGCGTTCTTCGATGTGCTGAAAAAGGAACTGAACCCGTTGGAGAAGGGTTTTAAGGTGATTATCGATCGTTGAGTTAATGCGAGGTTTGAGGTTAAGGCTGAGGCTGAGGGCGAGAGATGTCAGCTGCAATCCCGGCATTCTCCGGCAAGTATGCCTCAAGCCTGGTTTGCCTGAGACTCCCAGCCTTCAGGATCCTCAACCTCAACCTCAACCTCAACCTCAACCTCAATTATTTATAATCCTCCCGTTCCGGGCAAAACACGTCGACAGCATAACAATCCGAAAGGGCGCGGGCTGAGTGCAGGACGTTGGAGGGGATGGTGACGGACATGCCGGGCCTGCACAACACCGTTTCTCCCCCCACCGTCATTTCCAGCTCGCCGCTGACGATGTTGGTCACCTGCTCGTGGAAGTGTTTGTGGGCGGGCAGTTGGCTGCCTTTGCGGATTTTCACGTGAGCGATGGTCACCTTGCCGGTGTGGATAAGGCGGGCGCTGAAGCCGGCGGCGAGTTCTCTTTCCGGCAGTTTTTCCAGGTCGATGAATTTGTGCATAGGTCAGTTATTGTCAAAAAAGTAGAGCAGGTCGGACACCGCTTCTTTCAGGTCTTTGCGGTCGACGATGAAATCCAGGAAGCCGTGTTCCAGGAGGAATTCGGAAGTCTGGAAGCCATCCGGCAGTTCCCTTTTGATGGTTTCTCTGATGACGCGGGGGCCGGCGAAGCCGATCAGGGCCTTGGGTTCGGCGAAGTTGATGTCGCCCAGCATGGCGAAGGAGGCGGTCACCCCGCCGGTTGTCGGGTCGGTCAGGAAGGAAAAATAAGGAATCCTGGCCTTTGCCAGCTGAGTCAGCTTGGCAGACGTTTTGGCCATCTGCATCAGGGAGAAGGCGGATTCCATCATCCGCGCCCCGCCCGATTTGGAGATGATCATCAGGGGCGTGCGCGATTCGAGGCAATGGTCGATGGACATGGCGATCTTCTCGCCCATTACCGAGCCCATTGACCCGCCGATAAATTTAAAATCCATGGCGGCAACGACCAGAGGCCGGCGGTTGACTTTGCCTTTGGCCACGGTAATGGCGTCGGTCAGGCCGGTTTTCTTCCGGGCTTCCCTGAGGCGTTCCGTATACGGTTTCAGGTCGGTGAAATTCAGGCGGTCTTTGGACACCAGGCTGGTGAACAGCTCTTCGTAATTGCCGTCGAAGAGCAGCTCGAAGTAGTCGTAGGAGTTGATCCGGACGTGATAATTGCACTGGGGGCATTTAAAGAAATTCTCCTTGAGTTCTTTGACGGTGGAGGTTTCCTTGCATTCCCTGCACTTGTACCAGAGCCCTTCCGGAGCTTCCTTTTTATTCCTGGTAGCCGTCTGAATGCCGTCTTTTAGCCGTTTAAACCAACCCATAAAGTCGTTTTTGCATTATCATTCAAACGCCCGGCGGGAGCTGCCACCAGGCCCCGGCAGGGATGCCCCTGCCTGGTTAACGAATGCCAAAAATAAGGCCGCGCCCCCCTAATTTACAAAAATGGCGGTAATTATTTATACCGATAGTTCTTCACTGCCTGCACAAAGGCGCGGACGCCGTCCAGCGGCGTGTCCGGATAAACGCCGTGGCCGAGGTTGGCGATATGCCTGCGCCCAAAAGCTTCCAGCATTTCCCGGGCCGCCCGGCTGACCTGTTCCGGGCCGGCGTACAGGCAACAGGGGTCGAGGTTGCCCTGCAGCACCTTCTCCTCTCCTGCCCGGCGGCGGCCTTCTTCGGGGCTGACGTTCCAGTCCAGCCCGATCACCTGGCAATCCATCCGGCTGATGTCTTCGAGGGCAAACCAGGCGCCCTTGGCGAAAACGGTTACCGGAACCTCTGTGATGGCGCTGCAAATTTGCTGCAGGTATGGCGCGCTGAACTCCCGGTAGGATGCCGGGCTCAGTATGCCCGCCCAGGAGTCGAAGAGCTGGATGAGATCGGCGCCGTGCCGGGCTTTTTCTTTCAGGTAGGCAATGATGGTTTCGGTGATCTTTTCCAGGAGAAGATGGGCCAGCTTCGGCTCCCGGTACAGCAAGCGCTTGGCCCTGGAAAAGGTCTTGCTGCCGCTGCCTTCCACCATATAGGCCAGCAGCGTCCAGGGCGCGCCGGAGAAGCCGATGAGGGGCACGCGGCCGGCCAGGTTGTTTCGCGTCAGTTCCAGGGCGCCGTAGACATAACCCAGGCGGGCGGCAGCGGCTTCTCCAACAACCAGTTTTTGAATATCGCCCTCTGAGCGGATGGTCTCGGGGAATAACGGCCCCCGCTTTTCCACCATTTCGTAGGCCAGCCCCATGGCTTCCGGTATGACCAGGATGTCGGAAAAGATGATGGCGGCGTCCACGTCCAGTTCGTCCACCGGCTGTATGGTCACCTCGGCGGCCAGTTCCGGCGTTTCCACCAGTTCCTTGAATCCGGACAGTTTTTCGCGCACCGCCCGGTATTGGGGCAGGATGCGGCCGGCCTGGCGCATCAGCCAGACGGGGGGGCGTTCTACGGCTTCTCCCCTTGCAGTGCGCAGTAAGAGGTCGTTTTTCAGCTTCATGGGGCAAACATAGGGAAAAAATAGTGCTTTCGCGTACGGGTCAATCTACAAGGAGGCTTAAATCAAATACAAACCCCGGCAAGGCTGATCTCCAGCCCTTCTTCATCGGGCAATGCTATGGTTATACCGGTTGAGCCTGCCATGAGCCTTAAATGGTTTTGATTTCCAATTTAGGTTTTTTTTAGAGTATATCAAAAGGTTGGGCCATCTACGGCACTGCTCTGAGTTTGACCTTGATACTTGCGCTTGTACTTGCACTTGAATTGGTTTTTCCGCCATTTTATACTGCCGCTGGCCGGCGCGACAGGCGGGCCGCATCCTGTTCATTCGGGCAATCCCGTCATCCTGTCCCTGTCTTGACGAACCGCCGCACCGCCTGCCGCCCGCCCGCCTGCAGGCTCAGGAAGTACACGCCCGGCGGCCAGGCGGAGACGTCTACCTGATGTGGCTGAAGTTGGGGGCTCAGCTCCAACTGCTCCCGGTATTGCATCTGGCCGGCGGCGTTGTGTATGGTGAGAGTGGCTTTTTCTGCCTGGAAACTATTGAGCTGGAGTTGGAGGGTGTGGGTGGCGGGGTTGGGGAAGAGGCTCAGGATGCCGTCTATAAAAGGAGCGGCAGCAGAGACCAGCATGGATTCGTCGATGTCTATCATCATGGCGCGGTGAGCAGTACTCATAAAGACAGAATCCTCTGGGTTGTCATAGCCTCTTCGAAACTCTCTGACTTTGACGCAAACAGCATAGATGCCCGGCTCGACGGGCCGGTCCCATACCATTACATTTTCATCCATAAAAAAAGCATTGGTATGGGCAGGCGTGCTGTATCCTTCTGCCGGGAACGGGGCAATCTCTTCCCGGTAATCTTCAGCGCCGGAAAAGACTTCGGAATGGTAGGAGTAAATAACATTTATTAATCCGTTGTCAGATTGAATGTTATGCCCAAATGGATGCCCTGCAAAAGAAGGAGCTTCATTTCTGGCGAAAGGATGGCCTTCAGGAAATACATTTAAAGAGTCTTTCAGTTTAAGCACTTTATTCCCGGAGTCTTCAATATTTACGACATTCTCAACCAAAAAGCTGTCTATACAGCTCAATTCATAAAAGCCAGGCTCTTCATAAAGATGGTTAGCTAGATAGGTATCGCGCCTAAAACCGGAAGAGTGTAAATCTGTGTAAGAGAGGTTCAGGACTTCCTCATTGCCATCGCCCCAATTGAATTTGATACTCAATTTGGAGTCTCCGGCTCTGTATATCTTCACTTCGACCCTTACATTTTGATCAACTACTTCTTTAAATATTTCAGCGGACCAGATGCGCTGAGCTTGGAGAGAAAAGTTAGAAACAAAGAAAGCTATGAAAAGAAATAGGAGAAAAACATTTTTCATGTTCATATATTTTAAGGAATTGAGGGGTTTTCCAGGAAGGGTGGTGTATTAAATCCGTTGAACTTTCGGTGTAAATGGAGAGCGGCCCTCCAGAGCCTGCCCCGGCTTTTGCCGGGGTCCGCTGAATGGATCAACGGATTTAATACACTACCCCAGCAATATAAAAATGGCCGTTGCTTTCGTCAATCACAATATCATCAGCTATTTCCATTTTTCTTCCGCCAAAGTAGGTAGACCAGGTTACGTTTAGCGTTGCGTCTTCTATCTGGAGGATTACGGCATCTCTGTCATCGCCTCCGGGAAGGTCTACACTTAGGTTTGAGCTTTGATTGTACGCACCGCCCAAGTTTTCAGTAGGAAAATCCGTGCTTCGGCTATTGCCAACTATTAATGTCCTGCCTGAGTGATAATCGATGCTTCTGAAAAAATCATCATTGGCGCCGCCAATAATAACAGCATCTGCCAATTCGCCGTCATCCGGGTTAAGAGATACGATGAAACCGTCAATTCCATTGGCGTCTCCTGAACCGGAAGTAACAGGAAAGTTGTTTGACCGGGTATCTCCTACAGCAATGGCCTTCTCGCCCGTAATGGTTATATCCCTGGAAAGTTCATCATGAGCGCCGCCGAAGAAAGTCAGGTATTGCAAGACCGCTGCGCTATTAAATTTTGCTATTAACCCATCCACAAAGCCCAGGTTTCCCGCAGTGACGATTAAACTTCCATCCACCAAAGGGAAATTTAAGTTCGATGTAAACCCTGTCACGTAGAGGTTTTCAGACTCGTCGACATCCAGTGAATAGAGATCTTCCACAAAACCTTGGCCTCCTCCAAAATGGGTCACCCAATCGTCCTCAGCATCGATAATTGGCTTCTCCGGCTTCCCTACCTCAATCACCAAATGCTCCTCCTCGTCATACTCGCCTATCCCTCCGAAATGCACGATCGAATCCCCCTCAATCTCATATTCCGGCTCCCACTCCACTTCCACTCTCTCTCCTTCAGCGCTCACCTGGTAGGCCTCCGGAGGCGGCAGCTCAAATGCCCCTGCCGAGGTTTCTACCTCCACCCCTCCAACTTCCGTAGCCGCCAGGCCGCTCTGCCCGTCGAACTTGAGCTGGATGTCTTCCGGGTTCCCTCCGGGCTTGACGACGAAGTAGTACTTCACCCCGGCATTGTTGGAGTAGGCCACCAAATCAATTTTGTTGTAAATGTCCGTCTGCACCGCCCGTTCGTACAGGCCCACCCGGGCCCGGCCCTCCGGGATGTGGCCCAGGTAGTAGTTGTGGTAGGCCTGGCGCCGGCCGATGCCGAATACGCGGGCGTCGTTCTTCCCGTTTTTGAATGTCAGGTCCACCCGGTGCAGGGTGTCCGGCGTTTCGGCGGCGGCGTCTATCGCGGCGGTAACGAAACTTATCCTGCCGTGCTGGAAATAGGTGGCCGGGAAGGCGGAGGTATTGTAAAAGCGCACTTCCTCTATAGCAGTTCCGGAGCTGTCTGTTAACTGCCCCCGGTTTTCGATAAAGGAAATGGCTGTGGAGGCAGCTTCCTCGTCGGGCGGCAGCAGGATATTTTTTTTCACATACCGCACCGCAGTATACGTAGCCGCCTCTGGCTCTTCCGTTTGGTTTTTGCCCAATACGGTAATGTTGCCCAGGCCGTCCACCTCCACGCGGCCGGCCTCGTCGTCCTTGTTGGCCAGCCCGTTGAAGGTAGCTTCCCAAGCTGTGCTGCCGTCGCCGGAGTTCAGGATAGCCGTGTAATAATCC
>JAGFJD010000470.1 GCA_024102975.1 Phaeodactylibacter sp. | reverse complement strand
CTGGTGGGTGTACAACGACAACGGCAACATTCATTCCCAGTCGAACGGCGCGCCCCTGAAAATGGAAATTCAGGCCACCGCCTTCGCTTACACCGGCGGGGTGGGCTACCTCAACAATACTACTTTTTATGAATACCGGCTGATCTACCGGGGTACCGCGCCGGTCGACAGTTTTTTCCTCGGCCTGTGGATAGACCCCGACCTGGGCTGCTACTCCGACGACTACGTCGGTTGCCGGCCGGAGGATTTACTGGGTTTTGCTTATAATGGCGACGCGTTCGACCAGGACTGCTCCGGCGTCAACGGCTACGGCAACGAGATACCGATCGTCGGCATTAAGGTTCTGAAGCCTCTGGAGCGCCCCAACGGGCAGGATGCCGCCCCGCTGAGTTCCTTCATGTACTATCTGAACGCCGCCATCGGCGGGCCTCCGGCCGGAGCTACTGACCCCAACAACCTCCTGGAGTACTACCGCTACCTGACCGGCCATTGGCGCGACGGCTCTTCCCTTGCCCGGGGGGGCAATGGCTACCAGCCCGGCGGCGCCCCTTACCCCTATGCCTTCGACGGTTCCCTCGTCAATGGCCTGCCCTGGACGGAGTGCAACGCCAATACGGCGCCCTCCGACCGCCGCTTCCTGATGAACTTCGGCCCGCTCACGCTGCAGCCCGGCGAAATCCGGGAGTTTGCCTTCGCCGTGGTCTGGGTGCCCAACCAGGCCTATCCCTGCCCGGGGCTGTCGGCCCTGGAAGCAGAGGCGGAGGCGGTGGAAAATTTCTACAAGAGCTTGCTCGTCTCGACGCAGGAAATATCCGCCCAACCCTCCCCCGAGGTCCGCCTCAGCCCTAACCCCATGCGGGAAAGCGTACTGCTGCAGGCCAATGCGCCGATCCGGGAAGTGTACCTCTTCTCGGCCCAGGGGCAACTGTTGCAGGCGCATACGGGCCTGGATACGCCGGATTTTACCCTGCAACGGCAAGAGTTGGCGTCGGGGGTGTACTTCTACCGGGTGGTGTTGGAAGGCAGCGCCGTGGCTAGTGGAAGGTTGGCCGTTTGGTAAGGACAAGATGACAGGATTTTGAGGATTAACAGGATAGGGGGCATGGCGTTGCTCCCCGGCAATCCTGTTAATCTTGTTTATCCTGTCATCCTGTCTTTGTCATCCTGTCCCTATAACGGCTCGAACCTGGCCTGGAAGAACCTTAACCGCTTCGGCTCATACACCATCTTCAGCCCCCGGGTTTTTTCCCGTTGGTTGTACACCTCCTTTACCGACTCGGCCACCACGTCCATATGCGCTTCGGTATATACCCGGCGCGGGATGGTCAGCCGGGTAAGTTCCAGCCGGGGATGGCGGTGCTCGCCCGTCTTCGGGTCGCGGCCGGCGCTGACGATGCCGCGCTCCATGCTGCGGATGCCGGAGTCCAGGTACAATTGCGCCGCCAGCATCTGTGCGGGGAACTGCTCCTGCGGGATGTGAGGGTAGAACGCCCGGGCGTCCAGGAATATGGCATGGCCGCCCACCGGCCGCACGATGGGTATATCCCAGTCGGTGAGCAGTTGCCCGAGGTAGAGCACCTGCCCGACGCGGGCGCGGATGTGGTCGTCCTGCACGGATTCGCGGATGCCGATGGCCATGGCTTCCATGTCGCGCCCGGCCATGCCTCCATAAGTATGCAGGCCTTCGTAGACGACGACCATGTTGCGCAGCTCGTCAAAAACCTCCTCATCGTTGACGGCCAGCCAGCCGCCGATGTTGACCAGGTGGTCTTTCTTGCCGCTCATCCAGGCGCCGTCGGTGTAGCTGCAGAATTCTTTTAAGATTTCGGCCACGCTCTTATCGGCGTATCCCTCCTCGCTGGTTTGGATGAAATAGGCGTTTTCCACCATGCGGGTGGCGTCCAGCATCAACAGGATGCCATACTTGTCACACAGATGCCGCAGGGCTTTGACGTTGGCCATGCTCACCGGCTGGCCGCCCGCCATGTTGACCGTGCCGGCCAGGCTGACGTAGGCGATGTTCTCCGCGCCTTTGTCTTTGATGAGGCCTTCCAGTTTTTCGAGGTCGATATTGCCTTTGAAATGGTGCAGGTTGGCGGGGTCGTGGGCCTCGTCGATGATGACGTCGGCGAAGATGCCGCCGGCCAGTTCCTGGTGCAGGCGGGTGGTGGTGAAGTACATGTTGCCCGGCACGTACTGCCCCTTTTTGATGAGGGCCTGGCTGATAAGGTGCTCGGCGCCCCGCCCCTGGTGGGTAGGCACCAGGTATTTATAGCCATAGTACTGCTGCACGGCCTGTTCGAGGTGGTAGAAGTTGACGCTGCCGGCGTAGGCCTCGTCGCCCAGCATCATGCCCGCCCACTGGCGGTCGCTCATGGCGCTGGTGCCGCTGTCGGTGAGCAGGTCGATGTATACGTCTTCGGAGCGCAGCAGGAAGGTGTTGTAGCCGGCGTCTTCCAGGGCTTTCTGGCGCTCTTCGGATGACTTGAGGGTGATGGGTTCGACCATCTTAATTTTCCAGGGCTCGGCCCAGGAACGGCGGCCAAATTGCTGGCCCATGGTTTGGGGTTTGTGGGATGTCATGGGGATTCCTCCAGGCTATGATGCTGGTGATGCGTGGATTGGGCTGGGCATCACCGATTCTGTTAACAGTCTTAAGCGTAATCCATCACCGGCATCGTCGTATAACGATCGGGTTCTTCGCCAGACTGGTAAATAGCTCGAAAACGTTCCTCGACGCGTAACAGCGCTGGCCCGTGATAATAGACCATGCCACAGGTCAGGCAGACGTCAGCAGGCATGTCGGGTACGAACAGGTGCTTACCTTCACGGGTATAGATGTATTTGACGCGGCGCTCCTCAAATTCCTGGCCGCCGCAGTAGTAGCATCTTTCGTTCTCGCGAGCGTTTGTCATTCTGTACCTTTACGAACCTATCGTGTCCCTATTCTATCGTAAACGCGCTGATGTGTCTTAAACTTGTTCCTGTGCTAAATTTCGCGGCCGATTGGTGGTGCGGTCGGGAGATTGGCCGCAGCGTTGGGTGTGATAAGGAAAAGGACTAACCATGGACGTACGAAACTATAACCGCGGGGCGTGGGACCGGCAGGTGGGGCAAGGGAACCGGTGGACGGTGCCGGTGAGCGCGGAGGAGGTGGCGGCGGCGCGGCGGGGGGCGTGGCAGATCGTGCTC
>JAGFJD010000460.1 GCA_024102975.1 Phaeodactylibacter sp. | reverse complement strand
GAATAATTTTGGTTATAACATCCTGGTTTTGAATATCAGGCCAACGCTGCAAAGGTGCGGAGCCCGGTTCACAGCGGTTTTACCTCCTGTGCCAATGATTTGACATCTCGTTTCAGCCTTGATTTTTTTTGGAAATTTTCAGGATGCCGGGCCTGTAAAACCGGGCGGAGGCATTGGGCCTCACCTGTCAAATGTTTGACAATTTGTGCTAAATGTTATACTGGAATGATAAAAGGATAGCTTGTAAGAAGCTATTTAGCTGGGATCCTTCATTTCGGAAGGCGCTTTCCCATACGCCTTCTTGAACGAGCGCGAAAAATGGCTAAGCGAAGAAAAGCCGGTCTGGTAAGAAATTTCTGATACGTTCAATTTATCCTCCCGGATCAGCTCCAGGGCTTTCTGCAAACGGATGGAGCGGACAAAATCGGTGATGGGCTGATCGGTGAGGGCCTTGAGCTTGCGGTGCAGGTGGGTGCGGCTCATGCCGAAGTGCCGGCCGATGCGGTCGCCGCTGAGGTCGGCTTCGTCGATGCGTTCGAGGATGTATTCCCGGAGGTTGACAATAAACTCGTCTTCCTGCCGGTAGGCGTCGTCGCTTGATGGAGGCAGCCCATCCTGGTAGCGCTGCTGCAGCAAACGGCGAATCTCGATCAGCTTCTCGATGCGCAGGGCCAGTTCCTGCGGGCTGAACGGCTTGGTGAGGTAGGCGTCGGCGCCCCGCCGGAGGCCCTCCAGGCGGCTCTCCAGGGAGGCCCTGGCCGTCAGCAGTATCAAAGGGATGTGCGAAGTGCCGATATGGCTTCGGATGGTTTTCACCACTTCAAAGCCGTTCTTTTTCGGCATCATCACGTCCGAGATGATCAGGTCGGGGATCAGGGCCCGGGCTTTTTCCAGGCCTTCTTCTCCGTCGCCGGCTTCGGTGACGTTGTATTTTGAAGCGTCCAGGCAATAACGGATGTACTCCCGGATTTCTTCGTTGTCTTCGATGATGAGCAATTCCAGTTTTCCCTGGCCGTCGGCGGGGGCAGTGCCCACGGTGCCGGCAGGTGTTTCCACCGGCAATGCCAGGGTGGGCAAGGATGCCTCCGCAGGGCTGTATTCCACCAGGGGCTTAGCCTGGTCCGCCGGCAATACCGGCAGGAGCAGTTCGAAAGAGGCGCCGTTGCCGGGTTCGCTGGCCACCCGGATTTGCCCTCCCTGCATTTCCACCAGCTCTTTGACCAGGGCCAGGCCGATACCGGTGCCGCCCTGGGCGCGGGTGGAGGAACTGTCGGCCTGGTAAAACCGGTCGAAGATTTGCTCAAGTTGCTCCTTTTCAATGCCGGTGCCCGTGTCCTTCACGTCCAACCGGATGAATTCGGCGCCGTTTTGCCGTTCGCTGGACAGGCTCAGCTGCACGGCATTGCCGGGAGGCGTGAATTTTATAGCGTTGGAAAGCAGGTTGTACACGATCTTGTCCCATTTGTCCTGGTCGAATTGGGTCTCCCAGTTATCCCGGCAGGCGACGAAGCTCAGCCGTAGTTCTTTTTTTGCCGCCAGGGGTTCGAAGCGCTTTGTCAGTTCCCGGGTATAGGCGACGAGGTCTCCCCGTGCGGCTTCGATATGCATCCGCCCGCTTTCGATCTTGGACAGGTCGAGCATCTGGTTGATCAGGTTCAGGAGGTGGCGGGCGTTTTTCAGGACGCCGTTCAGGCGGCGGCGGAAAATGGTGGGCGGCGGTTGTTCTGAAATGACCTGT
Organism: Phaeodactylibacter sp.; assembly: GCA_024102975.1. GTDB lineage: Bacteria > Bacteroidota > Bacteroidia > Chitinophagales > Saprospiraceae > JACJXW01. The sequence goes on along the minus strand of JAGFJD010000460.1, from coordinate 292 downwards.
TCGAGCGGGCCGATGATCAGGGTCAGCGGCGTGCGGAACTCGTGAGTGATGTTGGAGAAGAAGCGGGTCTTGGCCTTGTCCAGGGCCTTTAGCTCTTCAGCCTGCTGCCGGATGGTCAGCGTGCGTTTTTGAACTTCTGTTTCCAGGCGCGCCTGGTCTTTTTTGAGTTTGGCCACCCGCCATCTCACCGCCCCTATGGCCGTTGCGATGATGAAGGCGGATAAAAGAACGAGAAACGGCCATCGTAAATAAAAAGGCTTTCTCACATATACCGGAACGCTCAGTATTTCGT
>JAGFJD010000458.1 GCA_024102975.1 Phaeodactylibacter sp. | reverse complement strand
TGACGCACTTCCACATCGATGTCTGGTCCGCTGATTTCACCTTCTTCGGCATCAAGCTGGTCGATTTCGGGGCCGACGGCGCCTTCGGCGGGGGCGACGACGTGGAACACCAGATCAATTATGACGGGCCCATGCAGCGTGGTTGGGTGAGTTACGATATTCCGCTGAGCGACTTCACCGGCCTTACCACCAGGGCAAATATGGCCCAGTACATCCTGGTGGGGCAACCGACCGGCGCAACTACGGTCTATGTGGACAATGTCTATTTCTACCAACAATAATTTTGAATAAAAACCAATAAAATGCGAACGCCATTTATTTCAAAAACATATAGGTCTCCACTAAGCATTATATTTTTTTCAGCGGCCCTGGCGCTTTTGTGTATCAGCTGTGAAGCAGATGAAACGCAAACGGTGACGACTTTCACGAACCTCACTTTTGAGGACAACTTTGATACCGATGGCCCCGTTGATGAAACTTCCTGGAATTATGAGCTTGGAGATGGTACCGACAATGGCCTGCCTGCTGGTTGGGGGAATAATGAACTGCAGTATTACACGGATCGCCCGGAGAATATTAAAGTCGAAGGTGGCATGTTGCATATCACAGTACTGCAGGAATCTTTTCAGGGTGCTGGGTATACCTCTGCCCGGATAACTACCAAAGGTAAGGTGGAACAACAGTACGGACGCTTTGAAGCACGAATGCAATTGCCCTGGGGGCAAGGCCTTTGGCCGGCATTCTGGTTGCTGGGCAGTAATATTGACGAAGTGAACTGGCCACAATGCGGCGAAATAGATATTATGGAATATCGTGGGCAAAATCCTTCAACGCTCATCGGAACGGTACACGGCCCGGGGTATTCTGCCGGAGAGTCCGTGAGTAAAGAGTACGTCTTGCCTAATGATCGATTTGATAAGGGTTTCCACATATTCGGAATTGAGTGGGGGCCGGAGTATATCAATTTTTACGTAGACGATGTGTTGTACAACCAGATAACCCCGGAAGATGTGGATGGCGAATGGGTGTTTGATCATCCGTTTTACATTCTTTTGAATGTTGCAGTGGGAGGAGATTTTGTTGGGGCAGTAGGCGCCAATACCGTTTTCCCACAAACGATGCTTGTGGACTATGTGAGGGTGTATAGCCGGTCCAATTAAATTGTTTGCTAAAAGCATGTTTGGAGATAACCATTTGCGAATCAAGTGGTTGTCTCCAGGCTCATTTTAATGTTGGAGGCCGGCTCCATCCCGCTTGATCGGCGGGGCAATCCGGCCTGGGCAAAGTTTTTGAGACCGCCTCAGGACTTTCTTTATATCAAATAAAACCGGGGAGATGAAATCGAATGGGATAAGACCTAGCATTCAATATATCGGGATGGCCATGGCTGTTCTGTTCTGCTTTTCCTGTCAAAATAGTGAGCCTGGCAAAAATTCAGATCAAGCCCAGTTAACTAAAACGGTAACAGCTAAAGACATCCTGGGGAATCCGGATTATTTAGCTATTTCGTACGGAGGGTACAGGCATCGGGATCACGGTATTGAGCCAACTGTAGAGGAGCTCAGAGAAGACATGAAAATCTTATCTGCGATGGGGATTAAAGTTCTGCGTACTTATAAAGTTCACCTGCCGCATGCCTCCAACGTATTAAAAGCAATAAGCGAACTCAGGAAAGAAGACCCTAACTTCGAAATGTACGTCATGCTGGGCGCCTGGATCGATTGTAAGAATGCATGGACCGGCAAGGAACCGGATCACAATGCGGAAAGCGAAAGAAATGAAGTTGAAATTGCAACTGCTGCCTCTTTGGCGAATGAGTATCCGGATATTGTAAAAGTACTGGCAGTTGGCAACGAAGCTATGGTGAAGTGGGCCGCCAGCTATTATGTTCAGCCCGGGGTGATCCTGAAATGGGTCAACCACCTGCAGGGCCTAAAGCAGGCCGGCCAGCTTCCGAAGGACCTCTGGATCACCAGTTCCGATAATTTTGCCTCCTGGGGGGGCGGCGGGGAGGAATACCACGTCGAAGACCTGGAAAAGCTCATAAGGGCTGTAGATTTCATTTCTCTCCATACCTACCCCATGCATGATACCCACTACAATCCCGCCTTCTGGGGCATTACCAGGGAGGAAGAAAGCCTGCCCAAACGCGAACAGATCGCAGCGGCTATGGAAAGGGCCCGGGACTACGCCATTACACAATACCAAAACACAGCTGACTACGTCAAAAGCCTGGGAGTTGACAAGCCCCTCCACATTGGTGAGACGGGCTGGGCGAGCGCCTCAAATGAGCACTACGGGGCGGAGGGATCTAAAGCCACAGATGAATATAAGGAAGCCCTTTACCATCAGCTTATGCGGGAATGGACCAATGAAGCCGGCATATCCTGTTTCTACTTTGAGGCTTTTGATGAGCACTGGAAAGATGCCCAAAACCCGGGCGGTTCGGAAAACCACTTTGGGCTCTTTACGATTGACGGGAAGGCTAAATACGCCGTATGGGATTTAGTGGATAAAGGTGTTTTTGAAGGCTTGGGCAGAGGAGGGCAACCGATTACCAAGACCTACGGTGGAGACGAAGCCGCCCTGCTCGAAGAAGCCCTGGCCCCACCTGTAAAAGAAGAAATCCGCTAACCCGCAAAAACCAAAGATGAAGAGGTTATATCCATATGGCTTCACCTTATTTTTTGTGATCATGCTCGGTGCCTGTGTTTCTGAAAAAACCCTGGAAGTGGAGGTTTATGAAACCTCCGCCAGCGGCAATCAGCTCGCAAGAATTACGGAGTTCCCTTCCGGAGAAAATGCGGCGAATATCCGATTGTTGCCCGACGAAACCTTTCAAACCATCACCGGGTTCGGCGGCTCTTTTACCGAGGCGTCCGCTTCCCTGCTGAACAGGCTGAGCCCGGAAAATCGCGCCCGGATTCTGGAGGCCTATTTCGGAGAAAGCGGAGCGAAGTATTCCCTGGCCCGCACCCACATGAATTCCTGCGACTTTTCTCTGAGCAATTATTCCTATGCGCCGGTGGCAGGCGATACAGCCCTGGAGCATTTTTCCGTAGAAGAAGACCGCGGCGATATCATTCCGATGATCCGGGAGGCCATGGCAATATCCAAAGAAGGATTCAAAATTATCGCTTCGCCCTGGACGGCCCCCCCCTGGATGAAAGACAATAACGATTGGCGCGGAGGCAAGCTGTTGCCCGAATATTATGACACCTGGGCCTTGTTTTTCTCCAAATACCTCGACGCCTACAAAGCCGAAGGGATCGGCATCTGGGGCTTCACCGTAGAGAACGAGCCGCTGGGCAACAACAATAACTGGGAGAGCATGCACTTCACCCCGCAGGAGATGACGGATTTTGTGAAGAACCACCTGGGCCCACGCCTCGAATCCAATGGACACGAGGTAAAAATCCTGGGCTATGACCAGAACCGGGGCGAAGAGTTGAAAGAGTGGGTTGATGTGATGTACCAGGATGAAGCATCGGCCAAATACTATGACGGCATAGCCGTACACTGGTATGCCAGCACCTACGACTGGTTTCCGGAATCTCTGCAGTATGCCCATGAGGCAGCTCCGGGCAAGCACCTGATCCAATCCGAGGCCTGTATCGATGCCCAGGTGCCTAAATGGCAGGATGACCAATGGTATTGGGCCAGGGAAGCCACTGACTGGGGGTGGGACTGGGCACCGGAAGACCAGCGATACCTCCATCCGAAATACGTCCCCGTTTACCGCTACGCCCGCGACATCATCGGTTGCCTCAACAACTGGGTCGATGGCTGGGTGGACTGGAATATGGTCCTGGACCGGCAGGGCGGCCCCAACTGGTTCAGGAACTGGTGCGTGGCGCCGGTGATTGTCGACCCGGAAAAGGATGAGGTGTACTTCACGCCGCTCTATTACACGATGGCTCACTTCAGCAAATTCATTCGCCCGGGAGCCAGACGGATCGGGTTTGAAAATCCGGATCCGGATTTGATGGTGACTGCTGCCCAAAACCCCGATGGTTCTGTTGCGGTAGTGGTTTTTAACCCGGGTGAAAGTACAAGGCATATAAACCTTTCATTAAGAGAAAGGCCAATCCATATTTCAATAAGTGCCCAGGCCATTCAAACCGTTGTAATTCCCAATAAATGATACGGTCAAATAAACGATGATAATCAAAACGAAAAACCATGTCAAAATATACAACTCCCGCCAGCGACAGAGTTCCTATCGTGCAAAAGGCTGCCTTCGGCGCCGGCCACCTGGTGAACAACCTATTGCCGGGTGCATTGGGAATCTTCATGTTCTTTTTGCTAACCGCCTTTGGCATGGACCCCTTTTTGGCGGGAATCCTGGGTGGATTGCCAAGGCTCTTTGATGCCGTTACCGACCCTATCATGGGTTTTATTTCTGACAATACCAGGTCGAGGTTTGGGCGCAGAAGGCCCTATATTTTTGCAGGCGCCATATTAAGCGGAGTGTTATTTGCCGTCTTGTGGCAGCTTGATGAGAATAATTCGCAAGTATTCAATTTCTGGTATTTTCTCATCCTGTCGCTGATCTATTTAATTGGGAATACCATCTTCTCCACACCTTTGATCGGATTGGGTTACGAAATGACTTCGGATTATAACGAACGTACCCGCCTGATGGCATTTTCACAAATAGTAGGCCAGGTCGCCTGGATGATCGTTCCCTGGTTTTGGGTGCTTATCGCCGACCCTGATCTGTTTGAATCACAAGCTGTTGGCGTTCGGCGACTTTCCATAATTGTTGGCGCTATATGCATTGTTTTAGGGGTATTGCCTGCTATTTTCTGTAAAGGCATCGATGCTTCGCACATGGGAAACAGAAAAGAATTATCGTTTCGTTCTCTGTTCTCTAATTTGAAAGACCTTTTCCAGGGGATTGTTGAGGTCAGTAAGAACAAGCCCTTTGTTAAGTTGTGCGGCGCTACCTTTTTGGTCTTCAACGGATTTCAGATGGTGGCCTCCTTCAGCTTCTTTATCATTGTCTTCTATATGTTCAAAGGCGACTACGGCCTTGCAGGAAATTGGCCGGCCTGGTTTTCCACCATCAGCGCCATGGTAACTGCTTTTATGGTCATTCCTATTATTACCTGGATAGCCAACAAAGTGGGCAAAAGAAAGGCATTTATCATTTCCACTGCTATTTCCATCGTAGGATATGGCCTTAAGTGGTGGGGGTTCAACCCGGCGAATCCGTGGTTGATCTTTATGCCCATTCCGCTAATGGCATTTGGTATCGGTGGTTTGTTTACATTGATGATGAGTATGACGGCGGATGTGTGCGACCTGGATGAGTTGAATAATGGCATGCCCCGCAAAGAAGGAACATTTGGCGCCATCTACTGGTGGATGGTGAAACTCGGCCAGGGATTGGCCCTGGTTTTAGGCGGATTGGTATTAAAAATGGTGGGCTTTGACCAAACGTTAGCTCAGCAAACCGCTGAAACGATGACCAATTTGCGCATCGCAGATATCGCCATTCCGGCAATTACAGCAGGATTGGCCATTTGGGTCATGTGGACATACAGCCTGACCGAAGAGCGGGCAAGGGAAATCAAAGCAGAGTTGGAATCGCGCCGGGGGAAATTATAACTGTGCCATTTCAAAAACCGTAGAATATGTCTCCAGAAATAGTGCTCATAATTGTTGGTGCTGCATTAATCCTGATTGCGATTGGTGATAGCATAAAGATAGGTGATTCCTCCCTTGGCCTGATGGATCTCAAGCTGAAAATCCCACTGGGGATAATTGGTTTCATGTTGATCATCTATGGTGGTTACACATTCGGAACGGTAACGATGCCGGGCCAGATCGAACAGGTGGCGGAAGGGAACAAACTACAAGTAGAGTTCCCGGTAAAAAAGGTCCAGGTCATTTCGCCGGTTGAAGGCGATTCCGTCAAATGCCGGATTTTGACCATGGGCGTTTATCCGGAATCTCATGACAAGGATATTTGGGTGCTGCTAAAACCCTCGGATAATAAATATTATCCCCAATCGGACCATACCAACACCTCTTTTAAAAGGAACGGGGAATGGCAGGTTATCACCCGGTTTGGAGGCGACAAAGGGGAATCCTATGATATAATCGTTTATGAAACGGACTCCTCAGCCTCGCAGTTTTTTAGCGCCACCATTCAAAGTTGGAAAGAAGCGCTATCCTATCCTGGCCTTGAACCTGAAGAACTTCCCAGTGGGGCTACTGAAGTTGACAGGATCGTCGTATCATTACAGGAAAATTGCAGAGGTGTCTTCTAAGAGCCGGCCAAAAGGAGTGGCGGCAGAACAAAACTTGTTAAATGAGCAACACAAAAACAGCCGCGCATAAAGTTCCTTTCGGGCAAAAGGTTGCCTTTGGGTTAGGAATGCTTGCCAATCAAATGTTCCCGGCAGCGCTGGGGATTTTTATGGTCGTGCTGGTTCAGGATATGGGCTTCCCGGGCTGGATGTGGGGCATCCTGTTTTTCCTGCCCCGGGTCTTCGACTCCATTACCGACCCCATCATGGGATTCATTTCCGACAATACCCGCTCCATCTGGGGGCGGCGAAGGCAATATGTCTTTATTGGCGCCATTATCCTGGGGATTTCGTTTGTGGTGATGTGGCAATTGTACAGAGAGAACGGGGTGGATTACAACTTCACCTACTTCCTGTTCTGGTCATTTGTGTTTTACCTGGGCCTCACGATCTTCAGCGTACCCTACGTCGCTATGGGTTATGAAATGAGCGACGATTTTCACGAGCGCACCGACATCATGGCCGTGGCCCAGTGGATCGGGCAGTGGGCCTGGGTGATTGCTCCCTGGTTCTGGGTGGTGATGTATGACCCGGGTTGGTTTGAAAATGCGGACTCGGCCACGCGGGCACTCTCTGTCTGGGTTGGGATATCGTGTATGATATTGGCTATGATCCCCGCCATTTTCATAAAAAGCAAGTCCACCAAAGATGACGACAGCCTCGTTCCGTTAAGCCTGAAGAATATCGGCGGCAGCCTGAAAGAAATATTAGACGGCTTCAAAGAAGCCTTCAAGTCCGTTCCGTTCCGGAAACTGTGCATTTCCACTTTCCTGATCTTCAATGCTTTTAACACCGTTGCCGCCTTCTCCTTTTTTATTATCGTTTATCATTTGTTCAACGGGAATGCCGGAGCGGCCGGAATATGGCCTACCCTTTTCGGGAGCATAGGCGCTTTGATAACCACCTTTGCCGTAATACCCACCGTGGCCTGGATGTCCAAGAAGATAGGCAAGAAGAACGCCTTCATGCTCTCGCAGGGAATTTCCATCTTCGGGTACATCCTGCTCTGGTTCCTGTTCATACCAGGCAAACCGTATATGTTCATTTTCGCCCTTCCTTTCTTTTCCTTTGGGATCGGCAGCCTGTTCACCCTGATGATGTCCATGACGGCTGATGTGTGCGACCTGGACGAACTGAATACAGGCAAGCGGCGGGAAGGCATTTTCGGGGCCATCTACTGGTGGATGGTCAAGTTCGGTTTTGCCATTGCCGGGCTGCTGAGCGGCGCCATCATGACCTTTGTGGGCTTCAATCCGGATGCCGGCGTTCAGCCGGAAGGGGCCGTGACCGGTTTAAGGCTGTTTTTTTCCGGCGTTCCCATGTTAGGGACTCTTATCGCCATGCTGGTCATGCGCACCTACGATGTTACCGAAGAAAGGGCCCATGAAATACGGGCAGCCATAGAACGAAAGAAAAAGGCAAAGGCAAGTTCATCCGCTTATTTGCCGGGTAGATTGCTTTCCCGGATAGGAGGGGGATTGAATTTAAATAGCCTGCCCGGATTGAATTTTAACGGACAGTCAACGGCAGAGATCAAAGCCTTGTTTTCAACCACCCTCCAGGACAGCCTGCATGGATTGTGTTTCAGTCCCTATGTGGAAGGCCAGGAAGCCGGCGACATATTATCCGAATCCCAGATTCGCCGGCGATTGGAAATTATTATGCCCTATACAAAATGGATACGTTCTTTTTCCTGTACCGAAGGCAATGAACTGATCCCCAGAATTGCTCACGACAAGGGCCTGAAAACAATGGTGGGCGCCTGGATCAGCAGTGACCGGAAACGCAACGAACGGGAAATTGAAGCGCTCGTCAAACTCGCCGAAGAGGGGGTGGTGGATATTGCGGCGGTTGGCAATGAGGTATTGCTTCGCAACGAACTTTCCGAACGGGAAGTGATCCGGTACATCCGGCAGGCCAGAGCATTGATCCCCGGACACATCCCGGTAGGCTACGTAGACACCTATTACCATTTCCTGGAAATGCCCGCTTTGGCGGAGGCCTGTGATGTGATCCTGATAAACTGTTACCCCTTCTGGGAAGGCGCCGATAACGACCACGCCCTGCTTTACGTTCAACACATGTATGAATTGGCCAAAGAAGTGGCTAACGGTAAAAAAGTGATCATTACTGAAACCGGATGGCCAAGCGACGGACAAGAAGTGTCGGAGGCCCGGCCGTCGGCTGAAAATGCGATGAAATACTTCATCAATGTCCAGAAATGGGCCAAAGAACACAACATCGACCTGTTCTATTTTTCCTCGTTCGACGAATCCTGGAAAGTTTATCATGAAGGGGAAGCAGGCACCCGGTGGGGGTTATGGGATAAAACGGAAAAACGGAAATTTGTCTAATGGCAAACTTAGTAGTGATTAAAAAATAACTTCACAGTTTGAGGTCCTTAGTTGTGGCTCGTTCAGCAGCCTGGCCCTGCTAGAACTCCGGCTGGCTGCTTCGCTTCACTACAACTAAGGACCGTGAAGTTATTTTTTAAGAATTACTTTAAACCAACTAAGATATGTCTTTCAGATCAGGTAAAATCAAAGGGTTAAAAGGAATAGACCTCTCCAGCAAAAGCCGGGAGGAACTGAGCGAGTTATTCCGGGAAACGTTGAATAACGGCATGCACGGCTTGTGTTACAGCGCTTATGAGGAAGGGCAAAAACCAGGCTCCATACTGACCAGGGAGCAGATACGGCGGCGCATGGCCATCATTGCGCCCTACACCAAATGGATTCGTTCTTTTTCCTGCATTGAGGGCAACGAACTGATCCCGGTGGTCGCTCGTGAATTCGGGCTGAAAACCCTGGTCGGCGCCTGGCTGGGCGATGACAAGGACTTAATCGAAGAAGAAATCGCCGGCTTGATCAAACTGGCAAAAGAAGGCTACGTGGATATTGCCGCCGTCGGCAATGAGGTGATGTACCGAAAGGACCTGACGGAGGGAGAGTTGCTGGGATACATCGCCCGGGTTAAGGAAGCGCTGCCTGACACAACGGTGGGATATGTGGACGCCTATTACGAATTCAGCGTCCGCCCGAACATTACCGCCGCCTGCGATGTTATTCTGGCCAACTGTTATCCCTACTGGGAAAGCTGCCACATCGATTATTCTCTGATGCACGCCAAACAAATGTACTATCAGGCCTTACATGCCGGCCAGGGAAAGAAAGTGATCATTACCGAGACCGGGTGGCCAAGCCAGGGCACAGGCCTGAACGACGCCCAGCCGTCAATGGAAAATGCACTGAGGTATTTTCTGAATATGCAGCAGTGGTCTGCCCATGAAAATATCGAAATGTTCTATTTCTCCTCCTTCGACGAAGCCTGGAAAGTAGGCGCAGAAGGCGACGTCGGCGCCTACTGGGGGATATGGGACGCCCGGGGCAACCTCAAATTCTAAGAAGTAAACCGCACATGGATCATTCTGAAAAACTGCCCTTCCCGTATGGAAGCGCTATCTGCTATTCCGGATTCCGGGAAGGGCAACGCCCTGGAGGAAGCTATCCCTCGTATGAACAGGTCAAAGAAGACCTGCTGATCCTCCACGGGCACTGGAAGTATCTGCGCCTGTACGATTGTGACCCACACAGCGAAACCGTACTTCAGGTCATCCGCAATGAAAAGCTGGACTTCAGGGTGATGCTGGGTGCCTTCATCGAAGCCGAAATGAATAATTTCGGCTGCCCGTGGGGGGGCGGCGTTTATTCGGAAGAGCAGCTGGAAAAGAACCGCACCGGAAACCTGCAGCGCATTAACCGCCTGATCGAGCTGGCCAATCATTACCCGGATATCATCTGTTCGCTCTCGGCCGGCAACGAGGCCTGCGTGGATTGGACCGACCACTATGTGCCGGTGAAGCGCGTAGTCGAGTACGTCAAACTAATCAAAAAAGGAGCCAGGCAGCCCGTTACGTTCTGCGAAAATTATGTTCCTTGGCTAAGTAAACTGAAACCTCTGGCGGAAGTGGTCGATTTCATTTCGATCCATACCTACCCAGTCTGGGAATACAAGCATATCCACGAATCGCTGGAGTACACCAAAGAAAACTATTACTCCGTTGCCGGCTTGTACCCCGATAAGGCAACGGTGATTACGGAAGCCGGCTGGACGACCAACTCCAACGGCCGGGGGATTGATGCTGAGCACGTCAACGAAGAGATGCAGAAAATCTACTATGACGACCTGATGGAGTGGATCACTGCCGAACGTATTCTCACTTTTGTATTCGAAGCCTTCGACGAACCCTGGAAAGGGTCGCCCGACCCGATGGAACCCGAGAAACACTGGGGCTTATTCCGGGTGGACCGCAGCCCGAAAATGGTTGTTGAGAACCTTGTGAGGAGTTAATGTCATTGGAACAAAGTTCTGGGGCAGACTTGACAAGTTTTTAAAACTTGTCAAGTCTCGGCCGCCCAAATCGGAAAGTTATTCTTTCTTACGCCCTACGCCTTCTGCTCCAATGCTCCCCCGAAGATGGGCAAATACAATTGTCCCTGCAGGATAGCCCGCGAGATCACGATGCGCTGGATTTCCGACGTGCCCTCATAAATCTGGGTGATCTTGGCGTCGCGCATCAGGCGTTCGACGTGGTATTCCTTCACATAACCATAGCCGCCGTGGATCTGCACGGCTTCCACCGTATGGCGCATGGCCACTTCCGAGGCGTACAGCTTGGCCATGGCGCTGGCCGTATCGTAATCCATCCCCTGATCTTTGAGCCAGGCAGAGCGGTAGACCATCAGTTTGGCGGCTTCGATCTCGGTGGCCATATCGGCCAGTTTGAAGGCGATGGCCTGGTGCTTGCTGATCGGCTTGCCGAAAGCCTCGCGCTGCTTGGAGTATTCCAGGGCCAGCTCGTAGGCGCCGCCGGCGATGCCCAGCGCCTGGGCGGCGATGCCGATGCGCCCGCCGTTGAGCGTCTTCATGGCGAACTTGAAGCCGAAGCCGTCGTCGCCGATGCGGTTCTCCTTGGGTACCTTCACGTCTGTATACATAATGGTGTGGGTGTCCGAAGCGCGGATGCCCAGTTTGTCTTCCTTGGCGCCGATGGCCACGCCGTTCCAGTCTGTCTCCACAATGAAAGCGTTGATGCCGCGGTGGCCGGCTTCCGGGTGGGTCTGGGCAATGACGAGGTGCAGCCTGGAAGTGCCGCCGTTGGTGATCCAGTTTTTGGTGCCGTTGAGCAGGTAGTGGTCGCCCATGTCGACGGCGGTGGTGCGCTGGCTGGTGGCGTCGCTGCCCGCTTCCGGTTCGGAGAGGCAGAAAGCGCCGATCCATTCGCCGCTGGCCAGCCGGGGCAGGTACTTCGCTTTTTGTTCTTCGGTGCCGTAGGTCTCCAGCCCCCAGCACACCAGGGAGTTGTTGACCGACATGATGACCGAGCAGGAGCTGTCGACCTTGGAGATTTCCTCCATGGCCAGCACGTAGGATAGCGTATCCATGCCGCCGCCGCCGTATTCGGGGGAGGCCATCATGCCCATAAAGCCCAGCTCCGCCATTTTGCGGACTTCCTCTTTGGGATACAGCCCTTTGGCGTCGCGCTCGATCACGCCGGGTTTGAGTTCTTTCTGGGCAAATTCGCGGGCCGCTGCTTGCACGGCCAGTTGCTCTTCGTTGAGTTCAAAAAACATTGGCTTGTTATTTAGTTAGGAGTATAGTCAGTTTACTTTGCATACTGCCGGACATCGCGCTTTTTCCTGCCACAGGAACACGAAGACACAAAAGCGGCACAAAGTTTTGCGGGTCCTGAAAACCGCATGCCTTCGCAGCTGGACGAACCATATACTGTAGCACGCTTTTCTTCTTACAATTGGATAGCGGAGTAGGTTTAGTGGGGTGGGCATTTGGCTGCGAAAATACGCTTATTTTTACAAAGAATTTTCCATTCGCGTAATTTCGCTGGTTCTGCCATGCTGTAGTTCGCGAAGTATCGCCCGGGCGATGGCGGAGCTGTCCATATCACAGCGGATGCCGCCGTAGAGGGTGGCGGTGAGGGAACCGGCGGACGGTGGAGAATCGGCGGACGGTTGACGGCGAACGGTGGGGAACCGGAAGGAGCCGGCGAATGGCGAACAGCGATTAGCGAAATGCACTACCTGTCCCGCCATGCGGGAAAACCTATTGCCGTTAAGTATAAACAGATTACCTCTTTAATCCCTATCTTTGTGCCCTGAAAATTTCCGCCGCCCGAAATCGGGTTTTTTGGAACCATTGGCGGAAGCGGAGACTGTAAATAGAACAACAATAGCCAACAACCATGAAAATATCACTAAACTGGCTAAAACAATACCTCGATATACCCCTCAGCCCCGATGAACTCTCCGAAATCCTCACCGGCATTGGGCTGGAGGTGGAAGGCATGGAGCAGGTGGAAACCATTAAGGGCGGCCTGGAAGGCGTCGTGGTGGGCAAAGTGCTGGAATGCGGCAGGCACCCCAACGCCGACCGCCTGTCGCTCACCAAAGTAGATATCGGCAACGGCGACGGGCCCCTGCAGATCATCTGCGGCGCGCCCAATGTAGCCGCCGGGCAGACCGTTATGGTGGCCACCGCCGGCACGACCCTCTACCCCATCGGCAGCGAAGAGCCGCTGGTGCTGAAAAAGGGCAAAATCCGGGGGGAGGTCTCCGAGGGCATGATCTGCTCGGAGGACGAGCTGGGCATCGGGGAAGACCACAGCGGGATCGTCGTCCTGCCCGATGACGTTCCCATTGGCACCCCCGCCCGGAAGTACTTCAAGATAGAGACCGACGTCGTCTACGAGATCGGCCTGACGCCCAACCGCTCGGACGCGACCAACCACATCGGGGTGGCCAAGGACGTGGCGGCCTACCTGAAGATCAACCACGGCCACAGCGGCGAAGTCCGTTTGCCGAAGGTGGATCATTTCAAACCGGACAACAACAGCCTGCCGGTGGAAGTGGTGGTGGAAGATACCGAAGCCTGCCCCCGCTATGCCGGCGTGACCGTCAAAGGCCTTACCATAGCAGAATCGCCGGACTGGCTGCGCAACCGCCTGCTGTCCATCGGCCTGCGGCCCATCAACAATATGGTGGACATCACCAACTTCATCCTGCACGAGCTGGGGCAGCCGCTCCACGCTTTCGACCTGCGGCAGGTGACGGGCAACAAGATCGTCGTCAAGGCCTTGCCGAAAGGCACGAAATTCACTACGCTCGACGAGGTGGAGCGCGAGCTTACCGGCGAAGACCTCATGATCTGCAACGGGGAAGAACACGGCATGTGCATCGGCGGCGTCTATGGCGGGATCAACTCCGGCGTCAAAGACGACACTACCGACATCTTCCTGGAATCCGCCCACTTCAACCCGAAGTGGATCCGCCGCACCAGCATGGGGCACAACCTGCGCACCGATGCGGCCAAAGTGTTCGAAAAGGGCAGCGACCCCAATATCGCCGTGTACGCGCTCAAGCGTGCCGCGATGCTGATGAAGGAATTGGGCGGCGGCGAAATCGCCAGCGAGGTGGTGGACATTTATCCGGAACCCGTCAAACCGGCGGAGGTAACAGTAAAATACGCCCACATCGACCGCCTGATCGGCATTGCTATCTCCCGAGAGGAGGTGCACAGCATCTTGAAGGCGCTGGAGATGGAGGTGCTCTCCGACGGGGAGGAAGCCTTCACCGTGGCCGTTCCGACCAACAAGTCGGACGTCACCCGCGAGGCCGATGTGATCGAGGAAATCCTGCGCATCTACGGCTACAACAAAGTGCCCATCCCGGAGCAGGTCAAGACCGGCATCAACATCGCTCCGAAGCCCGACCCGGACGAGCTGCGCAATACCATCGGCGATTACCTGGCCGCCAACGGCTTTCAGGAGATGATGGCCCTTTCCCTGTCCGAATCGCGTTTCTACAAGGGAATCTATAAGAGTATAGGAGAGGAAGAACTGATCTACATCCACAACACCTCCAACGTACACCTGGACATCATGCGCCCCGACATGCTCTTCAGCGGGCTGAGCGCCGTCGTCCACAACCAGAACCGCCAGCAGACGGACCTGAAGCTGTTCGAATTCGGCCGCACTTACCGCCACGGCGAAAACGGCATCGATGAGCGGCAGCACCTCAGCCTCTTCCTGTCCGGCGCGCGCTACCCCGAGAGCTGGCTCGACAACCGCAAGGGCGACGCCGACTACTACAGCCTTAAAGCCATAGTGAGCAACGTGCTCGCCCGCTTTGGCCTGGCCGCCTACCAGGAAACGGCCATACAGGATGAGACGTTTGCCTATGGCATGCAGTACCACCGGGGGCAGCAGGTGCTGGTGCAGTTTGGCAAGGTGTCACCCCGCCTGTGTAAGCAGATGGACATCCGCAGCGACGTATACTATGCCGATTTCAACTGGGAGACATTGCTGAATGCCGTGCGCAAGCACAGGATAGAATACCAGGAGCTGAACAAATATCCCACGGTGCGCAGGGATTTGGCCCTGGTTATTGATAATTCCGTAAATTTTAGTGATATTGTGGCGTTAGCCAGAAAAGTAGGCAAGAAGCTCATTCAGGACATTAACCTCTTCGACGTCTACGAAAATGAGGCGCAGCTGGGCAAGGGCAAAAAATCCTACGCCGTCAGCTTCCTCTTCGAAGACCCGGCCAAAACGTTAAAAGACAAGGAGGTCGATAAGGTCGTTAATCAACTGATCGAGGCTTACGAGTCGCAATTGGGAGCGTCGATCCGGCGCTAATGCTGTGATTGTGAGTTAGGAGGATTCATGGTCAGGCGCAAAGGGGCAGAGAATTAAATAGTCTTTCAAACTTTGCATGCGCTGCGCCTTTGCGTGAGGCAAAAGCCCCCGGGTACAACGCACCCGAGGGCGAAGCCCGAAATACAATATCCCAAAATGGACATATCAGAGCAAATCGACAGCATCGAGCTCAAAATAAGGCAGCTGGCGCTCAAGATGGAGCGCGTCCAAAGGGAAAACGCCGCCTTGCAGGAAGAAAACAAAAAACTGAAAGCTGAGCTGGACCTTCAGAAAGGGAAAGCCGGCGCTTTGAAAGATAAGCTCGAAAAAACGCAGCGAGCACTGGACTTGCAGCGGGAAGAGCAACCCGAGCATTCAAAAGAGCTGAAAGATCAGCTTGATCAATACATTCACGAAATCGATCAATGTATTGAGTGGTTGCGCCAGCAATAAAAGCAGAAGTGGAGTGCAGAATAAAGAGACGAAGCATATAACCGTATTGATTGCCAGCAGGCCTTATCCGTTGAAGATCGACGCATCCGATGAGCCTGCTATCCGCAAGATCGTCAATGAGGTCAACGAGAAAGTGAACCGCTTTCAGCTGACCTATACCAATAAGGACAAACAGGATTGCCTCTCCATGGCGCTCCTGACCTATGCGGTAGAACTGCACAAAGCTAAACAGGCCGTCGCCAACGACCCCGCCCTTTCTGCCAAGCTAGCCAACATGGATGCCTTGCTCGACCGGCTTTTGACGTGAGGGTTGTTTGTTGCCCGTTGTTTGTTGTTTGCTGAGCAGAACAGCCTGCCAGCCAACAACCGACAACAGCCAACCAACAACAAACAACTGACAACCGAACGCCATCAATCCGCCCTGTTTCCCCCTGCTTCCGTCCGGATCAATTAATTATTGCCGGGGATGTTTGCGTTATCCCCTAAAACAAAAACATTATGGAAATAATATTCGGAGTCGCAGGCCTCGTCGTAGGTGTCATCATCGGATATCTCATTGTCCGGTCCACCCTGCAGAAGGCCAACCAGAAGTATATCGACGAGATGAACGCCAAGGCCGACCTCGAGGTCAAGGAGGCCCGCATCACCGCCAAGCGCATTATCGACGAAGCGGAAACCAAGGCGGAAAAGATCTACTCCACGGCGGAAAACAAGAACGAGCGCATCAAGCAGCGCAAGATACAGGAGGCGAAAGAGAAGTTCAACCGCCTCAAGATCGAATTCGAGGCCCACAAAGCCGAGCAGATGGTAGAGCTGAAAGAACGGGAAGTGGAATTCAAAGCCGTCGAGTCGGAGCTGAAGCAAAAACAGGAACGCCTCGAAGAAAGAAGCAAATCGCTCGACGCCGTGCAGGCCGACCTGGAACAGCGCGAGGCCGACGCCATCGCCCTGCGTGAGAACCTGGAAAAACAGCACAAGGTAATGGCCCGCCGCAAAGAAGAACTCGACGCCGCCAACGAACGCTTCATCACCGAACTGGAAAAGGTCGCCAACCTGAGCGAGGCCGAAGCCAGGGAACAACTCCTGGAAGCTGTCAAGGCCAAAGCGGAGACCGACTCCATGGCCCTGGTCAAAAGCGCCGTCGAACAAGCCAAGGTGACGGCCAATAAGGAGGCCAAGAAGATCATCATCCAGACCATTCAGCGCATGTGCGCCGAATACACCATCGAAAATACGGTGTCGGTCTTCAACCTGGACTCCGACGACCTCAAAGGGCAGATCATCGGCCGGGAAGGCCGCAACATCCGCGCCCTGGAAGCCGCTACCGGCGCCGAGATCGTCGTCGACGATACCCCGGAGGCCATCATCATTTCCAGCTTCGACCCCATCCGCCGCGAAGTGGCCCGCCTGGCCCTGAAACGGCTGGTGGCCGACGGCCGCATCCACCCCGCCCGCATCGAAGAGGTGGTGGCCAAGGTGCGCAAACAACTGGACGAGCAGATCGTCGAGATCGGCGAGCGCACCGTGATCGACCTCGACCTGCACGGGCTGGACGCCTACCTGGTCAAAATGGTGGGCCGCATGCGCTTCCGCTCGTCCTACGGCCAGAACCTGCTCAAACACTCCATCGAAACGGCCAACCTCTGCGCCATCATGGCCGCTGAACTCGGCCTTAGCCCCAAACAGGCCAAAATGGCCAAACGTGCCGGCCTGCTCCACGATATCGGCAAAGTGGCGGAGGAGGAAACGGAACTCTCCCACGCCATCCTGGGCATGAAGCTCTGTGAAAAGTACAAAGAACACCCCATCGTCTGCAATGCCGTCGGCGCCCACCACGACGAAGTCGAGATGAACAACATCATCTCTCCCATCGTGCAGGCCTGCGACGCCATCTCCGGTGCCCGCCCCGGCGCCCGCCGCGAAATCCTGGAGAGCTACCTCAAGCGCATCGGCGAACTCGAAGAACTGGCCATGGCCCACGATGGCGTGCAAAAAGCCTACGCTATGCAGGCGGGCCGGGAACTGCGCGTCATCGTCGAGTCGGAAAAAGTGACCGACCAGTACGCCGACGACCTCTCCTTCATGATCTCGCAGAAGATTCAGGATGAGATGCAATATCCGGGGCAGATCAAAGTGACAGTTATCCGCGAAAAGCGCGCCATTTCATATGCGCGTTAAGTAAATAAAGATTTTCTTCTTATCCCGAGGGCACGCCAGGAAGCGTGCCCTTTTTATTGCACCCGGTTTTTGAAGCCCGCTGAAAAGAAAAATTTCCCCTATCAAGACAGGAACATGAAAAAATCACCCGTGTTGATCTTAGCCCTGGCCGCTTTGCTTATCCAGTGTACTGGCTCGCAAAATCAGAGAGAGGGAAAAGAAAAACGGCGAACCATCACCATCGCCGTCGCCGCCAACGTGCAGTTTGCTATGGAGGAACTGGAAAAGGCCTTTGAGCAGGAAAGCGGCATCGGGGCCGATGTGGTGATCAGTTCATCCGGCAAGCTGTCCGCCCAGATCCTGCAGGGCGCACCGTACAGCCTGCTGATATCCGCCGACATGAAATATCCGGAAGCTTTGGCGCAGGCGGGCAAAGCGGCAGGCACCCCCCGGATTTACGCGTACGGTTCACTGGTGCTTTGGACGCTGAATAATACCATAGAACTGCAGCCAACGCCTGATTTCCTCCTGGCAGATTCTGTGCGGAAAATCGCCATCGCCAACCCGAGGACAGCGCCTTACGGCGAACAGGCGGTCAATTATTTCAAATACTATGGCGTATACGACGCCGTTCAACCCAAACTGGCTTACGGCGAGAGCATTGCCCAAACCAACCAGTACATTATGACCGGCGCCGTGGAGGCAGGCATCACCGCCAGGTCCGTCGTGCTCTCCCCGGAGATGAAAGATAAAGGGAAATGGATAGAATTGCCGGCAGAATCCTACCAGCCGATCGAACAAGGTGTAGTGGTCACCTCCTACGGCCAGGAAAACCATCCGTTGGAAAGCCGGCAGTTCTTTGACTTTCTGTTCTCGGAAAGGGCGCGGCGAATTTTTGAGAAATATGGCTACAGCCTGCCGGTCCGATGAGATGCAAGGAAAATGGTTGAAGGAATGAATGCCATCAAATCATTCCTTCATTCCTTCCTTCATTCATGTCCATGCCCATCATGGATATGCTCAGCCCGCGCCACGTAGTCCATCCCGCAAACCGGGCAGGTGCCGGGCTGCTCGCTGCCGCTGCCTTCGCAGTGCATGGGGCACACGTAGGCAGAGGTATACTCCTTACCTTGCGTATGGGTTTCGCCCAAAGGGGCGGCCGCCCCGTCGCCGTGGCTATGGCCTTCGTGGCTGCCTTCTTCATGGCTGTGCGCGTCGCCGTCCTGGCTGTGGGCACTTCCCGAATTCCCTCCGCAGGAAGCCAGCGCCAGGGCAGCGGCAAAAAGAAAAATCAATCTGAATTTCATGCTTTATCCGTTTTGTTTAAAAAAGAACGTGATGGATTGGGGGAAGCGCATCCGTCAGTTCCCGCCCGGCGATGCGGTTCCCCCAACAAAAAAACTACCCCCGGGGGCGCTCGTACTGGCAGCAGCCATGCAGGTTGTTGTATGCCTCGTCCGGCGCCCGGTGGGTTTCGGAATCGTAGCCCACTGCCGCGATTTTTGCTTTGACATCATCCAGCTTGACGGTGCCTGGTTCATATTTTACGGTTATCACTTTGGATGCCACATCCCAGTTGGCGTACTCGACGCCTTTGACCTCCGAAGCGGCCCCTTCGATCTTGCGCTTGCACATGCCACAATTGCCGTACACTTTGAACGTCTCGGTAGCGAGGCTAACAACGGCAGTAGCTTCAGCGGCGTCGGCCGAGGCCGTTCCCATTTTGGCGCAGCCGGCCTTGTCGGCTTTGGCGCAGCAGGCCGCCTTGGCGGCCCCTTCTTTGGTACAGGCCGTTTTGTCTTTGCCGGCGCAGCAGGCCTTGGCTGCCTGTGCGTTGGCCACTGCCGTGCCGGCAACGGCCAGGAAGAACATAAGAATAAGCTTTTTCATGATTTTTGATTTAGAGATTTAATTAATGGTTATTGATAATTCACAATTGCTGTTTTCACCTGCGTCCCTGTGCTGTCCGCCTGCGTCCAGGCCGCCAACAGTTGATTTTCTCCCAGCGCTTCGATAATGGGGAAGCCGCTGGCCCTGGCCTTGCTGTTGCGCACAAGTACGAAGAAATCCCGAACGTCATCCTGCGCTTGTTTATCCACGATGACGAGCCGTGTCTCGGCTTCCTCTCCCGCTTCTTCCATCCAGCTCACTGCCAGGCGGTTTTCATCCATCCAGCTAACGTCAACCCTGCCCAGGGGCTTGCCGCCGTCCAGCCGAAAAGGAGCATTAAAGTTAGCTCCTCCATCCTGCGAAAAAGCCAGCAGCACTTTGGGCGTATCCCGGGCTGCGGTGTACCAGGCAATGGCTATTTGCCTGCCATGGGCGGCCAGCGCCGGCCCGTTGACCGGGCAGCCGCTGATCTTCCAGTCATCCTCATGTACCTTCGCAGGAGGCTGCCATTGCCCGTTGATCCACCGGGCAACGGCAATATCCCTGGCCTCCTCTTCCGAGCGGTCCCGGTAGGCCACGATAAGGCCGCCGGGAACCTGCACAGCATCGGTTTGGCAACAATCGCAGACACGGCCGTCGACCTCCTGTTCTTCCAGCATTTTCCCTTTATCGGAAAAAAATCCTGCTCTCAGGGACATGGCGCCCTGGCCGTGGCCATGCCCGCCCTCATTCGGCATTTTTGTATTCCGCCCATCCAGCCAGGCGGCAAACATGCGGTTGCCATCCAGAGGAAGGAGCGTGACGAAACCATGTTCGGCCTGGACTCCATCCTGGTGCGGCACGAAGGGCCGCCCCCAGTTGCTGCCTCCATCCGGCGATATGGCTACCTGTACATCGTAGTCATAAGTGCCTTCTCCGGCCATCGCCAACCAGTGGGCCGCCAACTGCTCTTTGCCTCCTCCGAAACCGGAAAGAGACGGGAAGTCTGCCCAGTTGACGAACCAGTTGCTGCCTCTTGAGATTTCGATGGGTTCCTTCCACTGCTCATTTTCCAGGTGCGAGAACCAAAGTGCATCCGTAGTATCGTCCAGATATTCTACCCAGGAAAGAAAGGGAGTGCCATCGCCGGAAATATAAAGGTTCGGTTCTCCTCCTTCCCGGCAGGGCGTTGGCAGCAGGCGGACACTTGCCAGAGCGCCTCTCCCTCCGGGGGAGGTTGGCTGGGGGCTTTTACCCGCTGCCTTCTCCTGTTGGCAGGAAAAGAACAGAAGCGCCGCTGCGAAAAATATGGGTAGCCGCATCATCTACAATTCTTTTTTTAGCGCAAAAAGGCTGTCCTTCACCACACCGCACTTCAGCATTTTGTCGCCAAAATACGGATTTAGAATTTGCCTTTCGTCGCTAATCCAGTCGGCGCCCCGGTCATCAAAGGCCATGGGGCAGTGCTGGACGTACAGCTGGGCGCCTTCCACGCCGAATGCCCGGATGGTTTCGATCAGCAGGCCGGAGAGGAAGTCAAACTGTTTGCGTTGTTCCTCGATATTAGCTGTTTGGGATATCTTCCCCGCATGGGTACGCATGGCATTGAGCTGATCCATCCAGAAGTGGCGGGCCTGGCCCTGGAGCAACTCCATGCCAACCTGTCCCAGCCCTTTCACAAAGCCCGCGCCGGCCCTGGCTGCTGCCGGAGTGTCGGAAGCTACCAGGGCATCCTTAAGTTTCAGGTATTCTATGGACAGGTTTTCCAGCTGCTGCCGGAAGGCGGCCGGGGCCGCTGCTCTGAAATCCGGCGCCGGTGGAGGTGCCATGCCTTTCACCACAACCTGGCGGTTCATCATGCTGGCCTGGTTGTTTAGCTGGGCGGCGGCATCGATGGCGAAAGCGCCGTTGGTGACCACTTCTTCGCCGGGTGCCAGGCCTTCCCTGACCAGGTAGCTGTCGCCCAAAGCATCGCCCAGGGCTACTTCCCGGTATTCGAAAGCAGGCACATTGGCGTTGGGTACCTTTACGTAAACGACTGAGCGCGGGCCCGTCCAGAGAACGGCCGAGCGCGGGACCAGCAACTGCTGCCCCTTACTCTCCGCTGCTTTGATCACTCCTCTGACGAACATTTCGGGTTTCAGCAGATCGGCGGTATTGGATATTTCCGCCCGAAGCGCGGCGGTGCGGGAGGCCGGATCAATTACCGGATCGATATAAGTGATGCGGGTGGTAAACTGCCTGCCGGGCAGCACCGGCGTGGAAAATTCGACAATATCGGCGGTTTTGATATGGGCAAGGTCTTCTTCATAGGCATCGAACAGTACCCAAAGGCGGTCCAGGTCCGCCAGGGCGAAGAGCGCCTCTCCTTCTTTGACGTAATCTCCTACGGAAACCATACGCTTGCGGATGACGCCGCCGGCATCGGCGTAGACGGTGGCGTTCTCCTTCACCTGCCCCGTTTTTTCGACTTCCTCGATCATTTGCGGAGGAACCTTCCAGCGGCGCAGTTTCTCCCGGGCGGCATCAATCAGCCTGGGGTTGACATCCTGGAACCGAAGGGCTTCCAGCAGTTCCCGCTGGGCGGTGACGAGCTCGGGGGAGTAAATCTCGGCCAGGCGCTGGCCCGGCTGTATCCGTTCGCCGGTGAAAGTGGCGAAGAGCTTTTCGATGCGTCCAGGCACGTGGGCTACCTGGCTGGCTACCCGCCGCTCATCGGCACTGATCTTTCCATTAAGGGTGATGGTTTTGGTTGCCTGCCCGGTTTGCCCAATGGTGGTAGTTTGTACATTGGCCAGGCGAATGGCCTCGAGCGTCATCTCCAGGGTCAGCGGATCATTGGAAGAGGAAGCTTCCGCAACCGGTACAAGTTCCATCTCGCAGATGGGGCAAAGGCCCGGTTCGTTCTGCCTGATCTGCGGGTGCATGGAGCAGGTGTAAATGGTTTCTCCCGGCCGTTCGCCAGCTTCGGCACCGTTGTGCGCGTGCTGTTCCGCCGGATGGTAGAACAAAAGATAACCAACGCCCAACCCGAGGGCGGCGGCGATGATGGTTGCAAAGATTATCCTGATATTTTTCATGATCTCATATTATTTTAGTTCAACTTCGGCAGATCATTATAGTCTTTAAAGGGCATTTGAAATCTGGAAGTTTTTACCCGAATAACCGACCACCGTAAGACAAATGCCGAACTGGTCAGGGCATCAGCTTTTCGACCTCTGCCTTTGCCAGGTGGGTTTTGACGATGGCTTTCAGGCGCATTTTATCGTAATTCACCAGGTCGTTCTGCAGTTGCAACAATTCGTCGAAGCGAGCCCCGTCGTTGCTGTAGCTGGCCTGCAGGATTTCAATAGAAGCACGGATGAGCTTCACCTGTTCTTCGTAGAGTTCCAGTTGCAGCATGGCGTCCCGGTAGTCGGCGTAAGCGGACTCGATGGCTGCGGCGAACTGAAGGATTTTATCTTCCTGCCGGTTATCGAGGGCGGCGATCTTCAGCTCTTCTTCCCGTTCCCGTGCGTCGTATTTTTTTTTGTACAACGGCAGTTGTACCATAACCCGCGGGCTGAGGATATCCCGGCCGTTCCGTTCCGGGTCGGCGTCATCGCGTTTGCCGACGAAAATATAATCCAGCCCAAACCCCAGGTCGGGCTTGCCGTCCAGCTCATTGAGGCGGATTCGCCGACGGGCGGCTTCCTGCTCCCATTGGAGGGCGGAAAGTGCCGGGTGGTTCTCCCGGATGGCCGCCAGCAGGGAATCCCGGAAGAAAGGTAAAACCGCCGGGCCAAGGGTTTCTTCCGGCATGATGATGCCTTCTGCCGGGCTTCCAGTTAATTGGTGGATCGCCGAGACAGGCCCGGCTTTTTGGGTTTCGAGGCGTTCCAGCTCTTTTTCCAGTTCCAGCCTTTTGGACTGTACCCGCAGGACATCCGCCAGGCTGGCCTTCCCGCTTTCCACCCGGGCCAGGGCGATCTCTTCCAGAACCTGGAAAATGCGCAGGTTGCGCCGCAGGATATCCTGAGTGGTCCCCAACTCGTACAACCGGAAATAGGCCTGGGAAATCCTGTACCTGAGATTCAGCCGCTGTGCGTCGATGCGTTCAAAATCTGCCCTGGCCATGGCCAGCACTGCGTCTTCCTGCGCTTTCAGCTTTCCTTTCCAGGGAAACATCTGGGTCGCGCCGAGGCGCACCCACTGCGGCCCAAGGCGGGTCTCCACCGGCAGGGCAAAGATGCCCAACCCCACCTCCGGATCGGGCAACTGGCTCACCTGAGGTGCGTGCTGTAAGGCGGCCTGGTATTCCTGGTGCAGGGCGCGGATTTCGTAGTTGTTTTGCAGGGCGCGGTGGATCAGGCTGTCCAGGGGCTGGGAGCGTAGAAAGGAAGGAAATATGATAATTGCTAGTAGTAGGGAATAATGATAGCGTTTTTTGAGAAATACAATAGAAATACAGTTGAAATACGGTGGAAATACAATAGAGATATCGTGGAAATACAATAGAAATACGGTGGAAATACGGTGGAAATACAATAGAGTTATATTGGAAACAAACAGCAATAAGCCTTTTCCATTTAAAATAAAATCAGTCGAAAATTCTTTTTTCTGCATCATTTTCACGTATTTCTCATTGTTGATGAAATGAAGTTGTTTAACTTAATCTCGGTTTCTCTTTGTAAATCTTTGATGTCTTTGAAAGAGAGGTAAGAAATCCTTTTCCGCTCGTACAAAAGTTCTAACCAATGATTGCAGGATTCGGAAAGCGAGCCTCGGCTGTAGTAATAGAATTTTACTCTATCTCTGAAATGATACCGGGCATAGCCCTCGGCAATGTTGCCGCCAACAGAATCGGCTGATTCGATAAATTGATCTCCCATAATCTTTTGGTCTTTCCAACTCAGTTCTTCGTAAATAGCCCATGCTTTTCTCGACAGCTCTCTCGCAAGTTGATACACTTCCAGGTCTTTTAGTGGAACATAGTCTTTTCCCATGATCAGAGTTTTTGGCGGTAAACAGATTTATAGTTTTATTTTCACCCCCAAATTATACTCCTTTACTCCACTATAGCTGGAGTCAATAGTTTTCAGTTAAGTACACGTCCTATTATATTGATATTCAGCATTTTGATGAGTTATATTTTTTAAATACCCATTGTATCTCCATTGTATCTCCATTGTATCTCCATGTATCTCCATTGTATCTCCATTGTATCTCCATTGTATCTCCATGTATCTCCATGTATCTCCATGTATCTCCATGTATCTCCATGTATCTCCATGTATCTCCATTGTATCTCCATTGTATCTCCATTGTATCTCCATTGTATCTCCATTGTATCTCCATTGTATCTCCATGTATCTCCATGTATCTCCATTGTATCTCCATGTATCTCCATGTATCTCCATTGTATCTCCATATATCTCCATTGTATCTCCATTATACTCCCCTATTCCCCAACCTCACCTCCCTCCACCAGCAATACAACACCGGCACCGTAAACATCGTGATCACCTGTATCAGCATCCCCCCGAAAGAGGGGATGGCCATGGGCACCATAATGTCCGAACCCCGGCCGGTGGATGTCAGCACCGGCAATAGGGCCAGAATGGTGGTCGCAGTAGTCATCATGGCGGGGCGGACGCGCCGGAGGCCGCCCTCCACCACTGCGTCCCGGATTTCCGCCACCGTCCGGGGTTCATTGGCGCGGAAACTGTCCTGGAGAAAAGTAGCCACCAGCACGCCGTCGTCGGTGGCGATGCCGAATAGTGCCAGGAAGCCGACCCACACCGCCACGCTGAGGTTGATGGTTTTGATCTGGAACAGCTCCCGCATATCGGTGCCCAAAAAGCTGAAGTTGAGGAACCACTCCTGGCCGTAGAGCCAGATCATGAGGAACCCTCCGGCGAAAGCCACAAATACACCGGTAAAGACCATAAGCGAAATAGGTACGGAGCGGAATTGAAAGTAGAGGATCAGGAAAATGATAGCGAGCGATATGGGCAGCACCAGCATCAGCCTTTTGTTGGCCCGCACCTGCTGTTCGTAGGTGCCGGCAAAGGCGTAGCTTACTGCCGGCGGCACCCGGAGGGTGCCTTCTTCGATCAGTTCCTGAAGATGGCGCTGTGCATTTTCCACCACCACCACCTCGGCATAACCGTCTTCCTTATCGAATAACACGTAACCGAGCAGGAAGCCGTCCTCGCTTTTAATAGACTGCGGCCCCTGCTCGTATTCAATCTCCACGAGGTCGCCGAGGGGAATCTGGGCGCCGTTCCTGGCGGTTACGAGTATCCGGCGAAGCGCTTCCGGGCTGTCCCGCAATTCCCGGGGATAGCGAATCCGCACCGAATAGCGTTCTCTGCCTTCGACGGTTTCCGTCATCTTCATGCCGCCGGCAGCTACCTGAATGTAACGCTGCACGTCGGCGACCGACAGGCCGTGGCGGGCGATGGCGTTGCGGTCGATATTCAGCTGCAGGTAAGGTTTCCCGATGATGCGCTCGGCAAAAACGGCTGCTTCCTTGACGCCTTCCACCTCTTTGAGGTGTTGTTCGAGCTGCAGGCCGAAGGATTCTATGTCTTTCAGGTTGGGGCCCTTCACCTTGATGCCCATCGGCGCCCGCATGCCGGTTTGCAACATCACCAGCCGGGTTTCGATCGGCTGTAGTTTGGGGGCGGAGGTGACGCCCGGCAGCCGGGTAACCTGCACGATCTCGTCCCAGATATCGCCGGGCGAGCGGATGTGATCCCTCCACTGGCGGTAATACTGGCCGTGATCGTCTTCCACGAGTTCGCCCTGCTCATCCCGGATGTATTCGCCTTTTTCGTTCACCCTGAACCGGATGCGGTGCCCCTTTTCGTCGGTTTTGTACTCCGGTTTGTAGAGGATCACGTTCTCGTACATGGATATGGGCGCCGGGTCGAGCGGGCTTTCTACCCGGCCCAGCTTGCCCACTACCGTTTCCACCTCGGGAATTGCAGTGACGGCCATGTCGAGCAGCCGGAGGTTCCTGATGTTCTCCTGCATCCCGGAATGAGGCATGGCGGTGGGCATCAGCAGGAAAGACCCTTCGTCCAGGGAAGGCATGAACTCTTCACCGGTATTCTGATAGATAGCGAAACCGCTGTAGATCAGCGCTCCGACCAGCAGGAGGAACAGCCATTTGAAGCGCAGGCAGAACCGCAGGATATCCTCGTAATAACGGATCACCAGGAAAAAGAAACCGAGCAAAACCGAAGCCAGCAGGGCGACAAAGAAGAAGTTGGCCGCCACGCTTTGCCGTACGCCCAGCGGCATCCACATCCGGGTGAGGAAAAAGCCCACCAGCCCGGCGATCAGGACGTTCTTGATGATGTCAAACCCTCGTTGCCCGTTATCGGACAGCCTGCCCTTCAGCCATGCATCCAAAACCCCGACAGCGCCCACCAACGCGACAACGGCGCCGAGCTGGGCGCTGTAAACCACGATGACAACAAAGCCGCCGGCCACCAACAGCAGATTGGCGAGCGTACGGATGCGCGGCTGCCCCCGGCGCAGGGAGAACAGGCTGTGGGCCAGTGGAGGAAGAATGGCCACCGCCACAATAATGGAAGCCAGCAAAGCAAAAGTCTTGGTAAAAGCGAGGGGGCGGAACAGTTTGCCTTCAGCCGCTTCCATGGTAAACACCGGCAGGAAGCTGATGATAGTGGTGGCTACGGCAGTCACCACCGCCGAGGCCACTTCTACGGTTGCCTCGTAGATGCTGGTCAGGAGCGATTCTCCTTCCGGGGCTTCCTCCAGGCGGCGCACCATGCTTTCCGTCAGCACGATGCCCATGTCTACCATGGTCCCGATAGCGATGGCAATGCCGGAAAGGGCAACGATGTTGGCGTCGACGCCAAAGTAGCGCATGGCAATGAAACACATGAGGACCGCCACCGGCAAGCTGCCCGAGACCAGGAAAGAGGAACGCAGGTTGAGCAGCATCAGGATCACTACGATCACGGTGATGAGCACCTCCAGGGTCAGCGCTTCTTCCAGCGTGCCGATGGTTTCATGGATGAGTTCGGTACGGTCGTAAAAAGGGACGATCTTTACCTGCGAAACCGTACCGTCGGCCAGCGTCCGGCTCGGCAGGCCCGGCTCGATCTCCCGGATTTTCTTTTTCACATTCCCGATCACCTCCAGGGGGTTCGAACCATACCGGGCGACGGCCACGCCGCCAACCGCTTCGGTGCCGGATTTGTCGAGGGCGCCCCGCCGCGTGGCCGGCCCCAGGGAGACGCGCGCGATGTCCCGGATGCGGATGGGTACGTTGTTGTTGGCGGCTACTACGCTTTCCTCAATGTCTTCGATGTTTTTTATATATCCCAGCCCGCGGACGAAGTACTCCGCCATGTTGATCTCTATGGTCTGGGCACCCACGTCGATATTGCTGTTGCGGATGGCCTGCATGACCTGATCCAGCGAAATGTTGTTGGCTTCCATGCGGCCGGGGTCGACATCCACCTGGTATTCCTTCACAAAACCACCCACCGAGGCCACCTCCGCTACCCCTTCGGCGGAAGCCAGGCCGTAGCGGACGTAAAAATCCTGGATAGAACGCAGTTCGTGGGGATCCCACCCGCCGGCAGGCGCGCCGTCCGGGCTGCGGCCTTCGAGGGTGTACCAGAAAATCTGCCCCAAAGCAGTGGCGTCGGGGCCAAGGGTAGGTTGTACCCCTTCGGGCAGGGTATTGGCAGGCAGCGAGTTGAGCTTTTCCAGGATGCGGGACCGGCTCCAGTAAAACTCTATGTCCTCATTGAAAATGACATAAATGCTGGAAAACCCGAACATGGAGTTGCTGCGGATATTTTTGACCCCCGGGATGCCCAGAAGAGCAGTGGTCAGGGGATAGGTTATCTGGTCCTCCACATCCTGCGGGCTGCGGCCGGGCCAACGCGAAAAGACGATCTGCTGGTTCTCGCCGATATCGGGAATGGCATCTACCGCAACCGGGTCGCGGGGCAGCAGGTTTCGCCCGAAATCGAAGGGCGCGGTGGCCAGCCCCCAGCCGATGAAGATCAGCAGCAGCAGCCAGGCGACCAGCTTGTTCTCCAGGAAAAACCGGATGATGGATCTTAACATGGTTGTACTGTCGTTTTAACTACATATACATACGTACACCTAAGCACGCGTACACGTCCATTGCGGTCGGAAAACGACAGTCCCTATAAACGAAAGACTTGCAGGCTCGCGGGGAAGTCCCGGAAGATAAGCGGAGGTTTGTAGTTGAGGTAGTGGATGTTTCGCCGGCTGAAAGCGGGGAGGGTGGCATCAAAAGCCGGCATGACAAGGGCAAAAACCGAGGCTGGGGCTTTTACGGTTTCGGCATCGATCTGCACCTGGTCCTGCTTGTGCTTCAGGAAGTGGCTTTCGTTTTCGCAGCAGCCCTTTTGGCTTTCCTGGGCGGGGGCATGCATAGGGCAGCTGGCGGCAGGCCGGGCGTGGCAGCTTTTCGCCGGAGCAAAAAGGGCCGAGTGTTTCAGTTCTTTACGGCAATAGTGCTGGTTGATCAGCAACCCGGTAGAGCTGAAGAGGATTAGAACGGAAAGGGTAATATGAAACAACCGTACTGCCAGCATGCAGTTTTGCCAATTTAATTTTTAAAGATAAGGCGCTGTTTTTGAAAAAGTTGAGATGGCCCTGAAATTAACCTCCATTTAACAAATATGGCGGGCAGGTTTTCGCGCTTCTGGAGAAATATCTATATTTAGAGCTGACAATTCATCAAAAAAAGAGCTCTATGACGAAGTATTTACCTGCCATTTTTACCATTGCGCTGTCCTTAGCGATTGAGGGCGGCCTGTTTGCTCAACCCCCTAATGACGAGTGTGCAAACGCTATCGCGGTAGGGCTGGGCGACCATGATTTTAACACCGTCGACGCCACTACCGGCATTCCCGCTTTCCCGCAGAACTGCCCGTCGGACGACAGTTCCTCGGATTCTCTGTATAATGACATCTGGTACACTTATACAGCCGATTTTACGGGACAGGTCGAGTTCAGCACCTGCGGGATGGCCGGATTCGACACCAACCTGGCGGTCTACGGCCCGAACGCTCCCTGCCCGCCAACGGATGACGACCTCATCGATTGCAGCGAGGACGCGCCGGGCTGTTCCGGGTTTACCTCCAGAGTCTCCTTCGATGTGGTATCCGGCGAAACCTACCTGCTCCGGATCGGCGGCTATGGCAGCAACAGCCCCGGAGAGGAAGGCATCGGCACGTTCTCGCTGACGGAGTACATCCCGCCGCCCAGCCCGCCCAACGACGATTGCGAGACGGCAGAGCCGCTGGTCCTTAATGCTAACGACTCTACTTTCGTGGAGTTTACATCGCTGTATGCCAATACCAGCCCACCAGAACACATCGAGCCCCAGCAGTGTTTCGAAGGCGCGGATGAAAATGAATCATTAGTCCACAATGACGTATGGTACGTCTGGACAGCTACCTTCACCGACGGCCTGGAGTGGTCGAACTGCGGCACCACTGGCTTCGACTCCCGCATGGCGGTCTATGAATCCGCCACCTGCCCCCCTGATATAAGTACCCTTGTCGGTTGCAGCGATGACGCGTTCGATGATAACGGGCTGCAATGCGGCAACTTCACTTCCCGTGCATTTTTTAATGTAGAAGAAGGCAAAACCTATTATTTCCGCCTGGGAGGATGGTCGGCCAGCGGAGCCGGCACCGGCACTTTTTACGTCCGGCGCATCCCCCTTCTGGAGCCGCCAGCCAACGATCCCTGCCAACTGCCCGAGCCTGCTTTCATTATCACTGAAGAGGAGGCTGACAACTTCGACGTCCTCTTTGAGGGCAATACCTCCCTGGCCACCAGCCAGTCGGAAAACCCTCCCCCACACTGTGACGATCCCAATGAATTCTGGGATGTCTGGTACAGCTTCAACTGCGGGGATAATGAAGAGATCACTGTTCGCTTCAATAAGGTGGACCTCTTCGCAGAATTCGTTATCGATGTTTTCGAATCCTGCGGCGTTCCCGCCGATTCCACCTGGTGCATCCGTTCCGATGAGCAGGATGAGTCGTTTTTTACCACTACCCTCACCGGCTTCCCCGGCGATTCGTCCAACTACCTGATCCGCGTTTCTACCAACATCGTGGATTACCGGCCGGGCTCGTTCTTCTTTCAACTGATCGGCATTCCCTTCGGGCCGGTCGGCGTGGAGGAACTGCCGGTGGAGGACTTCCGGTTCTACCCCAACCCGGTCAAAGAGCAGGCTGGCATGAGCTTCCGCACCCGGGATGTGCTGGACAGCCAGGCAGAGGTGGTCAACACCCTGGGGCAGGTGGTGCAACGCCACGATTTCGGCCAGCTTCCCGCCGGGGAACACAACCTGTCCTTTCCGACTGCCGGCCTTGACCCCGGCATCTACTTCCTCCGCCTGAGGGCCGAAGGGAGGCAGAAGACGGTAAGGTTTGTAAAACAGTAGCTTTTTGACAGAAAAATCCTGGGCGAGCCCGGCAGGCTCGCCCAGGATTTTCTATTCTTGCCGCATGCAATAATTTCTTCAGCGCTCTGTCACACCACCAGTTCCCATATCGCCCAGAAGTGCCCCAGGCTGCCTCCGATGACGAACAAGTGCCAGATGGCGTGGTGGTAGGGCAGCTTTTGCCAGGCATAGAAAATGACGCCGATGGTATAAGAAAGGCCGCCCAGGATGACGCCGTTGAGCGTGGCCTCCGGCATAGCTTCCATCGCCTGGGGAATGGTGATGGCGCCCATCCAGCCCATAACCAGATAAAAACCCACGGACACCCACTCCCACCTGCCGAAAAAAAGGAGTTTGTAAACCAACCCCGCAGCTACCATGCCCCAGACCAGGTACAGATACAGGCGGCCGGAGCCTTCCGGGAAGCAATAAACGAGGAAAGGGGTATGCGTACCTGCTATCAGGAAATAAATGCTGATGTGGTCGGCTATGCGGCAAAGGTATTTCCAGCGCGGCTCCCGAATGCTGTGATAAAGGGTAGAAGTGAAATACACGAGCAGCATGGAAAAGCCGAAGAGCGCCAGGCTCCACCAGTGATAAGTATCGGCCGTTGCGTCGCTGTGGTACAGCAGTAGCGGTACGCCCACTGCCGCCAGCGCCAGGCCCAGGCCGTGGGTCCAGGCATTGACGCGTTCCTGTTGCTGCTGAGCGGCGGTTTGCAGGTAGTCCATGGGAGGGGATTAAAAAGTTTCGGATATTGCTTTTTCTACAAACAAACGAGCGGGAAGGTTTCTTTGCTGCCGCCCTAATTTCGCCGCCGGGGGATCAAACTGGTCGGATAGGCCACCACGCTCTCATTTCCATCCTTGCCTACCGCAGCTACGCCGAACAAATAATTATCGATAATAATATTCTCCAGGGTGTACTCCGTCACCCTGCCCACAAAGCGCGAGTATTGCCATTGAGGAGCAGTGGTCTCCCGCCAGTAGATCTTGTAACCGGCGAGGTTGGGGTCGTCCGCCGACTCCCACTGCAATTGAGTGGAAGGTTCTACGGCCCCGCCGATCATCAGGTTCTGCGGAGGCGGAGGGGCCCAGGCCAGGGCAGCCAGCGCGATGGCGTTGACGGCGGTCAGTTTGGCGGCATAGTCAAAATCGACGCTTTCGATGACGTCTCCATACTGTATCCCATCCTCGGTGCGGAGGTCCTGGTGCTGGCGGTAGTAATTTTCGTGCGTTTCCATGATGCGGACGCCGGGAAAGCCTTCGTCGTTGAACGGGCGGTGGTGGCCGCCTCTGCCGAAGCGGTCCAGGCGGTAGATCATGATCGCCTTGAGGTTGTCCATATACTGGGCGGTGAGCCGTTCTATGTAACGGGCCAGCTGGCGGGAAGGGCCGTCGACTTCGCCGCCGTAGAAGCGGTTCCAGGTGCGCAGGCGCTCATCAGCGGTAGCCGGCGTAGGTTCCGAAAAGACCCGGAAGGAGGTATTGTCCACCACCCCATCGATCCCCTGGATGTTGCCAATCATGTCGTTGTTGAGCACGCCGATGATGTCCCAGCCTTCTGCTTTTGCCACTTCGGCCATGTGCTTGCCGCCGAAGAGGCCCTGTTCTTCTCCCGATAGCCCGGCGTAGACGATGCTGTTGGGAAATTCATATTGGGAAAGCACCCGTGCCGCTTCCAGGGTGCCGGCCATGCCGGAGGCGTTGTCGTTGGCGCCGGGAGAATCTGAAGTGCCGTCGAGAGGATCGGAAACGCGGGAGTCGATGTCGCCGCTCATGATGACGTAGCGGTTGGGGTAGCGGCTGCCCCGCTGGACGGCCACGACGTTGACCACCCAGGTGTCTTCCGGTATCCGGCGGTTGCCTTCGGCGGGCACCAGGCTGCGTTGGTAGAAAACCTCCAGGCAACCGCCGCAGTCGTCGGATATTTTTTCAAACCCGGCCTTGATCCACCGGCGGGCGGCGCCGATGCCGCGGGTGTCGGACAGGGTGTCGGACAGCGTATGCCGGGTGCCGAAGCCCGCCAGCTTTCGGATGTCCGCCTCGATGCGTCCGGCAGAAGGCGCCCGGCTGATGGCCAGCAGGCGGGGGTCCATTTGGGGGGGAGGCTCCAGGTCGGCCTGTGCCGACAGGCTGTTCAGCGATAAAATGGCGAAGAAGAGAAACAGGGTATGGAAAGGAGACATAAAGGTACGAGGTTTGGTTCTGAGATGAAACTGATTTCCGGAAGTAAGGTTCAGGAGTGCCCGGCTGCACTACATACCTGCGTGGCCTCACGCGTTGACATTTATCATTGAAGAATTAGCGTTTTTTCCCGTACTTATAGGATTGGAGATATTCTCTCAACAAATTTGCAAAACTAATCGACTATGCGTACTGCACCGGAAAAAACTGCTGAAAAGAATAAAACCCTCCAGCCTTTTATCGCAAAAGAGGCCATCGTCGGCCTTGCTCTAGACCGGGCTGATGAGCCATTGCTGGAGTACCTTCGTTTCCTAAATGGTCCGATCCCCGTCAAATCCTTTTCCTTCCTGCACGTCATTCCCAACACGAGGGCGAGGCTTCCGCTGATAGTCGCTCCCGGGGTGGAGATCAGCCGGGAGGACGAAGAGGAAGCCATTCAGGCGATCCGGGAAAAGGTGGCCAACATCCTTCCCGGCAAGGTGGCTGCGAAAGCCAGGTACTATCTGGAAGATGGTTCGCCTCTGGAGAAACTGCTGGCCCTTGCCGGGGAGAAAAAGGCGGACTTGCTTATCGTCGGCAAAAAGGCCGATAGCGTCGCCCATGGTATATTTTCCAAAAACCTGATCCGCCAGTCGAAGGCCGACGTGCTCGTCGTGCCCGAAAAATCAGCGGCCACGCTGAACCGTATCCTGGTGCCTGTAGATTTTTCTGAAAACTCCGTCCGGGCGTTGAAGGCAGCCCTTGCCATCAAGAAGCAGGCAGGGAGCGGCGTGAAGGTGTATGCCATCAATATCTACCAACGGCCGAACCTCATGGCCTACAAATTGAATATGAGCCCGGAGCGGTTCGAGAAAAACATCCAGGAAAACCACGAAAAAGGCTTCCGGAAATTCATGGAGGAAGAATTGCCGGGTTATGTACACGAAGTGGCTCCTATATTAGTGTGGAACGACATGCCGGATGTCGCCCATCATATCATGGACCACGCCAATGAGATCGGTGCCAATATGATCGTGATGGGATGCAAAGGGCATTCGAAGCTGGAACTGATGTTGCTGGGCAGCACGACCGAGTCGCTGCTGAATATCAATGCCAGCATTCCGGTGATTGTGGTTAAATGAGAACCGAATGGAAATGGGCAGAAATGGAGAGATGCGTTGAAATGGCCGGTATCCCTCCGCAACGTCGTTCCATGACATACCTCCGGATGCTTTTTCGCCGTTTTCCGGTGATAAAGGATCCGGAAATTTTATTTTTGAGGATGGGCAGAAAGAATTAATCATTTATCCATTGTAATAACATCTCATGTCTTATCAGAAAGAGCTCAACACCAGCCAGCGCATCCTTATGGGCCCGGGGCCGAGCGATGTACATCCGCGCGTTCTCAAAGCGATGGCAACGCCCCTCATCGGCCATTTGGATCCCGAATTCGTAACGGTCATGGACGACATTAAGGCCATGGCTCAGCTTGCCTTCCAGACCCAAAACCACCTGACCTTCGTGGTGTCGGCGCCGGGCAGCGCCGGTATGGAAACCTGCCTGGTCAACCTGCTGGAGCCGGGCGATGAGGCGCTCATTTGCATTCACGGCGTTTTCGGAGGGCGCATGGCGGATATCGCGGAGCGCTGCGGCGCTAAGGTTAGCCGGGTGGAAGCCCCCTGGGGCGAGCCAATTGACCCGGAGCAGGTGAAGCGGGCGCTGGAAAACAGCCGCCCCAAGCTGGTGGCCATCGTGCATGCCGAAACTTCCACGGGCGTGTTGCAGCCCCTGGAGGAGATCGGCAGGATGGCCAAAGACGCCGGAGCGCTTTTCGTGGTGGATGCCGTGACCTCCTACTGCGGCGCTGAAGTGAAGGTCGACGAATGGGGCATCGACGCGATCTATTCCGGTACCCAGAAATGCCTGAGCGCTCCCCCCGGCCTTTCGCCGGTATCGTTCAGCGAGCGGGCGGTGGAAGCGCTCGAACAGCGCCGGACGAAAGTCCAGAGCTGGTTTCTGGACCTGTCACTGGTAAAGAGCTACTGGGCAGGCGCCAAACGGGCCTATCACCACACGGCACCGGTCTCCTCCATGTTCGCCTTGCGGGAAGCTTACCGCCTGGTGCTGGAAGAGGGGCTCGAAAACCGGTTTGCCCGCCACCGCCGGAACCACGAACTGCTGAAAACAGAACTGGAAGCGATGGGCTTCGAGTTCCTGGTTAAGCCCGGGTACCGGTTGCCCATGCTGAACGCCGTCGTTATCCCTCCCGGCGTTGACGACGCCGCAACGCGAAAGCAGTTGCTGGACGGCTACAACATCGAGATCGGCGGAGGGCTGGGGAAATTTGCCGGAAAAATATGGCGGATCGGCCTGATGGGGCAGAGCAGCACCGCCAACCATGTGCACATGCTCAGCTCGGCACTGCGGGAAATGCTCAAAGCCTGAGCGTGTTTGAAGGAATACGTGCATGGCTTTGTAAAAATTCTTATATTTGCCTCGTTAAACACCCTGTTGATTTTACATAAAGGAATGGATGCCGTCAAAAACAGTTCCTTCCTCGTTCCTTTTCTGTATTCAGGCCCCGGTATCCGGCATTATCCGTATTTTGCATTCCCCCCAGCCCACTCCAGTTAGACGCAGTCCCGTGCCGCCTTTGGCGCCGCATGGCGCTGCCCGAAAATGACCTTAACTTTTAACCGATAAAACTTTGTACAATGAGAATGCTAATCCATCTTTTTATCGCCGCTTTGTTCCTCGCTGCCGTTCCTTACCAGGCGCAGGCACAAGACCTCACCAAGGAAGAGCTGAAGTACTGGAAGAATAAGGCCAAAGACTACAAGCGCAACCCCGCAGCGTTGAAGGACCTGTCCGAAGAGGCTGAAATGGCGCAGAAGCAGAAGAGAGAAATGGAACTCAAACTCACCCAGATAGAAGCCGACCGCATCTCCAACGAAAACCAGGTGAGCCAGATGCAGCAGGAGATCGCCGACCTCAACAGCCGCCTGATCGCCGCCCAGAATGCGATCCAGCAGCTGAATGAAGAAAGGGCAATGATGGCCTCCAAAGGAGGCGGGCCGGACATGTCCGGCCTGGTGTTCCGGGTACAGATCGGCGCCTACGGCAAAACCAACGTGCCCGCCAACCTGGATCAGGAGAACGACAATATGGACCTGGAAACGGAAGGCGGCCTGCAAAAAATCCTGATCGGCCTTTACCGGGATTACCAGGATGCCGAAGCGCTGAGGGCACACATGAAAAAAATCGGCGTTAAGGATGCCTGGGTAGTGCCCTACCGCGACGGCGTGCGCATCAGCCTGGCAGAGGCCGGCATCAAAGTGAACTAATAGCTCAGCCTGTTGGGATATTGCCGCCTGGCAACAGGCCGGATGCGGCAATATCCCACGCTGGCGGCCTCCTTCCCTTACTGTGGCCAAACAAGCCCGGCCGAAGCCGGCCCTCCCGGATATTGGCAACGAACGGGCGGGTACTTGTCTATCCTTTCCCATTGAACGCTCCGGATTCCTGCGGGCTTTCTGTGCTTTCGCAAAACTGAAGTCCCCTAAATTCTTTTTATATTTGGATCAATCCGCCGGCCGCCTGGTTTTTTCAGGTACAGCGTGCGGTCCGGCTAACATAGTACTGCGCGGCCGGGGCCGGGTGCTCACAGAGGTTATCCGGTTTGCGGAAGGAAACCACCGCCACACATTACCAATCGCGTCAACACCTATGAGGAAGTGGATCAATAAAGCCTTTAAATGGTACTACCGGCAGCGGTACAAAGGCATTCGACATTTTATGGAGCACCCTCATGAGGTGCAGCGCAGCCTGCTGAAAAACCTGCTGGAGGCGACCAAACATACCGAATGGGGCCGGGCCCATGGCTTCCGCAGCATCCGCACGCCGGAGCAGTACGCCGAACGCGTACCCGTTCAGGATTACGAGAGCCTCAAGCCTTACATCAGCCGTATGATGCACGGAGAGAAAGATGTGCTGTGGAGCGGGCAGGTGCGGTGGTTCTCCAAATCATCGGGCACGACCAGCGACCGAAGCAAGTTCATACCCGTTACCAGCCAGAACCTCAAGAAATGCCACATCCGCGGCACCTGGGATACAATGACACTGTTCTACCACAACCGCCCCGACGCCCGCCAGTTCGAGAGCAGGAACATGATCATGGGGGGCAGCCTGTACCGGTTCGAGCCCTATCCCCGAACCACGATCGGCGATGTGTCGGCCATTATGACCTACAACATGCCCATCGTCGGCCGGCCCTTCTTTTTCCCGGATATCAAAACCGCTCTGCTGGACGACTGGGAGGCCAAGCTGGAAAAACTCGCCCAGGCCGCCGCCCGGCAGCAGGATATGGCCATGATCGGCGGCGTGCCTACCTGGACGGTGGTGCTCTTCCGCCGCATCCTGGAGATCACCGGCAAGAAGAATATGCTGGAAGTGTGGCCCCGGTTCCAGGGTTACATCCACGGTGGCGTCAGCTTCACACCCTACCGAAAACAGTTCGAAGCCTTCCTGCCTTCTCCCGATATCAGCTACCAGGAAATCTACAATGCATCCGAAGGCTACTTCGCCATACAGGACGACTTCTCCACCGACGACATGCTGCTGTTGCTCAGCAACGGTATTTACTTTGAGTTCCTGCCCATGGAGGAATGGCATAAAGAATTCCCCCGGGCCATCCCACTTTCCGATGTGGAAAAGGGGAAAAACTACGCGTTGGTGATTTCCACCAACTCGGGCTTGTGGCGCTATACGCCGGGAGATACGGTCACTTTTACGTCTACTTATCCCTACAAAATCAAGATCACCGGCCGTACCAAGCAATTTGTCAATGCCTTCGGCGAGGAGGTGATGGTAGAAAATACGGATCAGGCGCTGGCCATGGCCTGCCAGCAAACGGGTGCCATCGTCGCAGAATATACCGTCGCGCCGGTCTACTTCAAAGGTTCCGGCAAGGGCGGCCACGAGTGGCTGGTGGAATTTGAAAAAGAACCGCCCAGCCTTGAGGAGTTCATCCGCTGCCTGGACAGGAACCTGCAAAAGGTAAACTCTGACTACGAGGCCAAACGTTCCAAGAATATTGCCCTGGAACAACTGCGCTTGCACCCTCTTCCTTCGGGGACTTTCCTCCAATGGATGCGGGCCCGCGGCAAGTTCGGCGGACAGAATAAAGTGCCACGCCTGGCCAACCACCGGCAGTACGTGGAGGAAATACTGGACTTTTTGGGCAATAAGGTTTGAGAGGGCTGGAGTGGGGAATCAGTATATTGTCATATTGTTACACAACCGAACCCCGGATAGCCCGCTTCACTCGATTTCCCACATGTCTCCCCACAAACGCGAAGCGCCATCTACATACAGCGTCTCCCCGCTGATGTATTTGGCCAGAGCCATAAACAGCACCGCTTCCGCTACTTCGTCGGTCGTCCCCAGGCGCTTCATAGGCACGGTTTTGCTCACCTGGGCCACCAGTTCCGGCGGATAGTTTTCCAGGCCGGTAGACTGTATGATGCCCGGGGCGACGCAGTTGACCCGGATGCCCCGGTTGGCCCATTCGACGGCAAGCGACTTGGTGAGGTTGTCTACCCCGGCACGGGCAGCGCCGGTATGCGCCATGCCGGGAAAGCCGCAGTGCAGGTCGACGATGATATTGACAATATTGCCCTGCTTCCGGGGGAAGAAAAAGTGCTGCGCCATGGACTGGGTCATGAACCAGGTGCCGTTGAGGTTGGTGTTGATGACGGCCAGCCAGCCTTTAGGGCTGATGCCTTCCGCCGGAGAGGGGAACTGTCCGCCGGCGTTGTTGACCAACAGGTCCAGCTTACCGCTCTTTTCCCTGATGAACGCTGCCAGCGCTTCAATTCGCTCGGGCTCCCGGATATCCAGTTGAAAGCTGTGGCAGGGGCCGTACGCTCCGAGCCGCTCCGCCGCCTGCTCCAGGCGATCCTGCTTGCGGGAAGCAATGAACACCTCGGCGCCGTACTGCAGCAACTGCCGGGCGATGGCAAAACCGATGCCGCTCCCGCCACCGGTGACCAGTGCCGTCTGGCCGGAGAAAATCCCTTCTTTGAACATAGTTGTCGTTTTTTGCAGTGAAAACTTGTCAACTTTTAACCGCCACTTGCATTGTGCCATTTTGGCGCCACCTTGCTCTCAAATGGCTCCTTTGGTGTGCCAAAAAGTCACCTTGGTGCCATCTCTTTGCCAACTTTTCATCTTTTTCGGGCTGGAACGCCATTTGCATTACAAGGGGTGAAATTAAAATTAAGAAACTCAAAAAATAAAATTTTTATAGCCATGACTGTCGTAAGCGTAAAACCGGTGATCAGAAAGCGGAATCAATTCAACAACCTCGACCGCATTTTTGACGAGTTTTTCAACAGCCGCTTCCCGGCTACCTATTCCAACGGGAACAGCCTGAAGGGGAGGCCGGCAGTAAATGTCATAGAGAACGGCGAGGGGTTCCGCATCGAACTGGCCGCTCCCGGCCTTGAAAAGCAGGACTTCAGCGTTAACGTCGACAAGAACATCCTCCGTATTGAAGCGAACAAGGAATTCAAAGCCGCAGAAGGCGAAACTTACAAGCGCCGCGAATTCGGATTTTACGAATTCAAACGCAGCTTCCAGCTGCCGGAAACCATCAATACCGCAGGCATTGAAGCCAACTACAAGGATGGCCTGCTGCTCATCCTCCTTCCCAAGAAGGAAGAAGCGAAGGAAAAGCAGGCGCGCAGCATCGAGATCGGTTAAAACGCGTTTTAAACCATGTTTTTTGACACTGCGTTGACGAAAGCAATCAAATCTTTGACAGCACTTATTTGTTAACCTAAATAGACGATTATTATGAGCCTCATCAGATATAATCCGTTTGCCACGAAAAGCGTGAGCAATTTCTTTGACGATGTTTTCAACCGCGGCATCACTGACTTCTTCGGAAGTGACTTTTCCATGAGTACGCCGTCTGTAAATGTGGTAGAAACAGAAAATAGCTACCGCGTAGAGGTGGCCGCTCCCGGCCTCGAAAAGAAAGATTTCGAGGTGAGTGTCGACAACGGCTTTTTGACCGTCTCCGCCCGGAAAGAGCATAAGGAAGAAGTGAAAGAAGGCGACAAATACATGCGCCGCGAATTCAACTTCAGCTCTTTCACCCGCAGCTTCCAACTGCCGGAAACAGTGAACGCCGACGACATTGCCGCCAACTATGAGAACGGTGTGCTGAAGATCACCCTCCCGAAAAAGGGCGAAGCGAAGATCGAAGCCGCCAAAGTTATAGAGATCAAGTAAAGAACTTAGGGCAGTCCGCTGTCCGAAAGGTTAGTTAATAGGGTTTTAGGTGTTTATTTTGGAAGCCGGCACGGACCACCGTGCCGGCTCTTTTTTTGCTCAGAACTTTCTGTGCCGCCAGGAAAGAGCCTGGCGGCACAGAAAGTTCTGAGCATCCCGGGTTTTGCCGGCCGCTACCTGCCTTTCTCTCTCAATGCCCCTGCCTGTTGTCGCGAATCAGGCAGGCCTGGAAATTCGGTTTCTCAGCAGGCAACA
>JAGFJD010000434.1 GCA_024102975.1 Phaeodactylibacter sp. | reverse complement strand
CGATGCTCGCATTCCGGAGAAGTGCCGTAACTGATCTCCACGTCCTCGCCTTCGACAGTGAACGGCACTTCCCCCCGGCAGCCGTTGTTGTCGATAATGGCAAGGCGGTAATATCCCGCTCCCAGGTGTTCCCACCCTCCGTAGTCTTCC
Organism: Phaeodactylibacter sp.; assembly: GCA_024102975.1. Lineage (GTDB taxonomy): Bacteria > Bacteroidota > Bacteroidia > Chitinophagales > Saprospiraceae > JACJXW01. The sequence goes on along the minus strand of JAGFJD010000434.1, from coordinate 5,410 downwards.
ATCGGCAAGGTGTTCCCATTATAATCCGTGAGGATAAAGCTGTATGGCGGCGCGCCCCCGGTGGCGGCAACGCCCTGGGCGAAGCTGAAGCCGCCGTCCTGAGCGCCGCAGGCGGAAGGGGGTTGGATGCCGGATTGGAGGCTGGTAACCTCTAATATCGGGCAATCCAGAACGGTGACATTTAATGTAGAAATACATGAATAGGCATTCATGATTGTGATTGTATAATCTCCAGGGCATAGATCCTTAATGAGAAATATACCATTAATGTTATCCCTGATATTGACATTATCCAATGCTACACTGTAAGGAGCGGCCTGGCCTGAAGCCTCAACAATAACTGACCCGGTACATTGTTCTTCTTTCGAGTGATTCAAACGAACTACTCTTACTTCTGCAAAACAGTAATTCGAATAGAAAAACATACAAAGGCTTACAGCTAAGATGTTCCATGCGCAGGATGTTTCGTTACGTAAACACATACGAAATAACTTTTGGGTTGATAACAAGAGTAACACAAAAAAACATACATAAAGTACAGCCGCACTGAGTCAAGTAAAAGCACCCAAGCTTATTATCAAGTCGAGATTTCACGATATTTTTTATCTAATTTAGGAACCGTATCACAAGTAATTTGAAATGTTCTTTCTGATCTCGAAGAAGAACACCCTAATCGGCACTTAAAGCTTTTGAGATTATAGGTATTGTTTTCTTGTATGAACCTTAAGGTAACCATAATACTTTCATTTAATTTATCTCTATCAACATCTTCATGAAACCAGAGTAATCCATTAAAAGCAGAAACAGAATTAATAAAATGCAATGTCTGACGTTTCCCTTGTCGATCTATTTCACCCGAGCACAATGCCCAGGAGGAAAAATCACATAATTCCCGAATAATTCCTTTTGATTTCCAATTAAAATCTTCCAGAAAAATAAAAGTGCTAGAGCCAATATATTCACCCCCGCTATGAAAACTATCCGAGAAAAGTATTTTATACCCAATATGATCGTCTTTTTTTCTCTGATCTTCCGCACAGGATTCTCCAAAAAAAATAGAAGTCATTAGTATTAGTATTGCCAGCAAATTGTATTTACTCATTTGACAGTCAATTTTGCAACTGAAAGGAAAAACTATGGCAAAGCTTTATTTTATGAATCACAGGGGTATAACACAAATCTCCCGGAGGAGGTAATACACATTCTTCATTCCGATAGTGCTGAAGAATAAATTGGTTAACAAGGCCTATAAAATTTTTCTCCCCATCACTTATGCCAGCGCCAAAGTAGTCCCCGATGGTTACTTCAATAGTACAGTTTATTTTACTACTAAAGCAGGGATGTTCAAATCTCAATACTTTTATTTCGAGGCTCTGAGTACCACCAACGGTTGCGAAAGCACCCAAAGCGAAAAAACTACTAAAGTTAGGCCTATGAATATTTTCATAATTTATATTATCCTCAACAAAAAGCCCATTTAAAGTTAGATTTTGTTTATACCAACCAGAAATCAGGTTCTCGATATCTTTCAATGTCGTTTGAGTCTCATCTAATTTATATATATAAGCTGAAAATGGTTCATCGACTTCCCATTCGAGAAAACTCTCATCCCCTTTGTAAAATTTGTCCTCCAATTCTTTAGCTGCGTCTACGCATACCGCTCCGCAAAATTTAGCTCCGCTGATAAGCACTGTTGAAAACTCGGCCCAATTTAGATGAGTGCCTGCTCCCATGTATAGTTTTGTTAAAGTTGAATAACCATCTTCGTGAGATACTAGTTCGCCAGCATCATTCCAGGTATTATCACGATCAGCACTTGGTACTTGAAAAGAGAGTTGATTAATTTCTATTTCCACCTTATCCTCAATTGACCAGGATTCATCAAATACATCATAAGAATAGCCCCAAACAATACCATCGTCCTCTGCGACTGTATAATTACAACCAATATTTGGAGTACTTACAGTACTGCAATCCGGATTATAAATAATATTATCGTCAGCCTGATCTTCTGGCGGCAGAAATCCATTAGTGTTGAAGAACAAACAATCATCTGTTGTGTCGGGCATATCCAATAGAAAAAATTGCCCTACTCCCCAAACATCATCACCATAATTCAAAAATGCCTCGGCGCTGAGCCCATTTTGAGAACAAAATTCATTAGCAATGACATAATTGACTTCATAACCATCATCGATGATAGTTTGGAGTCCAGAGGACAAGAAATCAGTCAAACAATAGGTTTCCCCTTCAAATTCAACGAAAATATCACCTCCGTAATTATCTATTTGTGGATGGACTAAACAATCATTTAAACTGGATCTCCTGTTGATTGAAGTAGGCATATCTGCAACCGTGATTGGAAGACAAGTAAACCCATTACTTTCCAAGTAGGAAGCCATCGAATTTTCAGAAAACACAGTAACAGTTCTTGTTACGGTGCACCCATCTTGATCTTCCGCAGTAACAGAATACTCTCCGGGGGAGTTTGCAACTATTGATGTCCCCTCTTGATTGTTTGACCATGTATAATCTTCAAATCCTTCCGATGCATTAAGGGTCACTGATTCACCTGGGCAAATGAATGGATTATTTGGGGATATTGTCAACACATTTACGATGAATTCATCTATTGTAGCAATGTTCCCTTCTTCATCGACAGTGGTAAGTATATAAGATGTCGTTTCCTCAGGGCAAACCTCTTGCGAAGATGAATTTGGGTATAAATAATAGTTATCAGGAGTCCATGAAGAACAATTATCAGGATTTTGGTTCTCAGGCACAATAGTGGTACAAGGATCATTACATAGAGATATGCTGTGAATTGTTTTCAATACTAAAGAGCATTCTTTGGTACAATTCCTCCCATCCGTTACATTTATTTCATATGCACCGGCCGCTAATCCTTGAATAAGAGCTGCTCCTTCACTATTTAATGGTATGCTCCCACTTGTCTGATTTGGCCCTGACCATTCTATTAAATAAGGAGGCGAGCCGCCTGTTATTTCTACCTGAATCGCTCCTGAATTTTCCTCAGAGACGGGAATAGTAACCGTACAGATTAACTCCAGCGGCAAAGCCCCTAATCCTGCTTCTACACTTTCAATATAAAAAGCGTTATCCCCTGAATTACTCTGCCCCGGAGTACCTAAAAAACTCACCTCATACCCCGCCTCCCCATCCTTCTCACAAACCTTGCCGACCAGAGCGATGGCGTTGATGGCGTTCTCCCCCTGCAACGCCACATTCGCCACCTGTGGCCCTGAATATTCCAAAAACGCCTCCCCTGCCCAGTTGACAGCAAAGCGAAGCGCCCTCAAGCTGTCCCTGAGCTGCATCGCGTCCCCACTTCGGCTCATCGGAAGGATCTTTTCCCAATCCTGTTCTTCCACAACATCGCCCTCCTCGCCGGATAAGTAGCCCCCCGTCTTTTTTATCAGGCACGGGCTGCTCAGCGGTATCTGGTAAACCCCCAAGTCATTGGGCGTGCCGTCATCGAGGGGAGAAATGCCGGGATGTACGTTGGCGCCGTCGTAAATCAGGATGAGCGTGCCCGGCAGCAAAGCGGAAAGGCAATCGCCGAATTCCAGATAAACGCTATCGGAAGAAAACAGAAGAGAATTGTTGTCCAGCAGCCACCCCTGCAGGCCCACCGGCTCTTCAGGCTGGCCGGGAGCGCCCACTACCAGCAGTTCGATGTACCTGGCTTTGGAGATCGGCATGACCCCTATTTCGTTGATCAGGATAGGAGAAGGGCTGCCTTCCTGGGTAAAAGAAGGAGTGGATAGCAGCAAACAGATAACAGCAGCAAGAGAGAGGCGATAGAAGTACTCCATTGTTGTCGGTTTTGACAATCACAAACTTTAACCATCAGACTATGGACAAAGCAACAACATTGCAGTCCAAAAAAGCTGGACTGAAATGTTAAAGTTCCAGGCAGTAGCGCTCCGCGTAGATGTAAGACCGGCATTCATGGCTATAGACGACCGGCGCGCCAAGCTGTTTCAGCACCTTTATATAATTGAAAACCGAAGACCGGGAAATGTCCAGTTGCTCTGCCAACTGGCAGGGCGTACCGGTGCTTTTCCTTCTTATCAGGGCGTCCATTCTCTTGAGGAGCGCGATTTGTTCCAGGAGTGTCATCGGTTTTCAGGTTGAGCGAGCGTCAGGAAAATCGTTGATTAAGACGTGACAAGTTTACCGGAAGCTAACGGGCCGAAAACTTGTCAAGCCTGATACAAGATAAGGAAACCGGGAGATGTTGTCAACAGTGTTGTTTATTGTTTGTCGGCAGTTGGCGCCCCCTGCCTTCAGGGTGGGACGGCCTTTCGAATGTCGTCAACTTAAACCGGCCCGTCTTAATTGAGCAGGCTACCCGTCTAAGTTGAACAATGAGGCTGGCGATCAGGCTCTTTAAGCCAGGGCACGGTGGAACACGAGCGAAGCGACTGATGACCGCCGTGCCTGCCTACCTGGCAGTAATGGCAGGCAGGCAGGCAGGGAATAAACCGTACCCTGGCGTGAGGCCCCAGGCGGCGCATTCCCTGCGCCTCTTGGGTTGTGCCTTTGGCAGCTGTCCAACCATAGACGGATGCCCATTGAGCAGGCAACTCGCATGCCTTCGCCGGTGGCTATGGCAGCCGGCGAAAGTTGTCAGCTCAAAAGGCGCCCGTCAAATGACAACTTTCCCAAAGGGACTCCTTTGGAGCGAGTTGTCTTTTGACTTAACCCGGCTTCTTTAAGTTGACGACATTGAACGGCCTCTCCATTCCTGCCTGGCCGGCTGGCGGCTCACCTGACGGACAGGCGGGCAACAGCGTACCCTGAGCCTGCCGAAGGGGAAGCAGCAGCAATATGTCGCAGAAATCCCTTACAGCAATGGAGTAACTTCCCTCTTCGAGTTTGTAGCGCCGATGGTTATTATAGTAGAAATCCTCCCATTGGATAGAATAAGGCCGATTGACAGCCGTGGGATGAGGCACTCCTCCGTTTATGTGCAGCTCGATGTATCCGGAAGGGTATTGAGGGCAGGTGTTGATGATTTCTGCTTCGACGGACAGGGGAGCTTCCGATACGAAGCCCCGCACTTCAATCGTTTCTGTGTAGGAACAATCTCCACTTTGGTTGGTCACGGCCACGGTGTATTGGCCGGCGGCCAGGCCTTCGAGCAGGATGCCTTCGCTGGAGTCGAATTCGTCGCCGGTGCTCCACTCATAGTGGAAAGAGTCGCCGTTATGCCCGGGGGCCGGGACATAAGCCTGAAGCCAGATGGTTCCGTTGCTGCGATGCTCGCATTCCGGAGAAGTGCCGTAACTGATCTCCACGTCCTCGCCTTCGACAGTGAACGGCACTTCCCCCCGGCAGCCGTTGTTGTCGATAATGGCAAGGCGGTAATATCCCGCTCCCAGGT
>JAGFJD010000423.1 GCA_024102975.1 Phaeodactylibacter sp. | reverse complement strand
ATTTCATCAGCGGGCACAACGCCAAGCTTACGCTGGAGTATCACTCCGTATTCAACGACCCCCGCGAAGGCGGCGGCGACCCGGTGACCGGCGCCCCGAATGATGTCAAGGTCATCCGCCTGCAGGCCCAGGTTTTCCTGTAGCATTAATCCATTAACTAACAATCAGTTCTTTAAACTCTGAGTACTATGAACCAGAACCAAACCTTCGAACAATTCCTGGCGAACCAGGTCCCGGAGATCTCTCCCTGGAATTTCCTCATCAACCTGTTGCTGACTGCCCTGCTGGCGCACCTGCTGGGGCGGATCTACTCGCGCTTCGGCACGTCTCTTTCCAACAAGAAGATGTTTGCCGCCAATTTCGAGCTCATCGCCGTGACCACCATGATCATCATTACGATCGTCAAGTCATCACTGGCGCTCTCGCTGGGCCTGGTGGGCGCACTGTCCATCGTCCGTTTCCGCGCTGCCATCAAGGAGCCGCAGGAACTGGCGTACATCTTCCTGACCATCGCTCTGGGCCTGGGCTTCGGCGCCGACCAGCGCATCGTCACTACCATCGGGTTCTTCTTCGTGGTGGCCGTCATCTGGGGCAAGGACTTCCTCCGGCCCGCCGACGCGCAGCGCAGCCTCAACTTCACCGTCATGGCAGAGAACGCCCTGGGCATTTCCCTGGACAGCATTGTGGAGGCCGTCATGCCGCACTGCAAGGAGCTGGAAATGAAGCGCCTCGACGAGAACAAAGACTTCATGGAAGCCGCTTTCGTCGCGGAGTTCCACAATTTCAACGACCTGAACAAGGCGCGGGCCGCCCTGCACGGCCTGGACGGCTCTATTCAGGTCAGCTTCCTGGACCAAAACGGAATAATTTAACATCATGAAAATCAAGCAGAACAGCAATTCAAGCGGATATAAAGATGTCCTCGACCTGTTCAGGGACAGGACAACCCTGCGGGCCTGGACTTTGCGGTTGGCGGCTGTCGGGGCCGCAGCAGCCCTCTTCTTTGCGGCTTTGGGCTTCGGCGCTTATCTCCGGAAAACCGGCGATACCGGTTATTATCAGCACCCCCTGCTTCAGGCCGCCGGCCTCGACTTTTCCTTTATCGGGAAGTATCTCGGCGGCCAGGCGGCGGGCCTGGAAAATGTGGATATCGACATCGAACCTGATCAGCTGCTCCGCATGCAGCAACTCCGCGAGCAGGCTCTGAAGGACGGCATGATAACCGAAGAACAGAAAAATGAGGAGTTCCCCGCAAAGCTTACCTACAAGGGCGCTACCCACGACGTGAAACTCTCCCTGGCCAGCGCCACGGCCCTTCGGGCGGGAAGCGAAGACAAGTTTTCGTTTGAGGTCAGGGCCAGGGGCGAGGATGCCATCGACGGCATGACGCGCTTCGGCATGTTGCTCCCGGAAAACCGGGGCTACCTTACCGACTGGCTGGGCATGGAGCTCATGAAAGACCGGGGGGTGATGAGCCTGCGGGCCGGGTTCGTGAGGGCCTCCGTCAACGGAAAGCCTAAAGGCACCTTCTACCTGGAAGAGCGCTTCGACAAGGGCCTGGCGCGGGGCAGCCGCCTGGGGCAAGGCATCATTTTCAAACTCCAGGAGGGCGTCGAAGCCTATCAGGAAAAAAAACTGATGGATAACCCGGCAACCCGGGAGCAGTTGCTGCTCATCAGGCAGAAGTGGCAGGACGTACAGGGCGGCAAGCTCGCGCCCGGCCAGTTCCTCGACCTGAAGAAAACGGCTCAGGCCTTCGCCATCGCCGACCTGATGAACAACCGGCATTCCTCCTACCGTTTTGCCCTGCGCTTCTCCTTCGACCCGGCCACCGGCCTGGCCGAGCCTCTTGTCGGCGAACTGGCCGCCGTGCCCAAAAACGACCCCGGCCAGTGGTCGCTCATCCTGGAACAGCCGGCAGAGGGCAGCGCCCCGCTCTATAAGCTGGAACGCGACGAAGTGCTGAAGATGATCTTCGGCAACCTCGACTTCAAGCGTTATTACCTCCAGGAAGCACAGGCGATCTGCCAGGAACCGTTCATGGACCAGTTCCTGGCCAAAAACGGGGACAAGCTGTACAAGCTGGTCAATGAAGTTTATGCAGGCTGGCCGGCCTATGACCTGCCCACTTTCTTCCTTTACGAAAACCAGAAGTACATACAGTCTGCCCTGGCGCCGGACCGGGACCACATCACCGCCTATTTTGAAAAGCAGGAGGACAACCGGCTCAGCCTGCGTATCCGCAACATGCAGGACCTGCCTGTCGAGGTCAGGAACCTCAGCTGGCGCGAAACCTCCTTGTTCTATCCCGCGCAACCCATCGTCCTCGACGGCGCGCATACCCTGCCCAAAGGCGAAGCGCAGGCGTTCGGTTTCGAAATCCCCCCCACAGTTGCCTGGGCCGACAGCCTGCTGGAAGAGCTGAAGATCACTTATAACGTGTTGGGGCTGGACAATACGGCCAACTCCATCCTGGTTTTCCCCTGGCCTTACGAGGAGCGGCAGGCGCATGCGTGGAACCCTGTACAGCGGGACGCCAACCACACCTCCTTCGGTTTCATCGAGGAGGCGCCGGAAACCAACGCCGTCATAATCCCGAAGGGAAACTGGAAGCTGGACAGAGACCTGGTCATCCCTGCCGGCCGGCGCTTTGAGGTAGAGGCCGGCGCCCGGATCGACCTGGTCAACCACGCCAAGGTCATCTGCTACTCGCCCGTGTACTTCATGGGTACGGAACAGGACTCCATCCTGATGTTTTCTTCGGACAAAACGTCTGAAGGCATGATCGTCATCCGCGGCGGAGAACGCTCGTCCGTGGAACACACCACCTTCCTGAACCTCAACCGGCCCACCGAAAAGGGCTGGGCGCTGACCGGTGCCGTGATATTCTACGAAGCGCCGGTGGACTTCAGCGGCGTGGCCTTCATCGGCAACCAGGACGGCGACGATTTCCTGAACGTCATCCGCTCGGATTTCACCATGGAGAAGAGCCTGTTCAGGGACATCAAGGCCGATGCCTTCGACTGTGACTTTTGCACCGGCACGGTGGCCAACTCCCGCTTCATCGACGTGGGCAACGACGGCATCGACGTGTCGGGCAGCGAGATAACCGTCAGCCACGTCTATATGAACGGCATCGGCGACAAAGGCCTCAGCTCCGGCGAAGGCAGCAGCATGACGGCGAAGTCTGTGGAAATCACCAATTCCGAGATCGCCCTGACCAGCAAGGACCGCTCGAAGCTCATTGTTTCCGATTCCAAAGTTGTCAACAGCCGGGTGGGCCTCACTACCTTCATGAAAAAATCGGAATTCGGCCCCGGCTTTGCCAGCCTCGACCGCGTGTCGATAGAAGGCGCCGAGCGCCCCTACCTGATCGAAGCCAATTCGGGCGTCATGGTGGATGGGCAGCCCTTCGCGCCCAACTTCGATGACGTGAAGAAAATCCTGTACGGGGCGGAATACGGGAAGGCCAGCGTGAGGTAGCCCTGATTCGAAAAGAGAGGAAGAAAGCATGAATATCAAAAACAGAAATACCATTTCCCGTTTTCCCGATCGCGCCCGCGATTTCCTGAAAAAAAGAAAGGCGCTGGCTGCCTGGGGGGTACGCCTGGGGACAACGCTGGTAGTCGCAGGGTTGTTCTTTTCGGTGTTCCGCTATGGCATTCACCTTAAAGAACAGGGCTTCACCACCTACTTCAACACTGCCCTGCAAAAGCTGGCGAAGCTGGATTTTTCTTTCGTGAGCAACTACGCAAAGGGAAGCCTGGCGCAGCTCGACGAGGTGGCCATAGACATCAAGTTCAGGCACCTGCTGCGCCTGCAGTACCTGCGCGAGCAATCGCTCCGGGAAGGCCTGATCCTTCCGGAGTTTAAGAACGAGGAGTTTCCCGCCAGACTGACGCACAACGGCAAAACCATTGACGTGAAGGTCGCCCTGACCGGGCTGGTTGCCCATTCCCACCTCCGCAACCCCTCGAAATGGTCTTTCGAGGTGAAGGTAAGAGGCGACGAAACGTTCATGGGCATGAAGAGCTTCGCCATGCTGCTGCCATCCACCCGGGGATACCTGACCGACTGGCTGGGTTTCGAACTGATGAAGGAAAAAGGCCTGATGGGCCTGCGCGCCGATTTCGTGAATGTCTCCATCAACGGCCAGTCCAGGGGCATTTTCTACATGGAGGAGCGTTTTGACAAGTACCTGGTGGAGAACAACCGCCTGCGGGAGGGCATCATTTTCAAAATAGAAGAAGGAGTGGAACCCTATGGGGAAAGCAAGCTTATGGAAAGCCCCGCAACCCGTGAGCAGTTATTGCTGATCAAGCGGATGTACCAGCAGGTAATGGCCGGCGAGCTGCCGCCCGGCAAATTTTTCGACCTCCGGAAAATGGCCCAGGTGTTCGTCGTCTGCGACCTGATGAAAAACAAGCACCCGCTGGCCGGACAGAACCTGCGCTATTACTTCAACCCCGTCACCGGCCTGGCCGAGCCCATCGCCCGGGAATGGGAGGAACTGCACGACCACGACATGGAAGACCGGCCTCTTTTCCTGGAGGAGCCCCGGCCGGCCACGCGCCACTTCCGCTTCGAGCGCCGTCCGTTCATACGCCTGGTCTACGACAACCTGGAATTCAAACGCTGCTACATCCAGGAGGCGGCGGACGCCAGCCGGGTCCAGTTCCTCGACCGTTTGCTGCTGCGCAACGAGGACAAGCTGAATGCGCTGATGAAAAAGGTATACCGTTCCTGGCCGTTCTACGGCGACCCCACCTGGTACCTTTATGACAACCAGCGTTACATGCGTTCGGTACTGTTCCCGGAAAAGGAGCAGCTCGGCGCCTTTTTCAGCCGCCGGGAAGGCCAAACGCTCCGCATCTTCCTGCAGAACCAGCAGGATATGCCCCTGCAGGCCGATTACCTGAGCTGGCGGGATTCCGTCCGCTTCTATCCGGCGGAACCCGTGGCGCTCGACTCCAGGGCTAAAGTGCCCGGAGCCCGTGACTTCTCCTTCCGGATACCGGCAGGCTTCGAATGGAATGACGATATGGCCGGAGAGCTGCGCGCCCATTACAACCTGCTGGGGCTGGAGCCCGGCGGCCGTTTGGTGGAAGTACAGCCGCGCCCGGCAGAGGTGTCTTCCATCCAAGCCGGGCATGAAGCCAGGGCTGAAAACAAGGCCGGAGCCGTATCGCTGGAAGCGTGGTAGCGGCCGGGATAATGTAGCAGGGTCGATGAAGCGGGAAAAATTCAGGATACGCTGGTACGGCGGGCGATCATTTCCCCTTCCGGCTCAGCAAGAACTCCAAATATGTTATTGGTGTGAAGAAACTGGACATCTGGTGCGAACACGAATGGTAGAGAGCAAGGTTCAAAGCGCATTTCAAAGCATTTCCACGTATTTCTACTTCACCAATACACCGGATGAAACCTGATCCCCCCGTTCGTATTCACCTCCAGGGCCGGCGCCGGGATTTTGATCCAGTTCAGCGCGCCCAGGGCGATGCGGAGAAAGCGGCTGCGGGTAGGGATGCGCTTCAGGTCCACATCCAGCGACAGGTAGAACTGCCGGTAGCGGGGAAAGGCCCCGGCGTCGAGGCTGTAAGTAGCCCCGTTTTCGCCCTCCCAGGTATTGTCGAAGCCGCCGAACATGTTCTCTGATCCGTAACCTGCCGCCAGGTTGAGCCAGCGGGGCAGCCAGCCCGGTTTGCGCTGCCCGGCAAAAGCGGACAAGTTGAAAGACGCCCAGAGAGCTTGTCCATTGTAATCCTTGAGGAAACCTTCGGGGTAGGAAGCCCCGTAGAGATCCCGGGCCCGCCGGCGCAGGCTCATCGGCGGCCCGCCGTCGTCGGCTGGCACGGGAAAGTCAGGGTACGACGGGCGGGCGTTGGATACCTTCAGGAGGATGCGCTGGTCCTGCCAGGCCAGTTCCTGCCCGGCGAAGAGCCCGACGCCCACCGTGTTGAAGGCGATATCCGCCCAGGAGAAGCCCCACTTCGCAGAAAAGCCGTCCATCACTTCCACCGTTCCCTGCAGCAGGGTGCCGACGCCGGCAGCCAGGGCGATGGATTTGTTGCGCTCCAGGCCCGTCCAGCGTATGGCATAAAAAAACAGGGCGCTCTGGTTGTAGGCGGTCACGGCGTGGCCAACCTTGTCCATGTCGTTCCATTCGCCCAGGTCGTCGAACGTATGAAAACCGGTGAGTTCGTAGTTCTTATACCAGAGGTGGTACAGGCCGAAGGCAGCGCTGCTGTACAGCCCGGCAGTCGTCGCCATGATGGTGCGGAAGCGGCCGGGATGAAGGGTGTCGGACGGTTCGAGGAAGGGGCGGCTCTGCCCCGGAAGCGAGGCAGGCAGTATAGCCAGGAAGAATAGTATTGGGATTATTTTTCTCATAGTTTAAGATAAACGCAACCTGCCGGGTTTCGGGTTAGTCCTGGATCGTTAAGCGACGTGCTATTGCGTCTCTGATATTATACTGGCGAACGCGTGGTTTTGTCAGGAGCAAAACCAGCGATGCCAGTATATACTGACCCGGCGGGTTTTGTAGCCGACAAAACCTGCCGTGCGTCAGAATAAATTGAAGTACGGAAACACATGGTCAGCCAAAGCCGGGCAGGCGTTTCCTGGCATCTCCACCCATTTCCACCCATCTCCACCCATTTCCACCCATCTCTACCCATCTCCACCCATCTCCACCCATCTCCACCCATTTCCACCAATAAACCTTTACCCCTTCCCCATCCCCTCCGGCATCAACACCGCCACCACTTCCCCCTTCGCGCAGGCCTGCCCTTCGGCGTAAAGCGTGATGTGCACCACCACCTTCCGCTCTTTAAGTTCCGCTACCGTTCCCCGCAGTTCCAGTTCCGGCCCCAGCGGGGTGGGGCGCAGGTAGTCCACTTTTAAGGAGGCGGTGACGAAGCGCAGCAGGCCGCTTTCCATGTCTTTTCCCCGGGCGCGGGTGGCCGCTGCCGCCGCCGTCCCGGTGCCGTGGCAGTCGATTAGGGAGGCGATCAGCCCGCCGTATACGTATCCGGGGATAGCGGTGTGGTAGGGTTTGGGGGTAAAACGGGCCACTGTCTCTTCCCCATCCCAGCAGCTCTTCAGCTGGTGGCCGTGTTCGTTGAGGCGGCCGCAGCCGTAGCAGTGGCTGACGTCTTCGGCGTAGAAGTCCTGAAAGGCTTTATTTGGCATTTTGGCGGGAAGATAAGGAAGTTTTTGGGTAGATGGAAAAGTATAATGTGTCTTATGTGGTTAAACAAAAGACCTAAACAGTTACAAAAATGGAAACTATTTATTATTACAAGAGGTATGTACTATCTCGCGGAACGCGAATTAGCGCGGAGTATACGAATCTGCGCGAAAAAACCGGCAGATTTGCGCGAATTTCGCTCCGCAGGGTGGCCTATGTGGCAAATCGCCGCATTTTTTCTTAATTTTGACCCTTCAAACGAGCAGGATCACCAAACCCCCTCCGCTATGGATACGGCCCTCCAAAAGATCATGGAACTCGCCGAACAGGAATACCGGCAATGCGCCGGGCTGCCCTTTGCCGTATATCTCGCCAGCCGGGAGGGCGTTTTCCTGAAGTATAATGCTGAAGCGCAGGCCTTCTTCGGGCTGCCCGCCGAGCCGGATTTCCAAGCCAGGGTCGCCGGTTTTTACAACCATCCTGCCGACCGGGAGGACAGCCTGAACCGGCTCCGCCGCCTGCCGAAAGGAGAATGGCTGAAGAACACCACCATCGACCTGAAGGTGGGCGGCAAGATGCGCTACGTGCGGGATTACACCAAAGCCATCTGGAGCGAAGACGGGCAGGAGGTGGTGGCCCTGCTGTGCCTGATGGCGCCGATCAACAAGGCGAGCCGCTACCACCGCCTCTTCAACGACCTGCCGGTGGGCATTTTCAGCTTCCGCCGGGACAGCGGCCTGGCCAACGCCAACCCCCGCTTCGTGGAAATGTACGGTTATGGTTGCCTGGAAGATGTCTTATTCAAAAACCCGACAGATTTCGTGAAATACCCGGAAGACCTGGAAGAGATGGAGCGGCGAATCTGGGAAAAGGGCAGCGTTTCCAACGAATATCAGGAGCATCTGCGCAGGGATGGCTCCGAATTCACCGCCGCTGTCAGCGCCCGCGGCGTTTGGGACGGCGACGGCAACTGGGTGGGCACCGAAGGCATCGTGGAAGACGTGACCATGGAGTCCATCTACTTCCGGCTGGTCAACGACGTGCCCATCGGGCTGTACAAAGTGCGCATCAACGAAAAGGGAGAACACATCCTGGTACACTGCAACCAGCACTTCGCCAGCAACCGGGGCGTGGAAAGCCCGGAAGGCATCATCGGCAGAGACCTGCGGGAATGGCATACCTCGCCGGAGGCCTTCCAGGCGTTTCACGAGGCCCTCGTCCGCAAAGACAGCGAGGGGCAGAGCCTGGTCGATTACATCCTGCCGGCCTACAACGGCAGGGGCGAGCTGCGCCGCTTTGAGGTCCACGTCAAGCTGCTGAAAGATGCCGCCGGCAACATCATCGGCAGGGTAGGGGCGGAGCGGGATGTGACCGACTACCTGGACACCAAGCAACAGCTGGACGAACTGACCACTGACATCGGCAAGGTGCTGCATTCCTACTCCTCTACCCTCATCCACGTCAAACACACAATGGATGCCGTTATCCGTTCTTTTGCCACCAAAGACCTGCTGCTCCGGGAGAACGGCTTCCTGAACGAGGACAAGGCCCTGGAGCAGATCGGCCGGCAAACCGCTTCCCTGCAAACGTCCGTTGGCAACCTCCTGGCGAAAAACCGGGAAAGCCGGCAGTTTGACGACAGCGCCGGGCAGCAGCTGGAGCGCCTCGCCGGCCTGCTGGACCGCTTCAGCAAAGAACCCGGCGGCGCTCAGAAACTGGCGATCATCCGGGACGGGGCGATCAAAATCCGGGAGATTGTCAACGAGGCCGTGGCCAGAGGCAATTTCCCGCGGGAACTCATCAAAGAGATCCGCCGCCAGCTGCGGGAAATCCTGCGCCTGTGCAGCCTGGCTTCCCTGCACCGGGGGGTGGACACCGTCCTGGAGATGGAAACCGTGGTCAACAACCTGCGCAGCTACATCCTCACCCGGGTGAAGTACCAGGAAGAACCCCAACGGCTCGACCTGTACGACATCCTGGTCGGCGCCGTGCGGAAAATGGAAGAGTTCGCCGCCAACCGAGGGGTGGAACTGCGGGCCAACTTTAAGGGCCTCCGCCACGTCCACATCGACGGCTTCGAAGACGACCTGGCGCGGGCCCTGCTCAACATCCTGCATAACGCCGTGAAGTACAGCTGGACCCGCAAGGGCCCCAGCAAAGCCTTCGTGATGGTCGAAGGGCGGATGGATTCCGACTGGATTTATATCAGCATCGAAAACTGGGGCGTGGCCATCACCCGGGAAGAGCTGGAAAAGGGCCTGCTCTTTAAAGTCGGCTACCGCGGCGTCAATGCCAGCGACCGCCGCCGACCCGGCACCGGCCTGGGCCTGTACGATTCTCTGAAGGTGGCCGAAAAGCATAAAGGAAAGCTGAGCATCACCAGCAAACCCTCCCTGGGCAATGCCCGGGATGATTATTCTAACCCGTTTATTACGACAGTAACTATTCAACTACCCCGAAACGAACAACTCCCATGAACGCATATAAAGTGCTCTGGATCGAAGACGACGCCGACAGCGACCTGTACCACCTGGCCAGCCCGGTCTATATCGAAGGAAATTACCACCTCGATATCGCCTCCAATGCTTCGGAGGCTTTCTTCTACCTCAATGAGCGCCGTTATGACATCATCATCGTGGACATTCGGATCCCGCCCGGCAGGAACCCGGAGTGGCTGTCCAGATACGAAGAACTCCAGAGAAAGAACAACGCCAACTCCAGCCGCCTGGGCCTGGAGCTGCTGCGGCGCATCTTCGGAGAGAACGGCAATAAGCCCTCCCTCCGGGTTGCCCAGAACCTGGCCGCCGCCCGCTACGGCGTCTTCACCGTCGAGCGCCTCGAAGAACTGAAGGCCGACCTCACCGAACTGAACCTCACCGGACTGAAGTACAAGCGCAAGAACGCCATGATGCCGCATACAGCCCTGCTGGAGTTCATCCGGGAAATTTCGGAGGGGATTCCGAATGGGGTTTATTGAACACGGCAAGCCCTTGGCCGGCGTTCGGTATTCGCAATTCGGTGTTCGCGCATTCGGCAGCTATCCTGGAGCAACCAAATGCCGAATGCCGAATTTAGGTTAGGTATTTATGACGTTTGATGTGCGATGTTTGATGTTTGATTTCTGGGGAGGCCAGGGGCGGGATGTTTTCGGGCACATCAAAAATCGAAAATCAGAAATCGGATATCCCAAATCATGTACACCGACTACCTCAGCCTCATCGTCGAAGTCAGCGTGACGGTTTACGTCTTCCTGCTGGGCCTGCCCATCCTGGTCAACCAGATTTTCCTGCCGGAAGACCTGCGGCGGATGAGCCGGAAGAACTACGCCGCCAACCTGATCAACCAGTTGCTGGTGCTGACGGTGTTGTTGCTGCTCATCATCCTGGCCGCTTATCCGCGCACCCTATTCTGGGTCATCCCCTTCCCGCCGGAACAAATACCGGGGCGGGAACTGCTTATCACCCTGCTCTTTTTCCTGATGTTGTTCTCCACCCTGGCCTTCCTCTACATCCACCTGATCCGCTCCCAGGGTTACCGCGCCAAAGTGGTGCATATCATCAAAAAAAAGCTGCTGGAATCCTACCGCAAAACCGGCAAGCTGGACCGCGCCTACCTCGACGATATCGAATACCTGGGCATCTACTCCAAAGGCGGCGCGGAAACCCGCATCGTCATCCAGGCCCTGGAGGAAATCCTCCAGAACCTGAAAGTTGACACCACCCCCGGCAAGAACGACGACAACCTCATCCAGCTGGTCGAAATCCTCTGCAATTCGGTGGCCAACTCGACCGAGCCGGGCAGCCGCTCCAATATGATCGAAGTGCTGGCCGCCTATAAAGATATCCTGATGGGCCTGAAAATGCAGTCCACCCCGGACAACCCCCTTATCTACGGTAACGAAACGCGCAAGGTCAAAGACTGCACCTTCAAGATCGCCCTGGCCTCCCTGAAAAAGGACTACTCCGACATGATGCCCCGGGTGCTCAACGTGCTCAGCCTCATCCCCGGCTCCTCCGACAAGCTCTTCGACATCGGCCTGCTGGCCCTGGAGAAAAAGCAGTTCCAGGTCGCTACCAACGTACTCTCCGAAATGATGGACCGCGACAACCAGGACGCCGTCACCATGAACAACTACATCGGCCTGACCGCACGCTTTTTCTTCTCCGGCCAGGCGGCGCGCCAGTGTGCCCTGCGCTCCCTGGAACGCAACGGGGTAACGATGAGCGGAAAAATGCTGCAGGAAGCCTATGAATACCACTACAACCTGTGCAACTTCGACACGGCCGGCCTGATCGGCCAAATGGACGTACCAGATTCATCTGGTGCGTAACTTAGGGCTGTTTTCCGCTGCTGCATTGGTAACGCTTTGACATTAAATCAAATAAATATGAGTGCTAATATGAATCTGGCGCCACAAATCGCCAAACAGTTCCGGGAAGTCTACCTGAACGGCACCTGGGTTGCCACCACCAACCTGAAGGCCCAGCTGTCGGATGTCACCTGGGAAGAGGCGACCACCAAAGTCGGCAACCTGAATACCCTGGCCGCCCTTGCCTTCCACGTCAATTACTATGTCTCCGGCATACTGAATGTGCTGAAAGGCGGCTCGCTCGACATCCGGGACAAATACAGCTTCGACATGCCGCCGGTCGAATCGCAGGAGGACTGGGAAAAACTGCTGGACAAGATGTGGAGCGATGGCGAAGCCTTTGCCAGCCTGGTGGAGCAAATACCTGACGAAAAGTTAGGGGCGGGTTTTGTCGAAGAAAAATACGGGAATTACTACCGGAATATCCTTGCCATGATCGAGCACAGCTATTATCACCTGGGGCAGGTTGTCCTCCTGAAAAAAATGATACGGGAAGGATAGGGGAGTTCAGGATAAACCAAATAAAAGCCGCCGCCCGGAGGCGGCGGCGGGTTCTGACAGTATTTTTGGAAAATTACAGCTAAACTAACGGGGATTCTCCTGCATTTTGGGAAGCGGGGCAGCGGAAGCGGAACTGCCGGTTGGTTGGTTATTCCGGAACGCCGGCTGCCCCCGGAATAACCAATAACCCCAACAACCAATAACTCTAATCCTTCACGATCAACTTATGCACCCGCGTCCCTCCGGTCCGGATGCTCAGGATGTAGGTGCCGGCCGGCAGCCCCTTCAGGGAAATCCGGCGGTTCTCCTCCTGCGGCGCGCGAATCTCCCTTCCGTCAAGGGCAAGCAAGGTTAATTGCTCGGGCTGGTAGCCGTATTTGGAGGTAACCGTCACCCAGTCCGTCGCCGGGTTGGGGAAGACCGAGAAGACGCCTTTGGCATCCGGCGCGGGCGCCTCTTCCTTGTACTGGAGTTCAAACGCTGTCGACCGGCCCTGTATGGGTATCCGTACCTCTTCCCGGCTGATGGCCAGCACGTCTTTGATGAGCACCTGCGAAGCCGGCTGGAAGCCGGCAATGTCGTCGATGATGCCGATCAGGTAGGCAACTGCCCCATGGCCGGAGACGTTGTTCTGGTCGATGCGGGTGATGGCCACCTCGATGCGGCCATCAGCGGCGTACGTCCGGTCGATGGCGAGCGTATTGACGCCCGGTTCGCCGAACCAGCTCACCGGGTAGCTGATCCCGAACGCGTTCGGGTCGAATATTTGGGGGTCGAATTCCACTGTAAAGGCAATGCCGTACACATCCTGGATGGGCTGGCTCCGGGTGCCTATTATTATGGGGATGTTGAAGGCACTGCCCACCGGCATCGTGGCCGGAAAGTCGATATAACCCGGCGGGTCGGTATCGGTGCCGGGCAGGTCCGGCATATCGGTTCGCGGGCCATGCGTCAGGCCGTAGTTCTGAACGAGCACCTGGCGGTCGGCTAAATCCACTACCCCGTCGCCGTTGCAGTCGGCGTGCTTGTAGTTGGTGCCGTTGGCGAAAGACCGGGGCCAGTCGGCGGCAGTGACGCCCATCCAGTTGGCGCCGTCTACGAAGCGGGGCGTCCCCTGGAAGCCGTAGGCCAGGCCGATGCTCAGCAGGTCGATGTGGTGGGCGAGGTTGTCGGCGTTGGCGTCGCCGGGCCATACTTCTTCGTCCTGCATGGGCGTATCGAAGCACACGTCGTCGATCGACAAGCCGCTGCCGCCGATCTCAAAATTTTCGACGGTGCCCGTCAGTTCTACCTGCCAGATATTGCTGTTGCCGGCGAGCCTGGAAGCGCTGACGGCCACGTTCGACAGCATATCCGGAAGGGCGGCAATGTCACCCCGGTAGTTCTCTCCATTAACGGAGAGAATGATATCCTGCGATTGCCCCTGGCAGAAAGCCAGCCCGAAAGAAACGCGCACCGGCAGGTTGGGCAGCCCGGTGAAGCTGAAGCGCAGGGCGCCGCCGAATTCAAGCGCTGCGTCGTCGTCGCCAAATCCGCAAAAACTATTCCCGAAGACATACACTCCGGTAAAGTAATTGGCCGCGCCGTTCCACTCAATGCTGCGGGCGGTGACCACCACGCCGTCCTCCCGGTACTCCAGTTCCTCCGGATGGCCGTAATTGGCAAGGGTATCTCCCGGGACGCCGTCATAGGCATCGAAGCTGACACAGTCGTCGCCCGCCTGCGGCCCCGGCTGGTTGAAGCAGAGGTTGTCGATGAACAGCCACTGGCCGCCGATGACCAGGTTTTCAACTGCCCCGCTTACGATGACCTGCCCCTGCCCAAAGGAATTTGCTGCCGGGATGAACTCCAGGCGGATGCCGCCCGGCAAATCGGCCGGCAGCCCGGAGAGGAGGCCGCTGTACAGCTCCCCGTTGGCGCCAAGGGCGATCTGCGGAATGACGGAGGGCGAATTGCAGAAGTAAACATCGAAAGTGATGGCAGTGGGCAGGGTGGCCAACGGGCTGAAATCCATTTCGATCCCGCCGTTCATATACAGGTTGCCGCCGGCTGCCGGCGTGCCGCAAGGCGCAAAGGCGGCACCCGTCACCCATTCGAAATAACTGGCGTTGTTCGCCAGCGGAACGGCCACGGCGTTGAAAACGATTCCAGCCTCGTCGTAGATGGAATCCAGGGGGCTGCCGAAGGCCAGGTTGACAGTATCGTTCGGAGCGGTTTCAAATTCGTCGAAGGTGATGCACACCAGGGAATCGGGGCTGCAGTCGAAAGCGCCGAATTCGACAACGCCACGGCAGTCGGGGTTGCCCAGGTCGGCCACGATGAGCTCGTAGGCCAGGGCGCCGGTAGGCGCAATGGGCCCGACGGTTACGGGGAACGGCATGGTGTAGCTGTACGTACCGTAGTCCTGCCCGTTGCCGAAGACCCGGAAGCCGTTGCTGTTGCTGCTGATATTGTCAAAATTGAAGTAGAGGCGCACGTAGTAATTGCCGTCGGCATCGCAACTGTCCGGTTCAACCCGGACATCGTAGATGCGGCAGGCGCCCGTGCAGTCCGGCTCGAAAAATTCGATGTCCTCGCAGCAGCCGGGGGTGTCGTTGATGCATACCCGCAGGTAACCCACGCCGGAACTCACCGGGTCCAGCCCCTCGATCCTGACGGGCCGTTCGTCCAGCCGGTAAAAGCCGATCAGGTCTCCGTTGCGGCCATAGACATCGAAGAAATCGTTGCCCGGGTTGTCCACCTCAAAATTAAGCAGCACGTTGTAGGTCCCGTCGGCGTTGCAGCCGAGGGGGTCCACCCGCAGGTTGTGGATGCCGCAGAGCGCTCCGCAGTCGACGGGGCCCACCTCCGCGTAACCAAAGCAGGAGGGATCCTCGATGTCCAGGATGAGCAGGTCGTAGATCGTTGTTCCATCGCCGTCAAACGGGCCGAGGGTGACGAAGGGCTCGTTGTAGGCGTATGGCCCGTTGATCTGTCCGTCGGCAAAGATGAAGTACCCCAGAGCGCCGGGGTTGACGGCCCGCACCTCTACGTCGATCAGGAACTGGCCGCCGTCACAGCTATGGGGTTCGGCGACGATGCCGGTGAAGGCGCAGCCACCGTTGCCGCAGTCGGGAGTGATGAACGTAACCGTCGTCTGGCAGTCCGTGCCGGGGAAGAGGACATGCACCGTCCTCGGCCCGCCCGTGCCGGGGAAGGGGCCGATCTCCACCGGCAGGTCGGCGACGCTGAATTCTGCCCGGTAATTCTCCGATTCCACAACGAAAATATTGCCGATGGCGGGTGCCGGGGTCGTGATGTTCAGCGTGGCGGTAAACGTGCCGTCGTTCCGGCAGCCATTGGGCGCGATGGTGACGCCCGTTAGCCAGGGGCAGGGGCAGTTCACGGCAAATTCGGCTGTGACACAACAATCCTGCTGGTTGAGGAAGCAGATATTCAGGATCTCCCGGCCGTTGGGCGGCGCCGGCCAGTGCGACAGTTGCAGCACCAGAGCGCCCAGCTGGCCGTAAGCAAGGGTGTCGGTATATCCTGTAACAACGGACTGTACCAGGAGCAGGTCGCCGGGTTGCGCATTCTCAACATGCAGTGGGATATTATAGGTGCCGTCATTGTTACAGCCCACGTTGGCGATAGGGGTGGTTACTGTTCCAAGCACGCATCCGTCAATGCAGTCCGGCGTGATAAAAGAGCCGGAGGCGCCGCAGTTTCCGGACATTTCCGTGAGCCAGTAGTCCAACTGCTCTCCCAGCCCGGGGATGGGGCCCATCGTCAACGGCAGCTGGCTGTAGAGGAAGTGCTGTTCAAAACCGTTGGAGAGCTGGAGGGTGAACGTGTCGCTGAAAGCGCCCTGTGCATCGAAATCGATGGTGAAGAAAAAGGTCGTGTCGGCCGTGCAATCCAGCGGATCCAGGTGGAAATTGAAAATGTCGCAGGGCCGGCAAACATAGTCGAAAGCTATGTCGAGGCAACAGAGCGTATTCGTCGTGGAAAGCGGCAGGCAAACCGTCAGCTCGTCGTAGTTCTGGCCCGTGTCGGGCATTTCCACCACTACCGGCCCGCCGTCGTAGGCCACCGTCAGGGAGAAATTGGTGACGGCGGAGGTGACCGTCAGCACATCGCCGACGGCGGGGCCTTCGACGCGCAGCTTGGCGCGGTAGAAGCCGCTGTTGTCGCATTGTACATCGCCGGCCAGCCCGACGGACTGCAACGGGCAGGCGCCGTCGCACTGCACCGGTGCGGTAATAAAGCGGTAAGCGCAATCGGTGGTGTTTTGAGTATAAACGGCCACCCCCCGGGCGGTGCCGTTGCCGGGGTAGGGCCCCAGCTCAACGGGCAGGCCAGCGGAGGAAAAGCTGCCGGCGAACATCCCGTCGACGCTGACCGAGAACAGGAAAGCCAGGTTAGGCGGATTTGGGAATAACTGTTCAATGACGATGAAATAGTTTCCGTTGTCATTGCAATCTGTTAGATAGTAGGCCACGCTGTCGATCAGGCCGTTGCAGGGGTTGCCGCAGTCGTAGGCCGGCAGGACGGCGGTGGCGCCGCAATCCGGGCGGTTGGCGTCTACCACCGTAAACTCCAGGTCGTTGGTTGGGGCTACGAAGGGGCTGACCGACACCGGCAGGTCCGCATAGGCGAAGAAGCGCCCGGTGGCGTTGCCGTTGAGCCACAGCTCGAAGGTGTCGGAGGTGTTGCGGTAGTCGAAGTCCAGGGTGACGTCGAAGACGTTGTTGGGGTTGCAGGGGCCGGGCCGCAGCTGCAGGTTGGCGATGGAGCAGGGCGCCGGGCAGGGCGCCAGGTAGATCAGGGGCAGGGTGACGCAGCAATGGTCTTCCCCTTCGCAGACGGTGATCTCCCGCACCACGTCATTGGCGGAATTGCAGGGCACCAGCAGGCGCGCCGGCACGTCGTTCCAGCTGAACCGCTCATAGAGCTGCCCGTCGAAATAAACGCTGAAGAAATCGGTAACGGTGGGGCCGACCAGATCAAAGTCGATCTCGATGGCGTTCTGCCCGTTGGGCGCCAGGCCGAGGTAGTTGACCGTCAGGCCCTCGAAGGCGCAGCCGGTGCAGGGCACTGCCTGTATGGTGTCTCCGAGCCAGCATCCGTCCTGCGCCAGGTCGGCGGCGAAAAAGGCATAAATGCCCGAATTGTTGTTTGGCACGGGCCCCACCGTCACCGGCAGGTCGGCGTAGGCATAGTTGCCCTGTACGCCGGGCCCGAAGAGGCTGAAGCTGTCGGACGTGCCCTGGTAATCGAAATTGATGGTGGCGTTGAAGCCGATGGTGTCTTCGCAGGGCCCCAGTTCGATGGACATGCCGGCCAGGCGGCAGGGCAGGGCAACCGGGTTGACGCAGAGGTTGTCGATGCGGAAGTCGCCGGCGCCGCCGATGAGCAGGGTCTGGATGTTGCCCGCGAAGATGAGCTGGCCTTCGGTGGCGCTTGTATTGTCAAAGACGACGCGCAGGGTGATGCCGGGCGCCAGGGCGTACAGGCCCGGCAGGAGCGCATTCTGGATGAGGATATTGGACCCGTTGGCGGCCAGGTTGACGGCGCCGCCGCTGTAGTAGAAGTCCACCACCACGCTGTCCACCGGATCGGGGTAACCGGTCAGGTCAAAAACGGCATTGACGGATTCGAACCCGAGGTACTGGCCGGAGGCGGCGGTCATTTCGGGCGCGGCGGCAGCGTCCAGCACGACGAGGTCGCCGTAGGTGGTGGTCCAGAACAGGCTCTGGAAGGGGATCAGAAGCAGGCCGATGTCGCTTTCGTTATAAAAAGGCGTGCCGGGCGGGGTGCCGGCGGAGTTGCCGTAAACGGGGCCCGCCAGCCCTTCGAACTCCATGCAGCCGCCGGCCGGGCACTGTTTTTGCAGGATCACGGATTCGCAGCAATCCGCGTTGTCGCTCTGGCAAACGGCGAGAGTGAATTCCAGGGCGTCGGTGGCTGGCTGAACGCCTTCCAGCAGGTAGGGCAGGTCGGCCTGGGTGATGGTAGCGGCGCGCTCCCCTTCGATCAGGATGTCGAAGTTGACGATCACCGTCAGGGGGCTTAGCCAGTCGAAGTCCACTTCGATGTTGTAGTCGCCGTTGTCGTCACAGCTGACGATTTCGGCCTGCAGGTTGGCGATGGGGCAGGCCAGCACGGCGTCGGCGCAGACGTTGTCGATGCCGAACTCCTGGCCGCCGATCAGCAGGCTTTCGATGTTGCCGGTGATGCAGACGGTGCCTTGTCCCGGCGAATTGGTGTTGCTAAAATCAACTTCGACGGCAACGCCAGGGAAACTGAGGCTGGCTACTTCCGAGAAGTTATCCAGGACGGCGACGGAAGAGCCGTTGACGGCGAAGTTTTCCACCCCGCCCCCGTCGAAGAAGTCAAAACACAGCTGGTTGAGGGCACCGTCGGCCTGCGACAGGTCGAAGCGCAGGCTGTTGTTGCCCATAAAGAAGAACTGCCCGTCGAGCCAGCCGGTGTTGTCATCCAGGATTTGGGCATTCGCGAAACCCGTCGTCCCGTCGGGATACAGGATTTCCTGGATGCTAACCTGGATGCCGGCCTGGGAGAAGAGCACGTCCCCGGGGCTGTTGCCGGAGGCCGGGCCGATCTGAGTGCCGGCGGGGATGTCTTCAAAATGAAAACAAGGGAGGGGTTGGCCCATCATCCGGATGGACAGGAAAAGGACTGAGGCGATCAGAAGTAAAGTTTTGTTCATGGCAGCGCGGTGGTTTAGAGTATGTTTAAAATTCGTTTTTGGATTCCAAACGGATGGATTTTTTTCCTGGGCGAAGGGTTTTTAGAAGGGAATAGCCAAAGCTATTGCCTGAAAAAAAGCCACAGCCCAGGGAAAAAAGGCGCCGTTTGGGGCCGAAGGATGAAATTTAAACATGCTCTTAGGTTTTGTTACGATACAAAAATGTCACATTATCGGCTGGAGTAAAAGAACTATTTTTGTCAATTTTTGAGTTTTTTTATCTAAATTTATGACAGTTAATGTGTTTAAAATATTGAAAATGAATTAAATAACAAGATTTTAAAAGTCAAAAAAATTGAATTTTTTATGTACAGCAACAAGCTGGTCAGCCTGGTGCGAAGTTTTGAACGGCGGGAGATGACCCGGTTTCGGGAATTTGCCTTTTCGCCCTACTTCAACAAACACGAAGGCGTGCGGGCGCTGGTGGCTTACCTGAGCGACATTTTTCCCCGGTACGACGAGAAAAACTGCAGCCGGGAAGCAGTCTTTCAGGCCCTTTTTCCCGGACAGGCGCACGACCAGGGCAGGCTGGCCCTGCTGTTCACCTACGGCCTGCGCCTTGCCGAGCGCTTTCTGGCCATCGAACAGGCGGAAAAGCAGGAGGATCTCCAGTCGATATACGTATTGCAGCAATTGCGGGCCAAAAAGCAGTACCCGCAATACGAAAGGGTGCTGGAGAAGGCTGTCGGCGGCGGGAACGGAGCAGGCACTCAGGACAGCAACTGGTATTACCGGCAATACCTGATCGCCCATGAGGCCGACCAGTATTTCAACACGATTTCCGAACGGCGGACGGACGACAGCCTGCAGCGGAAACAGCATTTTCTGGACCGCTTCTACCTGGCGGAAAAACTGCGGGACGCCTGCGAGATGAAGGTGCGCAGCCGCATCCTGAAGGTTTCCTACTCCAACCCGCTGCAGCGGACGGCCCTGGGCGCTGTGGAAGCGCACTTTGAAGAGCTGGGCGGAGAGCCCGCCATTGCCATGTATTACTGGTTGTACCGCATGGTGTCCGGCCCGGACCCCTCCTTTTATTTTGAGGCGCTCAAAGTGCTGAACCAGTACCAGGCAGCCCTTCCTGCCGTCGAGCAAAAGGCCATTTACAACTACCTGCAGAATTATTGCATCCAGAAGATCAACGAAGGAGAACCGCGCTTTCTGGCGGAGATTTTCGAGCTGTATAAGGCTCAGCTCCACCGGGGCTTGCTGCTGGAGGACGGCCTCCTTTCAGAATGGCATTACAAAAATATCGTGACCACCGGCATCCGCCTGCGGGAGATGGAGTGGGTGCGGGAGTTCATCGAACGCTACCGGGAAAAGCTGCCCGAAGAGGCCCGCGAGAATGCGTACCGCTTCAACCTCGCCTCCTTCTTCTACGCCGCCCGCCAGTACGATGAGGTCCTCCGGCTGTTGATCCAGGTAGAATACCGGGACCTGCGGTACAGCCTCGGCGCCAAGGCCCTGTTGTTGCGCACCTATTACGACCTGGACGAATACGAAGCCCTCAGCTCCCTCGCCGATTCCTTTAAGCAATACCTGCACCGCAACCGGCTCATGGCCGACATCCGCCGGGAAGGCTACCACAACCTGTTCAAGCTGACCCGCAGAGCGGCCAGCCTGCGGGCCAATATCGGCTACTGCACCAAAGAAAAAAGCCGGAAGGAACTATTGAAGCTCCAGCAGAGTATTGAGAAAGCAGGAGCTGTTTTCAACAAGAGCTGGTTGCTGGAAAAGGTTGAGAACCTGGAAGCTATGGTGGAGGGATGATTTTTCCTCCAAAAAATAGTTGGAAAATCCGCTAAAAAGGCGATTTTGTTCGTTATACACATATTAATAATCTCTACCCCCCTCGTGCCGAGATCAAAAGATAGGAAACATAATATCAAGAACCTCCTTCAAAACCAATTACTTATGAGAAAGGCCACACTAATCCTGGCATCCTTGTTTCTGTCTATTTTCAGCCTGAACGCTCAGGTGGAAACCGGTACGGCGGTGTACTACGCCGATGCGCTGAACGGCCAGCGGACGGCCTTCGGCGAGGTCTACCGGATAGATGGATATTCCGCCGCCCATAAGAGCTACCCGCTGGGCACGGTGGTCCGCGTCACCAATACGGCCAACAACCGCTCCGTCAACGTCCGGGTCAATGACCGCATTGCGGCCAACAGCAAGGACATCATCAGCCTGTCCAAAGCTGCCGCCCGGCAGATCGGCCTGGTCGAATCGGGCCGCGCTACGGTGCGCGTGGAAAGAGCCGGATATTCCCCCGCCAACCCCTACGCTTCTGCCGACAGCCCCTACGCTTCCGCCCCGCCGAGCAGCTACAACTACTACGGCGATGCGCCTAACCCGTATTCGAACATGTCTCCCGACGTGGCCCCCAAAGGATACGGCAACCCGGAAACCAGCGCCAGCCTGCGGGCAGCCAGCTATGTCCTCCCGCCGACGACCTTCGGTTTCGGCATCCAGCTGGCCTCTTTCAAAAAGGTGGAAAATGCAGTCGAACACCTCGAAAAAATGAAAGCCAATAATATCGAGAACGCCTACATCTGGCAGAAAGACGGCAACAACCGGGTAGTGATCGCTTCCTTCCCGGACAAAGTAAGCGCCGGCAGGTACCTCGACGCCCTCAAGAGCCGGTACAAGATGAACGGGATCGTCGTGCGGTTTGAGTAGAGACAGGATTGGCAGGGCTGGATTTCGCGGTTTTGCCTGTTTTGAAACAGACAGGATCAACAGGATTGACAGGTTTGCAGCCCATTGACATGCCTGTCCTGTTCATTCTTGCCGGCCTTGTTGTGGTGTTTTTTGCCGACGCTGCAGGCAGTCAATACTGGGATAACGTCAGTTCGGGATGTATTCGAGAATATACAGGCTCAAAACCCTGATTTTGTTGATCGTTGTTGGTTGCCTGTTGGCCGTTGTCGTTTCCCGGGAACAATTAACTGACAACCAAGTATAACAACAAGTAACTGGCCGAAAGAATTGTTTTTCAAAGGCGGCCAAACGGCTTTATCATCCCAAAACAACTATTAAATTTCAGCGTATGAAAGTAAGGTTTACCCTGCCTCTTTTTTTCCTGTCTTTTTCAGGGCTTACTGCCCAGAACAGCTATAATTCGCCTGAAACCGGCCTCGCCGTCTACTACGCCGACGACCTGCACGGGCAGGCGACCTCCTACGGAGAGCCGTACCGAAGGGAGGCTTTCACGGCAGCGCATCAGCATTACCCCTCCGGAACTATGCTCCGGGTCACCCGGCTCGACAACGGCCAGTCCGTGGAAGTGCGGGTCAACGACAAAATGGGCGCCGACCCGGAGCGCAGGATCATCCTTTCCCGCGCCGCAGCCATGCAGATCGGCCTGGTCGCCGCCGGAAAATTGCAGGTGCGGATTGAACGGATAAACGGCGGCAGCCTCCCTGCCGAATATTCCGCCGGCCAAAACAACAACTACTATCCCGCCGGCAGCCGCTCCGGGCAGCTGCGCGCCCGGTCTCCCTTCGAAGAGCCCCGGAGTTATGCTTTTGAAGACGCCCGGATTCGGCCTGAAAGCAGTGGGCAGAACACCTACTCTGCTTACGCCGGCCAGCCGCCGGCTGCTTCCTCCGGCGTTGTGCTGAACAGCGGCCGGGCGCTTGCTCCCGGCCTCAGCGGTTATGTCATCCAGCTGGCTTCTTACGATGAGGGCGCCAATGCGGTGAGCTACGTCAACCAGCTCCTGAAGCAAGGCCTGCAGCATGCCTACATCTGGGAAAAAGACGGCATGAACCGGGTGGTCATCGCCCGCTTTCAGGATAAGGCCAGCGCTACGGATTACCTCAATGAGCTTCGGCGCCAGTATTTGCTGGACGGGATCGTGGTGCAGCTGAAGTAGGAATGGGATGGGGAAATGGGGGGAAATGGGGGGAAATCCATGGAAATGTATGGAAATGTATGGAAATGTATGGAAATGTATGGAAATGGGTGGAGATGTTTGGAAATACATGGAAAAAGATCAGAAATCATGAAGTATATCTCCCTACTGGCAATACTGTTGCTTTGCGCTTGCCAGATTTATGCTCAGTCAGGCTATCAGTATCATTCCAGTTCTGTGAACAACGGCGTCCAGGAAGGGGCTGCCGTTTATTACGCCGATTACCTGCACGGGCAGCGGACTGCCCTGGGGGAAGTCTACCGGATGGAAGCATTCACTGCCGCTCACAAGACGTTGCCCAAAGGGACGCTGGTGCGGGTGACCCGCCTGGACAACGGCCAGTCGGTCGTCGTCCGCGTCAACGACCGCGGCCCGTTTGACCCCGATGTGATCATCGACCTGTCCAAAGCCGCCGCGATGAAGATCGGCCTGGTGAAAAAGGGAAGGGCGCGGGTCCGCCTGGAAACCGTGGGCCAGTCCGATGCCAACCCGGTAAACGGCACGCTGGGCGGAGCGGCAGCCTATTCGTACGCCAATTCGCCGGCGCCCTCCGGCGGGGCGCCTGCCGGGCGCGGATATGGGCAGCCCGGCCCTTCGCCTTACAATTACAATACCTCCCCCAGCAGCTATAATTACGCCAACCTGGCGGCCAGGGGCGATGTGGCGCCATATCCCATGCTTCCTCCGAACACTGCCGGCTACGGGGTTCAGCTGGCTTCCTACCGCCAGCTGGACAACGCCAGGAGCCAGCTCCAACAACTCGGGCAGCGCGGCGTGCAGAACCTCTGCATCTGGCAGAAGGGGGGGTACTATAAAATCCTGATCGCTCCCTTTGCCAGCAAAAGCTCCGCTGCCGGCCACCTGGAGCAGCTCCGCCGGCAGCACCTGCAGGACGGGATTGTGGTGCGGATTAGATAATACCAATTGGTTTTATGCAAACGTTGCTGCGCAAGCCGTCGTTTCGCTTCGGTCTGTGCAGCAACGGGCGCGTCTCGCCGCGTTATGCGCGTTGCGTCTGCGACAGCGCCCGGAAACAACAATAAGCCCAAAGGCCATACTACGAGACATTTTTCTGGACACAGAGTACGCTGAGAAGACACAGAGCCACACAGAGGCCTGATTATCAATGGAAAAAACTCCGTGTACTCTGTGTTGGCCTCAGTGCTCTCTGTATCCAAAACCATTTTGTCCAGTGGTGTGCCCAAAGGCTGTATTTGCAATTTCTGGCCTGCTCAGACGAATGGCTCTCCCTCCCCAAACAGCGCATCCATCGTCAGGGACTGCCTAACCAGAGATTGAACATGGACATTTGGCGTCAATCCAAAAGTGGAGATAAACGTCAGCCAGGCGGCTTTGGATGTTTTGGTAGATGCCTTGAAGATGCCGATCTTCCGCCGCAGGTTTTCGGCGTATGCTTTGTCGATCGTAAAAGGCCTGATCGAGAATTTGATCTCGCAGAGGTTCACCACATAACCGTCAACTGAAAGGTAAAGCGGCCTTCAAAAACCGAACGGATCAGAAATGTTTTCCCTACCCGCCGACGGCCGTAAACTGCGGCAAATATGGATCGGTCCATTTCGGTGAAGGAGCGCAATAGTGCTGCTTCTCTTTCTCTTCCGGTCATTGCCGCCATAGATGAAACGTTATTTCAGCGAAATTTTAGTTTAAAAAGACGTTTTCGCTAAAAAAAATGCAATTTTTTGGCGAAAACAAGCGGAGTTACATAAAAGCGATTATCCTCTTTCCCTAAACAATCCGGAACTACTTTCCAACGCGGTCAGTCTGCCGGAACGGTTGGCCTATCCCGGTACTTTCCATACGAAATAAAAGGCGATCGCCCCCACCGCTACCGCCGTCACTCCAAACAACACCGCCGGCCCCAGCTGAAACCACACCAGCCCTGCCAGGGCGCTGGCCAGCAGGGCTGCAGCCGACCGCAGCCCTTCGTACGTGCCAATGGCCGTGGCCCGTTCTGTTGCCGTCGCCAGGTTGCTGATCCAGGCTTTGGCCACCCCTTCGGTCAGGGCGGCGTACAGGCCGTAGAGCAGGAAGAGCAGGCCGAACTGCCACCAGTTGCACGCCAGCGCCATGCCGCCATAAACGGCAGCGAAGAGGAGCAGGCCGCTGACAAAGACGGGCTTCAGCCCCCGGCGGTCGGCCAGGCTGCCCGCCGGGTAAGCCGCCAGGGCGTAGACGAGGTTGTAAAAGATGTAAAAGCCGATGAGCACGGAATCGCTGATGCCCTTGTATTTCAGCAAAAGAAGCAAAAACAGGTCGGAACTGTTCACCAGGGCAAAGGCCAGCAGGCCCCACAGCAGGCGCCGGTAGGCCGGGCTGCTTGCCGGGATATATTTCAGGAAACTGAAAAAACCGGGGCGGCCCTCAGCTTTGGCGGCAGGGACGGCCTCCGCCGGCGGCTCTTTCAATAAAAGGGTGAACCCCACCGCCGCCAGGCCGGGGAAGAGCGCCAGCAGGAAAAGCGTGCGGTAGTGTTCCGGATAGTACCAGAGGAAGAGCAGGGCCAGCAGCGGGCCGATGGCTGCCCCCAGGGTGTCCATCCCCCGGTGGAAGCCGAAGATGCGGGCCCGGGTAGCGAAGGTGGCCTCCGCCGCCAGCAGGGCGTCGCGGGCGCCGGTGCGGACGCCCTTGCCCAGGCGGTCCGTGGTGCGGGCAGCCAGCACCCAGAGGGGTGCCGTCCAGGCGGCCATCAGGGGTTTGGACAGGGCGCTGAGCAGGTAGCCCAACTGCACAAAGGGCACCTTGCGCGCCCGGTGGTCCGACAGCTTGCCGAAGTAGCCCTTGCTCAGGCCCGCCGTAGCCTCGGCAATGCCTTCCAGGACGCCAATGCCCAGCACCGAAAAGCCGATGCTCTCCAGGTACAGAGGCATGATGGGATACAGCATCTCGCTGGCCATGTCGGTGAAGAGGCTGACCAGGCCGAGCAGCCATACGGTACGGGTGAGGAGGGAGGGCATGGAATGAGTGAATTTTACCCGGCCGAGCCATAGCGAGGACGGGGAGTGAATTCGTCGGCAAGTTACAGCTTTCTATACAATACACCATCTTTCATTACCAGCCTCACTTTCCGCAAGCTCGAAATATCATCCTCCGGGTTGCCTTCCACGGCGATAATATCCGCCAGGAAGCCTTCCCGGATTCGGCCCAGTTCCGGCAGGTGGAAAGCTTCGGCGTTGACGGCTGTTGCAGCCCGCAATACCTCCAGGGGTTGCATGCCATATTCTACCATCAACTCCAGTTCGCGTACGTTTTCGCCATGTTCGAACACGCCCACGTCGCCGCCGGCCAGGATGGTGACGCCCGATTCCAGGGCCAGCTTAAAGGACTGTTTCTTCTGTTTGATCCGTTCCGGTTCGGTTTCCGGGCTGCCGTCCCAGCCGCGGTAGCGCAGGATGGCGTCGCCGGCGGCCAGGGTGGGGCAGAGGGCCACGCCTTTTTCCTTCATGAGGTGAAACACCTCGGCGGTGCCGCCGTCGCCGTGTTCGATGGTTTCCACGCCGGCCAGGGTTGCCCGGCGCATGCCTTCGGCGGTAGAGGCATGGGCCACGACGCCCCGGCCGCTGCTGCGGGCGGTGCGCACCATCAGCTCCAGTTCTTCCTGCAGGAAGGTAGGCCTGGCTTCCCCGTCCGGTCCCCAGCGGTAATCGGCGTACACTTTGATGAAGTCTGCCCCTTTGCCGATCTGATCGCGCACCACCCGGATGAGGGCGTCGCCGTCGGCCGGCTCGGCGCCCAGGGGCACATCGAAGTCCGGCTTGAAGCCCTTCGGCCCGTAGCTGCCGGTAGCGACGATGGCCCGGCCGGAGACGATCAGCCTGGGGCCGGGGATGATGCCCTGTTCGATAGCCTGTTTGAGCGCGACGTCGGCATAGCCGGCGCCCTCGGTGCCCAGCTCGCGCACCGTAGTGAAGCCGGCCAGCAGGTTTTTCTCCGCATGCACCGCCCCGCGTATGGCGCGCAGCTCGTTGGATTCCTTCAGCACCTGGTCGTTCCAGTTGGCCTGGTTGTAGGGGTAGAGCAGCAGGTGGGAGTGGCCTTCGATCAGGCCGGGCATCAGGGTGTGGCCGGGCAGCTCGATGGCCTCGGCGCCAGCCGGTACGGAAAGGGCGGCCAGGGGCCCGGCGGCGGTTATGCGGTTGCCTTCTACGAGGACGGCCCAGCCTTCGTGCATAGCCTGGCCGTCGAAGGTGCGGGCGGGATGGAGGAGGAGGGGGCGGGGCTGTGGAATGGGCCCTTGTGGCCGTGAGGGGCTGGTGAGGCTTATCTCATGGGGCTGGGAGCGTAACCCAGCCTGGCTGGCCATCGCAAAAAGCGACAGAAGAAAGATCATGCGGAGGCTTCCCATGGCTGCTTTTTGAACTCAATAAGGCGAAAAATAATGAGATGGGCGGGAAAATGGATGGGCTTTTTGCAGGAGGGCAGGGAAAAGGATAAGGGGAGGTAAAGAGGGCCTCCCCCTATCGGGCGTATGCAAGAATAGAAGTTAGGTTTCAGGTGTTCAGAAATCCTGCCGGATGAATTTCTGCGCTTTAGATACGAATGTGCCGGATGCTATCCGGACGAAATATAACCCCGGAGGCAGATGGCTTACATCATATTCGAACCTGCTCTCTACTGTGCCGTTCAGGCCGGCGTGGAAAACTTTCAATCCCCATTCATTAATGATGCTTAGTTGCCATTGCCCGGATACCGGCAGGGCCGTTTCGATGGCCAGGCGGTCCGTGGCCGGGTTAGGAAATACTTTTAGTTCGGCAGGCCTGGGGGCCTCTTGTATGGAGGTGGCGACGCCAATCGTTTCAATCAGTTGGCAGCCGTTGCCGTCAGTAATGGTCACGGTATAATTGCCGGCATGAAGGCCCGTAGCTACCGAGTCCGCTTGTGCTGGCGAAGTATCCCAGGCATAGGAATAAGGTGGCGTCCCGCCGCCTGGCGCAACTGACGCCCAGCCTGTTCCCAGGCCGTTTGTGTCCGGCACAACCTGGGATTCTATGACCATCAATTCCGGCGGTTCGGCAATAGCAAAGGCGGTATCAATGGAATTCGACGTTTGCAGGTCGGTAATGGTTGCAGCATAGGTGCCTGCTGCAAGGTCCTGCACGCTGGTGGCTGCCGATCCATCCTCCCAGTTGAAAGCGAATTGCCCCGACCCGCCACTGACGGATAAATGAATTTCGCCGGAGGCTTCCCCGAAACAGCCATTGTGCCTGATGTCGGCGGCAACGGCCATGATGTCGAAGACCTCCAACGTGCCGTTCGTTAAATCCGGCGTTACCGGCCCGCTGGTATCGCCAAAAGCGATCGGGATGGGTTCGTCCGAAAAACAGACAACCGACACGTCGCCTCCTTGCCCAATTACGGTAAACTCCACGCCAAACAATACCGAAGAATCCGGCAGCGACTGGCCGGCGCCGGTACTGCTGAACCAAAGGGCCATCAGTTTCCCGTTGCCGGTGCTGTCGGTGCCGAAATTGAAGGGCTCCGTCAAACCCAAAGTTGAGTTCAGGCTGTGTAGGCCTGAATACTGAAGGACTGCCGTATCCCATTTCAGGGAAAACTGAAAGTAGGCCATGTCGGTTAAGCCGGCAGTTTTGACGGTTACCCGGAGCGGCATCCCTTCTTCTCCGTCTGTGGTTTCTATCCATAGCCTCGGTTGAGCAAGCCCGGTTGTCAGGGATAAGGCAAAGTATAGGGCCAGGGCAGTTTTTAGTATTCCGTTCATGGCTTTCATTTTTGTATGTTTCTACTTTCAGTCGCACCTTGTTTCCGGGTTGCGTTTTCAGGCGGCTACAACCCGGCAGGTTGAAATGTCCTTTTACTCCCGTATTCGGATCATCCTGCCGGCAGCGCTTCCCCCGGGCAGCTGGATTTCGTAGAACAATACTCCTTGGGCTGGCAAATCGCCGAGGTCCAGCCGGATGTCGTTCCTGCCTGCGGCAAATTCCCCTTCGTAGGTTTTGAGGGTTTGCCCGAACTGGTCGAAAAGAACTATCCTTCCCGGTTGAGCGCTGTCCACTTCGAAGGTTAAGGTGGCGTCTGTTGTAAACGGGTTCGGGATGACCGCGTGGCGGATCAACCCTGCCGCAGGGCGTTGGCCGCTCCTGAAGGCAAGCTGGATATCCATCGGGCTGCCATTATCCCGGAAACCGACGGCCGGGGTAAGGCGCGAAGACACTCGCAGCATCTGCTCTATGCTCTGTGCAGCGTCGAGCAACTTAAACCGCAGGCTGAACAACTCCTGATCGGGGCTCAGCGTCGCCCTTTCTCCCTCGGGGTTGTACCAGAGTATCGGCAGCAGGCCTTCGCCGGCCCTTTCCACACTAAAATTGGAGACGCTCCATCCGTGGAGATAGCCAGGGACGATCTCTTCTAGCAAGAGTTTTCCATAGTCAAATTCCAGCGTGAACTGAAAAGCCGCCAAGTCTCTGAAGTTGCCCGCTTTAACCGGGACGGTGACGTAGGCACCGGCTTTCATTTCCGGCGCTTCGATAATCAGGCTCAGGCTGTGAGCTTCCTTCCTTTGCCGGGGGGCAACCCTCATGTTGATGGCGCTGAGGTCTACGTCGCCAATCTTGCAGGCGTAAAAATCTGCGTCGGTGATGTTGGCATCCAGGCTGTTGTAGGCCAACGTTTCGGGGAACGGAGGATTGAAGGGGTTAAATGGGTCGCTGAACACGTAGTTTTTGGGCACAAACCGCCAGGAGGTGTTGCCGGCTATTTCCGGGATTTGTAACAGGATCAGCTTTTGAAGCAGGAACAAGTCGTTGCCGTCGATCGAGCCGGAGGCGTCGGCGTCGGCGGAAATGAGCTTATACGGCGAATCCAATAGTTCGATCTGCAAAATGTGGCGCTGGATCAGGAACAGGTCATTAGCCGTTACGCCGTTCCTCCAGCCGGTATTTTTTTCCGGGGTGACGGTGTAATTTCCTCCGGCGGGGACGGGGTCAAGGCAATGACTGCCGTCGGGGTTGGAGACCGTGCTCCAATTGTCCTGGCCGTCCGCTGCCGACAAAGTTACGTTGACCAGCCCGTCGCCGTTTTCCCGGCAAATCCGGCCGCAAATGGTTACATCGGATTTTATGCAAACCGAGCCGTTGACCAGAGTTGGCGTAACTGCTACGCTTTGGCCGGCCTGCTCCTGGAAGACGGCAACCGGCGTCGGCGTATCTGTAAAGGATATATCGGTGCAACTGCCTTCGGCATCGCCCAGCAGGACGTGTATGGTGAAAAGCACCGTTCCGTCAGCCAGGGAAACCGGCGCGCCGCTGGTGCTGAACCAGGAGACGATCGCCGTATTCCCGTTGCTGATGACGTTGCTGCCAAAGAGGGGCGGCAGGCCGGGGCCGGCAACTATAGCGTCAAACGAGGCTATGGCTGGATCGCCTGTAGTCAGAGACATGTTGAAAGAAGTAATATCCGTGAAGTTCTGCACCGTTACGGGGACTTCCACGATCTGGCCGGCGCCGCCGCAGATGCTGTCTGCGATGGTGAAGGTGGGGGCGCCCGTCTGTCCACATGGGCCAGGGGCGTAGTCGAAGATGCCGTCACACTCGGCCTCGCAGGCGTTGGGGTAGGTGACGCCGTTGGCGCCGCAGACGGGGTCGTAGGTGGTGGGGCAGGGGCAGGTGTCGATGGGGAGGATGGTGACGTCGTCGATGTACCAGCCACTGTCTACGTCCCGAACACCTATGATATTATCTACAGATTGAAAATGAAATCCAATCTGTATATTTTGTCCGGCAAATTCATTCAAATCAAGCAGAACGGGGGACCAAACGCCTCCACTTGTGTTTGTAAAATTAGCGGAAATCGTTATCCACTGTGTTGAGCCTTCCGGCAATACTTGAACCCGTCCGAAATCCCCGCTTGAGAAACGGAACCAATGCCAGAATTGCAATTGAGGGTTGTCGTTGGGTACTTGAAAAAGTGGGCTAACTAGAGAGGTGGATACATCATCATGATATTCATCGGTCGGAGGGTTCTCCACGGTTCCGGTTCCTGCTGAGCTTTGGCCCAAATGTCCGAACTCCTCATCAATACCCCAGGTTCCACGAGTTACGTACCAGTCACCCAGGCCATTTTCGAAACCCTCCGGGTTGTTGAAAACCGTTGGGCCGGTAACAATTTCGACATCATCTATGTACCAGCCGGAACTGACATCAGCCAGGCCGGGAACAGCGTCTGTGGATTCAAAATAAAAGCCGATCTGTATGTTTTGGCCAGCGTAATCGCTCAGGTCAACCGATGGATAAGTCCACATGTTGCTGCTGGTGTTGTAATAGGTTGGGGAGGCGTTTACCCATGCTGTTGCACCTTGGGGCAAGACCTGTACCCGGCCCAAGTCGCCGCTTGAGAAGCTAAACCAGTGCCAGAACCGCAGGCGAGGGTTGTCGGTGGGTACCTGAAAGAGGGGGCTAACCAGCCGACTGGAGACATTGTCATGGTAATTGGCATTGCCAGGGTTCGTGCCAGTCCCTATCGAGCCTGGGGTTTGGCATCCAAAATCATCGTCAGTGCCCCAGGTCCCGCGGGTTACATACCAGTCGCCCAGGCCATTTTCAAAACCTTCCGGGTTGTTAAACACCGTTGGGCCGGTAACAATTTCGACATCATCTATGTACCAGCCGGAACTGACATCAGCCAGGCCGGGAACAGCGTCTGTGGATTCAAAATAAAATCCGATCTGTATGTTTTGGCCAGCGTAATCGCTCAGGTCAACCGATGGATAAGTCCACATGTTGCTGCTGGTGTTGTAATAGGTTGGGGAGGCGTTTACCCATGCCGTTGCGCCTTGGGGCAAGACCTGTACCCGGCCCAAGTCGCCGCTTGAGAAGCTAAACCAGTGCCAGAATCGTAGGCGGGGATTGTCGGTGGGTACCAGAAAGGAGTGGGTGGTCAGCCGGCTAGAAACACCATCAGGGTAACTTCCTCCTGGAGTAGTTCCTGTAGAACGTTGACTTTCATGGCCAAATTCAGTCTCCTGCCCCCAGACCCCATTTGAAACAGACCAGCCAGGCGGCTGCCAGGCCCCTTCAAAGTCCTCACTCCACGCCTGAGCAAAGGAGTTTGTAATGAAAGCAAAAGCAACAAATGCCGTGAATAAGTATTTCATGAGAAATGGGTTTAATTAGTCAGCAACCGGACGGGTCAGATTCATCTGATACTTTTTGCGCCAGCCATGCCTGTCCCGCAGCCAGCCTTACATGGATCGTCCTTAGGAACTGACTGAAAATGTGATAACAGAATAGATGCAGAGGTTAGAAGTTCGGCAATAAAAAACCACGCCTGATATCAAGGGGCCTTCAAGTCGATTTGAAGTATTTTCCAGGGAAAGATAAAGACAGGCCGAAAAACACGACCGCACCATAATCTCCATTTCCCGCACTACAGTATCAAGTAGCCGGACGGATTAATTTGCGTTTAGATTTCACCGGCCTGGATAAGAGCGTGTTGGGATTTTCATGCTGAAGCCGAAAATGAGGCGGGATAATTTTCCAGTCTCCGACTGGCGTAAATCAACATCTTTCGCGGGTTCACGCAAGTCGGAGACTTGCTTATTA
>JAGFJD010000381.1 GCA_024102975.1 Phaeodactylibacter sp. | reverse complement strand
TAGGGCGAAGGCGAGGGATGGCTTTCTCAGGGGTCAGCCTTTTACCCGGCGCTCGATAGATTCCTGGCTTCGGTTGCTGTGGGTAATTTCAACAACGGATACGATGAGCTTTTCGTCGTTGATGGAGCAGATGATTCGGTAGTCCCATTTTAGCACTCTGCGGTATATTTGCTGACCGTCGCAGAGGTAGTGTTCCTTTTCGTGAGACTCTGGGAAACGCGCCAGGCTCTTTATGGTTTTTCCTA
Organism: Phaeodactylibacter sp.; assembly: GCA_024102975.1. GTDB lineage: Bacteria > Bacteroidota > Bacteroidia > Chitinophagales > Saprospiraceae > JACJXW01. The sequence goes on along the minus strand of JAGFJD010000381.1, from coordinate 4,857 downwards.
TTGCCCGGCGATTTCGGCAGAAGCTTCCTGTTCGATGCGGCTACTGATCCTGCGTAAACTATTCTGAGCCATTTAGTTTAAAAACAGTGTATTCTGTGTCACCGGTAGAGAATAACTTTTTGTCAAGTACGGTGACCCTTTCACCCACGAACGGGAATATTGGCTCGCATTCAATATCTCTTACCTCTCCAACCTTAAGGGCTATTTGCATTTCAACTTGGCAATTCTCAGGTTTAAGACGCAATCTTTCTTGGTTATCATCAATTTTAAAGCAGTTTAGCGAATTAAGCTTAAGTGTTTCATAATCAACACAATAAACATCTCTCTTGATGTTCACGACCATTGTGTCAAGTGGAAAAGAGTTGCCTATCTTATATTTCATAAAAGTGTAAGTACGATCTCCTTGCGCACTACAACCCATTATGACTAAACAAATGATTGCTATTCTTAATCCCAAAAAGTCCATATCTTATTCCATAGTTGAGTTCTTGAATATCCCAGGTTATTTCGGCTGTTGACGCTCTCTAACCTTCCTCTGCCTAACACATCCAGGTCAAACCTCACGTGAATTAATAAAAGCATTACTGCCGCACTGCCAAATCTCGGGGAGAACGCCTAACGGATTTCCGGTAGAGCCATAACCGGCTGACAATCAAACCTAACCCGAATAGGGGATTTTCAAAAATGCCGGATTCCCGTCTTGCCCGGCACCGGCCAACCTGGGTAAATTTGTTTTGTAAATCTACTGGCATTGCGGCTAACCTGATGCAACGTTAAACCCCAAACAACCTTCGCAAGCACCCAACCGCCAGTTTTATTCAGGGTGTTCGTGAACAGGATCTTCCTGAAGAAGCCGCCTGCTGGTTTTTCGCAGGACGGATCCTGTTCTTTTGCCTTCATTCCTAAATCTTTAATTCATCTGCCATGAGAACCACCCTAACCTTGTTGCTCGCTTTCCTGTATTGTTTAACCCATGCCCAGCCCTGCTGCGTCCTGTATGTCGATGCCGACGCGGCGGGCGCCAATACCGGCGCTTCCTGGGCCGACGCGTTCACCGGCCTGCAGGACGCCATCGACGCGGCCGAGCCCGGCTACCAAATCTGGGTGGCGGCCGGCCTGTACCGGCCTTCCAAAGACCCGAACGGCAATCCGGCGCCAAGCAACGATCGCCTTAAGACTTTTTTTATCAAAGAAGACATCAAGCTGCTCGGCGGCTTTGCCGGCCACGAAACGTCCCCCGGCCAGCGTAACCGGGTGGGCAACCCGGCCATCCTCAGCGGCGACATCGGCGAGCCCGGCGTCCACAGCGACAACGCCTACCACGTGCTGTGGATAAACGGCGTGAGCGCTGCCGCCTCGGTGGACGGGTTCATCATAGAACACGGCTACGCCAACGGGAGCGGAAGCAGCAACCACGACATTGGCGCCGGGCTGTACATCAACGGGGACAATTCCCTGGAAAGCAGCCCGGTATTCGTCAATTGCATCTTCCGGGACAATTACTGCAGTTATCCCAGCGGCGCCGCCGTGTACGTGGCCGCCCGCTGGGATGGGACGGCCCGCCCGGTTTTCCGGCAATGCCAGTTTGTCCAGGGCAGCCTGTTCTCCAGGAGCCTCGTGCGCCATTACGCCCGCGCCAGGGGAGTCTGCGAACCGGTTTATAGCCAATGCACTTTCTCCAGGAGCGCCGAACCTTCCGGGGATTACGAAATAACCAACCATGTGGAATTTGCGGCGCCTTCCGCCACTACCGTAAGCATGGAAGGATACAACACCATTATCTGGAACAACCAAAATGCCATATCCACCTACCTGCTGTTTTCCTCCGCAAAATGCCGGGCAGACCTGGCCCATTGCCTGACCGACACGCTCGGAGCCCGCGTTTATACTGTTAACTCTATCATCCACCAGAACCCGCTCTTCGCCAGCCTGGAAACGCTCGACCTGCGCCTCTTGCCGGGCTCGCCGGCTGTCGGCGCCGGCAGCAACGCTTATGCAGATACCCTTACCCTGGACCTCGGCCTGCAGGAGCGCGTCGTGGGCGGCACCGTTGATCTGGGCGTTTTTGAATTCCAGGAAGGGTGTATCAACGGGCCGGTTATCGGGCCGAATGTTGCAGCCACCCCGCCGTCCTGCTTCGACAGTTCGGACGGCAGCCTGGCGCTCAGCGTTTCGGGCGGCATACCGCCCTACGCCATCCTCTGGAATACCGGCCAGCAAGGGGCCGCTATCGGCAACCTGGCGGCAGGCAATTACACGGCGACGGTGACAGACGCTAACGGATGTGCAGCTATTTCCACTGCCGAAATATCGGCGCCGCCGGCCCTGCTGCCGGAAGTTGCCGTTGTGCCCCCGCTATGTGCCGGGCAAAGCGGCGAGGCTGCCGCTTCCGGCTCCGGCGGCACGCCGCCCTATCAATTCCTATGGAGCAACGGCCAGAGCGGCCCGGCAGCGAGCGGCCTGGAAGCAGGCACTCATGCTGTCGCCATCACCGACGCCCAGGGCTGTATGGCAACAGAAACGCTGGCCATAGACGAGCCGCCTGTCCTCCAACTGGATGTCCTGTCCGCTCAGCCTGCCGGCTGCAACGGGCAGGGCGGGCAGGCTGCCGTCCAGGCTCTTGGCGGCACGCCTCCCTACAGCTTCCAATGGAGCAGTGGGCAAAGCGGCCCGCAGGCGGTTTCATTGGCGCCCGGAACGCATTTTGCCACCGTCACTGACGGCAATGGCTGCGAGGCAACGGCAGAAGTGCCCATCGGATCGGCAGAGCCTCTGGCGCTGCAGCCGGCCCTCATCCACCACCCCTCGTGCAGCAGTTCTGATGACGGGCAGATCGAGCTGGCGATCGCCGGAGGGACGCCGCCCTTTGCCTTCGCCTGGGGCGACGGCCAGCAAGGCGCCGTGGCCGCCGGCCTGAGCGCCGGGCTGCATTTCGTCACCGTCACCGACGGCGCCGGCTGTTTGCTGGCGGATTCTTTCCTCCTGCAGGCGGCCTATCCTTTTATGATCGGCATCAACCTGCTCAGCCCGGTATTTTGCCAGGGCGACAGCACTGCCGCCGCAAGGGCCGCCCCCATCGGCGGCGCAGGGCCGTTCAGCTACCTGTGGAATACCGGGCAAACGAGCGAGGAAATCGCCAACCTGCCGGCAGGTTCTTATTTCGTGACCATTACCGACGCCAACGGATGCGCAGTCCACGGAGGGGTTATGGTCCCCGACCCCCCGATGCTGCAGGCCGCAGTCGCTGCCGTCAGCCCGGCCAGTTGCCCGGAAGCAGCCGACGGGAGCGCAGCGGTAGAAGCTTTTGGCGGTACGCCCGGTTACGCCTACCAATGGAGCGACGGGCAATCCGGCGATGAGGCGGAAGGCTTGCAAGCCGGAGAATACTTCGTTGCCATTACCGATGCCCACGGCTGCCGGTTCGGGGTTAGCCTCGCGGTGCCTTCTGATGCTTTCGAACCGAATCTCGATATAACCCAGGACGGCAATTCCCTTACCGTGGCGGAAGAGGGTGTTTTGTATCACTGGTTTGACTGCAACAACTGGGAAACGATTCCCGGCGCCACCGGGCAATCCTATGATGTTGCGGCAAGCGGGGCCTATGCCGTCATTGTGACGAGCAGTTCCGGCGCCTGCCGGGATACGTCTGAATGCCTGGTAATAAGTGACGCGAAGCAAGCAATCCTGCCGCAGCAGGCTGCCGCAGCCTTCCCCAACCCCAATGACGGGCACTTCACCTTATCCCTGCCCTGGGCGGCAGAGGCCCTGCTCTACGATGCCTCCGGGCGCTTGCTGCTCCGGGAAGATTACGGGCCCGGCAGCCATCCGGTGAGAATAGATGAACTGCCGGCGGGGGTATATGTGCTGGCGCTGAAAGGGGCGGAGGGCGCGCAGGTATTGCAGTTGATAAGAGAGTAGATGATTGCGCAAAATTTAATAACTTGAGGGGAGCGAATGGCATTTTCAGCAGAGCTTTTCCTCCCTGATTTCCTGGCCCGGGCGCATCCCTTCTTTTGGGTGTTTTTTTTGTGGGGGATCAGAGGGGGGGCTTTGAGTAATTCGTGCCGCGATCATCCTGATCGCAAGGCTGTTCGCCTACCCCGGATTATTTATTCGCTCAAAGGGCTTGCTCTGGCGCATACCAGAGGCCGACATTGCCTTTCCCTTGAAAACGCTGGTTTTCAAATTTTCAAATTGGATAATCCGGGCTGATTTTTTCAAAAAACGGATAACCGTTTTGCCCTATGCCATATTTACTGATGAATGCCGGCGAGTTCGCCGTTCTCCCTCAGGCAAATGGCTCTTTCACAGAAACCACCAATGTTGATTTTGTCCTCCGGCGCTGCCGCTGAATTCTATAATGCTTAAACTCATTCGTTATGACAAACTCCAGAATAAGATTTTTGCTGCTCATTTTTGCCGCCATGTTAACAATGAATGCCCTAAGCGGACAAGCAGACATCGGCAAACTTTCCGAAAACAAAGTCCTGCTTTCCTATCTGGAGAGGCAAGGGCTGAACCTGAGTTCGTATCAATGGGATGATGGCCGGCTAAACGAATATATTCGCCAGATAAAAAGGAAGAAAACAAGCAGCGATATTTTTAAAGGCATTGGATTTGGGATATTATCAATGGGTGTCCTCGTTATCTCTGAGGCGGCTAAACCTCAAGGCGATCTATTGTTTGACAAACATAATATTGTCTTTCTGGGCCTTGGAATTGCAGGGGGATCCCTTCCTTTTTTTGCTATAGGCGGGAATAAAAAAGTCAAGTTGAAGGCAGATCTCGCCAAAGCTAAAGAGAGGCACCGGCAATTGCAGAGCCTATGACCTGCTACGGCGACAGCACCGCTGCCTT
>JAGFJD010000304.1 GCA_024102975.1 Phaeodactylibacter sp. | reverse complement strand
ACCTGCATAGCCCTACCCAAGCCAGCAGGCTATACCAATGGCGTTGGCAGATCGAAGTGTGCTTCAAGCATTTGAAAAGCAACGGGGTGAATTTGGAAGCGATGAATGTAGAAGGCAAAGAAAAACGTCACCTAATGATGGCCATCGCGGTGCTGGTTTATATATTGGCTATCAGAGAAGGCTTGCTCAAGGAATATCGCGACGGTATTCGCTGGGTGTTGGATAAACGTTCCGGCTTTGAGTACCGCGCCGTGTCGGTTTTCCTAAAAGGGCTAGATATTCTGAGGCGCAAAGCCCTAAACCTCATCCAATTCACCCGCTATTTGAGGAAAATCACCAAAGGTGAATATGAATTAATTTTTCAAAATGTCTAGTGGTGTGGAGGCAAGGTATTCAAAAATGCGGAGGAGTTTTTTTTTTCAAAAAAACCGAAATTTTGAACAGCCTGCCCTGTGGAATCCGGCAAGGCCGGAATGCCTGTGGCATTATTCCACATGGCCTACCCGGCAGGTTAAAATTGGAAAATATGGAAACATGCGGCTTTGAGATCGATACCGCTAATGTTTTCACTGCCGGCACGGGCATCCGGCTGGGCGCGGCCCGTAAGGTGCAGGCACACAAAAACACCATCCTGTTGCAGGACGAAGAAAAAGGAAAAACCGGCATCCGCCTCTCCGGCACGGCCGATGCCTGGCTGCGCTGCAACACGGTGATGGGCCCGCCTATGGCATCCTATGCCGTGGAAAACTATGGCTTCGACGCTGTGGGCGCCTCGGGCACGCTGATCACCTGCAACACTACGAGCAATACCCGCCTGGGCTTCCGCTTTGAGGGCATGGGGGATGCGGTGCAATTTCAGGGGAATACTATAGAGAACCACTTCGATGGCTTGCTGATTGAGGAGACGGGGGCGATTGGGCTGCAGGAGCATCATGGGAACCTTTGGTGTGGGGGGTATGGTGGGGTGGGGGCGAGGCATTTAGGATCCTTAGAACCTCAAATTTTACAATCTATATTTTTTGTAGATAAGGATGCGGTAGATACTACATTAGGGTGTAAACTTCTTCCAGTTTGGGAGGCTAATGCTCCATGGTTTGACGACATTGATGTTGACCCTGGCACAACCTTTCAATGCAATGCAGAATCAGGAGATGCCTGTTCCATCACTACTCCCGGTTCTAGTGCAGAACCCGGTGAAGAAGATGAACTATTACAAAAACTGGCTGACGACACCTTTGAATCCCCAAAATTTGAAGAAGCACTGAAGTGGACGGGGCAACGTCACCTGTATTACCGCCTGCTGAAAAAAGGAGAAGAATCTCTGGAATCCTGGGAAGAAGATTTCCTGGAGGAGTATGAAAGTACAACTGTGGAAGAATTTTCCTTAGTGGATACGATACTCAATGCCGCTTTTACCCTTGGAGAACACACTGTGGCGGCCCTGGATTCTTTAAATAACCGCATCGAAAACAAGCTGGACAGCCTGCACTGGGTAGACTGGCAGTACAACTTCGGCATTGAAGTAGATACGGCAGCCCTGCTGGCCCAACATCAGGCCATACTTGACAGCCTGGCCTACTTTCAGGAGCAGGGAGATGATCAAATGGAAGCCATTCAACTGTACCGGGAAAATTTCCTGGATCAGGCGGAAATAGGCAATAGCGCCATTTCAGCAAACGAAGTATTTGAGGTTAACGAACAGGACGTCAATAGCTTGTTCCTGGAGACTGTAGCAATGGGCATTGACACCTTTACTGAAGCTCAGATAACAGAACTCTGGGCAATCGCTGACCAATGCCCATTGGCAGGTGGGGATGCTGTGTTCAAGGCCCGAAGCCTTTATAGCCTCATTGACCCGCTGATAAAATATGAGGATGAAGAACTTTGCGCTTCCGAGCCGGAGGAGAGGGCGATGGTTGTTCAGGAAGCGGAGATTGCTGCGAGTTTCCAACTAATCCCGAATCCGGCAAAAGATGAACTGAACGTGAAACTGGCTGCGCCAGTCGAATCCAATACCTGGTTTATCGTACAAGATATGCAAGGCCGGATACATCTCAAAAAAGATTTGAATGCAGGCGGAACAATGTATAACATAAACACCAGCCAGCTTCCATCCGGCATTTATTACTGTACAATAAAAAGCCTGGGCATAGCCCACAAAACGGAAAAGTTGATCATTATTCGTTAGGTAAATAAGGCGCTTTCAGCTGGTAAAGGCTGAAAGCGCCCTTCTTATTTTGATTTGGCATGAAGAATAAGCTGAAAAAAATAGGTATTCTTTTTTTATTGGGCCTTCCTCTTTTTGTTTATGGCCAGAAACATGATTATGTGTGGATGTTTGGGTATGATAGCAATCAAACTTCCGGGTATCCTGGTGTCGAAGGAATAATTGCTGATTTTAATGCACTTCCGGTAAGTTTTGATTACCAGGTAACCAATATGAATATTTTTGTTAGCAACGCTACCATATCTGATAGCTTAGGTAACCTTTTATTTTATACGAATGGTTGTTTTATTGCAGGAGCGGGCCATGAATTAATGGAAAATGGCGATAACCTTAATCCGGGAGAAGTCCATGATATTCAATGCGAATATGGCTATACTGCCGGTACCCAAAGCTGTCTGATTCTACCAAATCCTGCAAATTCTAACCAATATTATGTATTACATAAACATATTATCTATGAATATGAACCAGAGTTTGATGTAATTACAGATATCCTCTTTTATTCGCTGGTTGACATGTCGTTAAATGAAGGAAACGGAAGTGTTATTCAAAAAAATATTTCTCTTATTCAGGAGCCATTGACCTTTGGTCAACTTACCGCAGTCAAGCATGCAAATGGGATTGACTGGTGGGTCATTTCTGCAAAGAAAAATGAAGGCATATACAAGGTTATCCAAATAACCAGTTCTGGTACTTTTGACCAATATGAACAAGACATTGGAATCGCTGCAACTGAGGGTGGTCAAGCAGTTTTTTCTCCTGATGGACAATATTATTTTCGCTATAACTCTCCTGATGGAGTTTTTATGTTCAATTTCGACCGACAAACAGGTACCCTGAGTAAGTTCAAACACCTACCTGTTGAGAGTGAAGGCATTGGCAGTGGTGTTGCTGTTTCTCCTAATTCCCGGTATCTTTATGTTTCAGCAAGAGATACTCTCTTTCAATTTGATTTGGAAGCAGAAGAAGTGTTTTTATCTGGTGAAGTTGTTGGCATCTATGACGGGTTTCAGTCTCCATTTTCGGCAACGTTTCACAATGCTCAACTTGCCCCTGACTGTAAAATATATATTAACACCTTTGCCACAGTCGACGTCCTGCACGTCATCCACAACCCCGATGAACCTGGCCTGGCCTGCAATTTCGAGCAGCACGCCGTACAGTTGCCGTTCAATCACCGCCGCTCCCTGCCCCACTTCCCCAACTACCGCCTCGGCCCCCTGGTAGAAGGAGAGGCCCCGCCGCCCCCCTGTGAGCCGGTCGTTTCCACCGAAGAAGAAGCGTTGCCTACCCACCAAAAAGCCTACATCTTTCCCAACCCGGCGCCCGGCTATTTCAAAGTAGTGTTTGAGCAGATCCTGCGGCGGCCCGGGCGGGTAGTGTTGTACAACGGGCTGGGGCAGGCAGTGCTGGAGGCTCAGCTAGAGGCTGGCAGCCGGGAATTCCGCATCGAGCTTTCGGGCGTAGCGCCGGGCTTGTATTTTTATGGCGTTTTTCGGGATGGGGTGGCCGTGAAGGCGGGAAAGTTGGTGGTGAGCAGGTAAGAAAGTGAGTGAGTGGGTGAGGAGGAGAGGGGGCGATGTATGATTTAGGATGTGTGATTTATGATGTATGATTTGTGGCACTGCCCTTGCGGTTCAGGTGGGAAGGCATGGCGCTGGCATATCAAAAATCGCACCTCGCACATCAAAAATCCTAAATCCAGGCAATGGGATGCACGATTTATGATGTGTGCCCGTCCCTGTCGAGCCGGGTAAAATTTTTGATTTGTGACGCTGCCCTGAGGCTCCGGTGGGATGGCGTGGCGCAAGGACATCAAAAATCGCACGTCGAAAATCGAAAGTCAAAAATTGGGGTGGCGAGTGAGGTGGTGTGATTGATGTGTATAATGTGCAACTGTAGATTAATTAAATTTCTCTTGATGGCGGCCATTTACTTTTCAGCGATTTATGAACACCAAATAACGCCCCCCTACGCCTCCCTGCTCCGCACAATCAACAACTCCCGATACCGGTTGAACACCGAAGACTTGGAAACAAACCCCAGGTACTTTCCCTGGTCCGCTACCGGCAGGTTCCAGGCGTTGTGGAAGTCGAACTGCTGCATCACCTTCTCCATCGGGTCGTGCACGTCGATGACCGTCGGCGGGTTGTGCATGACGTCTCTGACGAAGACCTGGTCGTATTTTTCCGTGTCGAACATCATTTCCCGCACGTCGTCGAGCAGGACGATGCCCTTCAGGTGGCCCTCCTGGTCCACCACCGGGAATATATTGCGGCGCGACTTGGCGATGGTTTTCACGAATTCGCCCAGGGGGATTTCCGGGCTTACCTTCCTGAAATTGGTCTCGATCAGCCCCCGCAGGTCCATCTCCCGGAGGATGCTCAGGTCGCGCTCGTGCGGCGGCGCCCACAGCCCTTTCTGGAACAGCTCCCGGGTGAAGATGGAATGGGGTTCGAAATATAGGGACACGAAATAGGAAAGAGCGGAGACCAGCATGAGCGGCACGAACAGGCCATAGCCGCCGGTCAGCTCGGCGATGAAAAAGATGGCGGTGAGCGGCGACTTGAACACCCCGCTGATCAGGCCCGCCATGGCCACGGCGATGAAGTTGGCCTCCCGCAGCTCGATCCATTCCAGCAGGTTGACGCTGTGGGCAAAGGCGAAGCCCAGGGTGGCGCCCAGGAACATGGAGGGAGCGAACACCCCCCCGTTGCCGCCGATGGCGATGGTGATGGAGCTGGCGAAAATTTTGGCGGCCAGGGCGGCAAGGGCAAAGCCGATGAGGAAAAGCGGCTCGTCGTACAGCCAGTAAAAGGGGCTGTGCTCGACGATGGCCCCGATCCGCCCCGCCAGCAGGTTGTTGACCGTCTCGTACCCTTCCCCGAACAGGGGCGGCATCAGGAAGATGAGCAGGCCGATGGCCAGGCCGCCCAGCCCGACTTTGACGACGGGCCGGCGGAGGTTGTCGAAATACGCAGTGGTGCGGATGTTGACGCGGATCATTATCACAGAGAGCAGCCCGCAGAGCAGCCCCAGGATCAGGTAAAACGGAATGCCGTCGATGGCCCAGTCTTTGGTGGGCAGGAAAAACAGCTGCTCGTAGTACAGCATCCGGGCGACCACCGCCCCGGTGGCGGCGGAGATCAGCAGGGGGATGAAAGAATGCAGGGCCATATCCGTCAGCAGCACCTCGAAGGCGAAGATCACGCCGGCCACCGGGCTGTTGAAGATCGCCGACATGCCGGCTGCCGCCCCGCAGGCCAGGAAGAGGGTCTGCCGCTTGCGGCCCACCTGCAGGATGCGGGCCAGGTTGGCGCCGATGGCCGAGCCGGTGCGGATGATGGGCGCCTCCAGCCCGACCGAGCCCCCGAAGCCGACCGTCAGCGAGCTGCTCACGGCGTGGGCGTAGGTCTCGTACTGCGGCAGGTTGACCTTTTTCCTGGAAATGGCGTAGATCAGCTCGCTCAAACCGGGGTTGACCGGCTTGCGCACGATCAGCCGGATGAAAGCAATGGTACACAGCACCCCGCCCAGCGGCAGGAACACGAACAACAGCCGCTCCCGCGTCGGGTCGGAACCCTGGATCCACTCCTTGAGCAGGAAGACCAGAAATTTCACTCCCACTGCCACCAGCCCCGAAACCAGGCCGATGATGATGCTGACGATGATCTGGTAATTGCGGTCGGAAATATGGGTGGCAAACCAACGGATGAGCCGGTAGGTGAAGCGGCGGGAGTAGCGGTAGTATTTTCGGAACCGGCCCATGCTGTCCTGTGGTTTTTTGCTTGCCGCCGCAAATATACTTCACATTCGCAATTATTTGCCGCGTCGTCTTAAAATGCCTGATTTTGTTAAGGGGAGATCAGGCATTTTCGGCCTTTGCTCCCTTTAGGGGCGGGGCAAACAAAGGGCGAAAATGCCACCACGGAGTTAAAATAGTTACGCACATTCTACCCAAAAAACAACCCGAAATATATTGCATTGCGCAGCGGCATTATTTTACCGATATTTGGGGCGCCACATCTTAATTAGCCTGCACTGCTGTGGTATATTTGTGCATTTGTGAGGGGGCGACGGCGAACAGCTTCCGGCTGGGACGCCTGGCTCCTTTCTGGCAAAACGTATACACGAATGCACGTATACACAATACGGAAAGTGTCCGGCAGTACGCAATTAATCACCCGCAAACACCCCGCTGTTATGAAAGTACGACTTTTGTGGCCCTTCCTGTGCTTTGTACTGTTGCCTGCATCGGCAAGCGCTCAGGAGGCGCCCGCTTCCGAAACTGAAAAGAAGGCCCTTCCAACTGACGAAAAGAAAAGCTACGCCACTCAATTCATCCGGGGCGATCCCCCGTTGATCGATGGCAGGCTCGACGATGCCGCCTGGCGGCAGGTGGAATGGGGCGGAGACTTCGTCCAGTTTCAACCCTATAACGGAGAGGCGCCGACCCAGGAAACCGCCTTCAAAATCCTGCACGACGACAAGAACCTGTACATCGGATACCGCTGCTATGATACCGAGCCCGAGCGCATTGTCCGCCGCATGTCCCGCCGGGACGGCTTTGAGGGCGACTGGGTGGAGATCAATATCGACAGTTACAACGACAAGCGCTCCGCTTTTTCCTTTACCATCTCCGTTTCCGGCGTGAAAGGCGACGAATTCGTTTCCGACAACGGCAACAACTGGGACCCCAGCTGGAACCCCATCTGGTACGCCCGCACGGCCATCGATTCGCTGGGGTGGGTGGCGGAGGTGCGCATCCCGCTCAGCCAGATCCGCTACGCCGACGATCCCGACCCGGTCTGGGGCATACAGCTCACCCGCCGCGATTTCCGGGAGGAGTCGCGTTCGACCTGGCAGTACATTTCGCAAAACGATCCCAACTGGGTGAGCGGCTTCGGGCAATTGCGGGGACTGAAGGGCGTCCGGCCGCAGAAGCAGGTCGAGATACAGCCTTACGTGCTGGCCCAGGCCAAAAGTTTTGAGAAGGAAGAAGGCAACCCCTTTGCCACCGGGCATAAGGAGTCCATCAGCGCCGGCGTAGACGGCAAGCTGGGCGTCACCGGCGACCTGACCCTTGATTTTACCGTCAACCCGGATTTCGGGCAGGTGGAAGCCGACCCTTCCGCCCTTACCCTCGACGGCTTCCGCATCTTTTTCCCCGAACGGCGGCCCTTTTTCATCGAAAACCGCAACCTGTTTGACTACCAGGTGAGCAACACCTGGGCCGGCGGCCCTTTCGGGCAGGACAACCTCTTCTACTCCCGGCGCATCGGCGGCGCGCCCCATGCCTATCCGGACCTGGAAGACAGCGAATACGCCAACGTGCCGGATAACGCCTCCATCCTGGGGGCAGCTAAGTTCAGCGGCAAAACCAGCAACGGCCTGGGCCTGGGCATCCTGGAAGCCGTCACCGCCCGCGAGCTGGCAGACATCGCCCACGGCGACGACCGAACCACGGAAGTCGTCGAGCCGCTGACCAATTTCTTTGTCGGCCGGGCCACGCAGGACTTCCGGGAGGGCAGCACCGTGCTCGGCGGCATCCTGACGTCAACCCTTCGGGACCGGACGGACGCCGAATTCACCGGCCTGCACCATGCTGCCTATACCGGAGGGATTGACCTGGCGCACTGGTTCAAAGGCCGGACGTATCTCTTCGCTGCAAATGTGGTGGGCAGCTCGGTGCAGGGCAGCCCGGAGGTGATCCACAATACCCAAACTGCTTTTGAGCACCTTTTCCAGCGCCCCGATGCGGATCACCTGGAGGTGGACAGCACCGCGACTTCCCTCAACGGGCATGGCGGCACCCTGCGCCTGGGCAAGCTTAGCGGCCGCTTCGTCTTCGACGGCGGCCTGGCCTGGCGCTCTCCCGGCCTGGAGCTCAACGATGTCGGCTTCATGCGCAACGCCGACGAGATCAACCACTTTTACTGGATGGCCTACCGCATCAACGAGCCCTTTTCCATCTTCCGCAACCTGTCGTTCAGCTACAACCACGCCGCCCGCTGGGACTTCGGCGGCAATGCCCTGTACCAGCGCCTGGGCGGCGGGGTGAACTTCTTCCTGAAGAACTTCTGGAGCTTCAATACCGGGCTGGACCACGAGCTGAGGGATTACTCCAACAACGACCTTCGGGGCGGGCCCGCCCTGAAGCGCTCCAAAGGGCTGGTGCATTGGGCAGGCATCGGATCCAACCGGCGCAAAAAGCTGTATGCCTTTTTGAACGTGGTGCACGCCTGGGGCTTTGAACGCAATGCTCCCCGCACCGTCGCTTACCGCGATTATTCTCTGGACCTGACCGTGCAGCCGGCCAACGCGTTCAACGTTACCGTTTCTCCTTCCTACGCCAACGAGCAGCGCAAACTGCAGTACATCACCGAAGAAGCGATGGGCGGCGCGCCCCGTTACATCGCCGGTTTCGTGGATCAGCGCACCTTTTATTCGACCATCCGCCTGAATTACAACATTACGCCCAACCTGACCATACAGTACTACGGGCAGCCCTTCATTTCCAGGGGCACTTACCGGGAGCTGAAGTACATTACCGACCCCAAAGCCGATCATTTTTACGACCGCTTCCGGCTCTTTACGGCACAGGAGCTGTCTTTCGATGAAGAAGCCGGAACCTTCCGGGTAGATGAAAACCTGGATGGGTTGGTGGATTACACTTTTGACGAGCCCGATTTCAATTTCATTCAGTTTCGTTCCAACCTGGTCTTCCGGTGGGAATACGTTCCGGGCTCCGAGCTGTTCCTGGTCTGGTCGCAGAGCAACACCGCCTCCGGCGACCCGGCGGAGCGGCTGCTGCCCAGCCTGGGGGAGCGCCTGTTTTCCGAAAAGATGCAAAATATTTTTCTGGTGAAGGCCACTTATCGCTTCCTCCGTTAGGTTTAACAACTCATTAACAAAACTTCAAAACCGATTAACGGCTTGCCGTTGTTCGTTTGTTACCTTTGTATCCGTTGGCGCTGCCGGGCTGCTTTTCAGCCCGGTGCCGGCGAAAAATCAAGTATAAGTGTCAAACCCAAAATGTTTATCAAGATGTTGAAGCAACTCAAAGTATCCTTACTCACCCTTTTGGCAGCTGCCTTTTTGTTTAGCTGCAACAACAGCCAGACGACTGCCCAGCAGGAAGCCGCTCAGAGCCTGACCACTCCGGTACAGCCAGCCGACCCGAACGCCGCCGCCCAGCCGGCCGCTCAGGAAGCCGCCGTGCCGACCGGCCCGACCACGGTCATGTCCTTCGCCGAGACGGAATTCGACTTCGGTACCGTCGTCGAAGGCGAGAAAGTGTCGCACACCTATAAGTTCAAGAACGACGGCCAGGAGCCGCTGATCCTCAGCAACGCCAAGGGAAGCTGCGGCTGCACCGTTCCGAGCTGGCCGCGCGAGCCGATCCCCCCGGGCGGCGAAGGCGAGATTACGGTCGAATTTAACTCTCAGAACAAGAAAGGCAAGCGCAACCAGAAGGTGACCATCACGGCCAACACCAACCCGCCGCAGACCTTCATCTACCTGAAAGGCGAAGTGCAGGGCAAGGAAGGCGACGCGCCGGTGGTTACGCAGTAATTGGAGAACCGTACTGGTTATCAGTTGTTGCCGGGGCTTCACGTTCAAAGCTTGAATGCTGATCAGTAACCATCAACCCCTGCAGCCCCGCTGTGAAGGAAATAACCAGCACTGCCGACATAAAGCCTGTAGGATTGAACAAAATCTTACAGGCTTTTTTTATGTTTACATCTGTTCGATAAGGAAAATTTAAAAAATAAATTCGACGCCAGCGAGCCAGGATCGGCCCGGAGCCTATGCGGGCGAAGGCCGCTCCTGGCTCGCTGGCCCAAAATGTCGAATTTATTTTTTAATCACTACCAGGAAGATTGAATGCCAATGAAAGACTACCTGTCCCTGATCAAATTCAGCCACACTGTTTTCGCCCTGCCCTTTGCCCTGCTGGGTTTCTTTCTGGGCACGCTCGAATCCGGCGCCGGCCTGGACGGGCGCCTGTTCCTGCTGGTGCTGCTCTGCATGGTTTTTGCCCGCAGCGCCGCTATGGCCTTCAACCGCTATCTCGACCGCGATATCGATGTTCAAAACCCCCGGACGGCTGCCCGGGAGATTCCGGCGGGCATCATCTCGCCCCGGGCGGCGCTGGCCTTCGTTTTTATCAACAGCCTGCTGTTTGTTGTCACCACGTGGTTTATCAACCCCCTGTGTTTTGTCCTTTCCCCGGTGGCCCTGCTGGTCGTCCTGGGGTATAGTTATACCAAGCGTTTTACCTTCCTTTGCCATTTCGTTTTGGGGTTGGGTTTGTCCCTGGCCCCCATTGGCGCCTACCTGGCCGTTCAGGGGCAGTTTGCCCTGTTGCCTTTGCTGTATTCTGCTGCTGTGTTGTTGTGGGTTTCCGGCTTCGATATCATTTATGCCCTGCAGGATGACGATTTCGACCGCTCCCTGAATTTGAATTCCATCCCGGTCGCGCTGGGCAGGAACGGCGCGCTGCGGCTGTCTTCGGCATTGCACCTGGCCTGCGCCGGCGTCATCCTGCTGGCTGCCTATCTGCTCTACTCGATGTACCCCGCCTTCGGGTGGATCCATTGGGCAGCGGCGGCCATCTTTATCGGCCTGCTGGCGTATCAGCACGCCATCGTCAAGCCGAACGACCTCAGCCGGGTCAACCTCGCCTTTTTCACCACCAACGGCGTGGCGAGCCTCATCTTCGGAGGGATGGTCATACTGGATATTTATTTTTAACGTGAGGTTTGGCCCGGAAGGGTTGCCATTCAGCGAACTGAGGTCGGTTGAGGTTGAGGTTGAGGTTAAGGTTGAGGTTAAGGTTGAGGTTGAGGTCTCAGGCAAGCCAAGCTTGAGGCATACTTGCCAGAGAATGCCGGGGTTGCGGTTGCCATTTCTTGCGCTCAACCTCAGCCTCAAACCTTACAGCCTCCCCGTTTCACCTGCGGCCAACGACAATTTCATCCCCCACCTGAATATGCGGCAGTTCTCCATTTTCCGCCACCCAGCTTGCGTACAGGCCAAACTCAATTCTATGCCCCTGCCGCCGGTAGGTGCTCAGGGTGCGGAGCGGTTCTTTGCCCATCTCTGCCGACTCCTGGTCGATGGTGGTTATCTGGCAGCGGCCGCAGGTGCGGATGCCGCGGAAGCGGGCGCCGCCGATGCGAAAGCTTTTCCATTGTTCCTCTTCGTAAGGCTGGCCGCCGGAGAAGACAATGTTGGGCCGGAAGCGGTTCATGGGTACCGGCTCTTCGAGGCGCTGGTTAAGGTCGCCGAGAGAAGCTTCCCCGATGACGAGCAGCGGGCAGCTGTCGGCAAACCCCACCATTTCGCCGGGCTGGCCGTAGGTCGGGTTTAGCGGGCGGACGCTTTCGTCGGGCAGGTACACCAGGCGGCACCGGGTGCCCAGCGCCTCGCTGAACCATTCGTCGGCCTGCGGGCTTACCGGGAGCGCCCGGCAATGGTCATCCCAAATTTGCACTTCCAGTCCGGCGGCGCCCTCCGGAGGCAGCACGCCGGCAACCAGCGGCTCCAGCCCTTCGAGGCGGTGCCGGATGATGAGGTGCGGGCCGCTGAATTCCGGGGCCAGCAAGGCCAGTTGCGGGATTTCCCGTTGGCTGATGAAGAGCCCGTCGCGGTCTACCAGCATCCAGCGGCGGTCGTAGGCCAGCCCGCGTCGCCCGACGCGGGCGCGGGGCAGGCTGATGCCGGCCAGGGATTTTATCGGGTAGGTATAAAGAGCGGTGATCTGCATGCCGGTTTTTATTATCCGTATATGTGGCCAATATAGCTCTTTTTGCGTTCATCTTCGCCGCTCTTCAGGAGTTCCGTTCTCAAAATGAAACCTCCGCCCGCTCTTTCCGTAATTATAAGATGAAATGCTTTCAGGGAACTGAGGAGCTGCTGCCCTGCGTCAGCTCTGCTGCCCGTCCCTTTCTGTCATTTATGCTTAACGGCAATAGGTTTTGTGCATTTAGGGTGCACTTCCCCTTTCCGCGAGCGCCGACTTCGTCTGCCGGAGGAAGACTTCGTCGCCCGAAGGCTGAAGCTACTCAGCGGACTTCGTGCGCCGAAGGCTACTACGTCAGCCGAAGGCGGAGGCGCTAGGGG
>JAGFJD010000290.1 GCA_024102975.1 Phaeodactylibacter sp. | reverse complement strand
CACGTGGGCAGGAAGGGGGAGATGGAAAAGCTGCACGGCCTGGTCGAGAAGCATGTGAACGTGCTGCTGCTGGGGCCGCAGGGCATCGGCAAGTCGCACTTGCTGGACAACTATGCTGACGTCCGGCAGGCCATTTGCACACCAAAAGCCCCGGAGTCAGCATATGCTGACCCCGCTGCTAGTGCTACCCGGCAGACAAAGCGGGCGTCAGTATACCACCGAGAACGGATCATCCGCATGGACGATTTCCGCTCGCCGAAAAAGACGCTGGCGGGGCTGCTGCGTTCGACTGAGCTCACGCCGAAGTCTGACACTCTTCGACGATGATAAGGATGAGATATTCCGCTTGTTGCTGGAAGTGGAGAAACGGGAGGAACTGGAGCGGATCGCTACCAAGGAGAGCATAAAACGGCTGTGCGAACTGGCCATCGGCGCAACGAAACCCAAGGAGTTCACCCTGGTTTTCGACGACCTGACGGATATCACGAAGTACGGGGTGAGCATCCTGGAGAAGCTGAAGAACCACTTTCATATCATAGCCGCTGCACGCCGCATCAAGATCGAGCATGCTACTTTCTTGTCGAATTTCGAGCGCATCGAGCTCCAACCGCTGAGCCGGCCCGAAACGCTGGAACTGGCCTCCCGCCTGGCGCAGCCTTTCGCCGAGCGCATCGAAGATTATGAGGCGTTCCTCAACCGCGTCTGGGAAAACACCCAGGGCATCCCGCTGTTCGTGGTGGAACTGGTGGAGCGCCTGGGCAAGGAGCCGGTGGTTTCCTTGGAGGTGCTGCACGAAGTCCGCCACACGGCATCCAAGTCGGAGATAGATTTCAGCATCCCACTGATCATTGCCTTTTCTTCCCTGATGGCGCTGCGCTATATGGGCAGCGAGCTGGGGCACCACTCTGGGGCTTTCCGCCTGCTGGGGGGCGTGGCGCTGATCGTGGCGATCTTTTCGAGGAAGATTTTCCGGGCGTTGAAGCGGCGGTTTGTTTGATGGGATAACAGGATTGAATGTATCCGCCGGCAGCTTCCCGGAAGCCGCCCTCATTTGGGGATCGGCCTTAGAGAGATTTGGCTAATAGCTCTTAGCTCCATTTCCCCGGAGTGCCCTTTAAGCAAGCAAGAAGTGAGCCTCAAGAGTAAAAACCTGCTCTCAAGCATTTCTCCACTCACTGGATAGGCTTGAAGCCTTATGAATATCCGCGAACGGCTTTGCTTGCGCTGACGGGAAATGGAGGTTAGAGCTATCCAAATCTCTCTACAGCATTGACTTTTTGGCCCTTTTGTGTCAAGTCGAAGATCCCGATCCTGGCATCGGGGACAAAAGGGCGAAGCACACACAATGGGCAAGGCTCTGTCCAAAAGCTATTAGGAAACGAAAATTTAGAGTAAAAACCAAAATAAATAAAAAAGCTATGAGAACCCCCAACCACATCGCCGGCGGCCTCGTCTTCACCGGCATCTGCTCCTCCCTCTCCGGAGTCAACGTCTTCGCTTCGCCCCTCTGCATGGGCCTAGCCGTCGGCGCCGCCCTGCTGCCCGACATCGACCACCCCAAATCCCTTATCGGCAGCCTGCTAAGGCCAATCTCCGTTGCCATCAACCGCCGCTACGGCCACCGCACCGTTACCCACAGCGGCGTGACGCTGGCGGCATTGACCCTGGCTATCGCCATCGCAGAGAAGCTTGCCTCCGGCGCCAACAGCCTGGCGCTGGTATTCTTCTTTGCTTATTTTTCGCACCTGATGCTCGACATGATGACGCTGCAGGGGGTGCCCCTGCTCTACCCCATCACCAAGAACCCTTTCGTGATCCCCGGCAACCCGGGCTACCGCATCCGCACGGGCGACCTGCGGGCGGAGGCCGTGATGTTTTGCCTTTTCCTTTCCCTGGGGCTCTTCCTGCTCCCGCTCTTTGAGCATGGCTTCTGGACATCTTAAAACCGGCTGTTCGGCACGATGAAGCACCTGCACCTGGAGTTCCAGCGGTCGGAGGATATGCTGGAGGTGCGGTACCGGGCGCACAAGGGCAGCCTGGAATTCTCGGGCAGGGGCTACTGCCTGGAGGCTAAGCCCTCGCGGGCGGTACTGCTCCAGGGCGACAGCCTGGTGGTGCTCGACCAGTCGGAACTGGTGGTGGAAGAGGTGATCCCTTCGCATACGGGGCGCAAGTTCTTTTTCCGGGAATACCGCTTTGTGGGCATCGGCGCCGATAGCCTACAGCGCCTGGTGGGCAAGCACATCATCGCGAAGCTGGACGTGGCGGCGGACAGGCCGTTCCTGGCCACGGCAAACGGGGCGACGTCGGAGCAGCGCCG
>JAGFJD010000267.1 GCA_024102975.1 Phaeodactylibacter sp. | reverse complement strand
TCCGCCCCGTAGCGCTGCTATGGGGCGGAAAAATGCCCCCGACGACTAACGTGTCGGGATCAAAGACTTCGTGAGAACCCAAAATCTGACATTTTCGCCTCAAAAGCACCACCTCCAAACATGCTCTAAAGTTCAAAATTGCCCTGGAAAACCAGCCTGTTAAGAACCTGGGGACACATTTATTTGACCTATCCCCGGGTTTATCGGCGGTTTCCACATTGCAAACCCGGCAGTTTCCATGTATTTCCACGCATTTCCCCATTTCATTCTCCTCTTACTTCCAATACCTCCGCTACCTTTTCTAAAGCTCCCCGGATCGCCTCCTCCCCATACGGCGCATAGCCCAGCACCAGCCCCGGCGCCTGCCGGAATTCCTGCGTGTACCCCGAAACCGGCGAGGCGATCACCTCATGTTGGCGCAGCAACTCCGCCACCCGCCGGTCGTCCCGGTCCTTTTCCAGCCAGCCCACGGCGTGCAGGCCCGTATCTGAAGGGTTCACCCGCAGGGCCTGCCCCAGCAGCTTTTCGCTCCAGTACACCAGCGCCTCCTGTCGTTCCTGGTATAGCAGGCGCATGCGGCGCAGGTGGCGCTCCAACTGCCCTTCCTCCAGGAAGGCGGCCAGGGTGGCCTGCTCCAGGATGCTGTTGCCGCGGTCGGTATAGTCCTTGGCGAGGCGGAACGGCTCAGCCAGGGCGGGCGGCACGACCATATAACCCAACCGCAGGGCAGGAAACAACACCTTGCTGAAGGTGCCCAGGTACACCACCCGGTTGTTATGATCGATGCCCTGCAGGGCCGCCAGGGGCTTGCCGCTGTAGCGGTACTCGCTGTCGTAGTCGTCCTCCAGTATCCAGGCGTTGTGGCGGGCGGCCCATTCGAGCAGTTCGAGGCGTCGGGCAAGGCTCATCACGACGCCCAGGGGGTACTGGTGGGAAGGCGTCACGTAGGCCAGCTTTGCATCGGGGGCGATCTCCTGTCCCGCCTTTACCAACAGCCCTTCCGCATCCAGCGGCACGGCGATGGGGCGGACGCCGGTGAGGCGCATGGCCTCGCGGGCACCGTTGTAGCCGGGATCTTCGATCCAGGCGCCGTCGCCGGGGTCAAGCAGCAACTGGCAGGCCAGCCCGAGGGCCTGCTGAATGCCATTGACAATGATGACCTGCTCCGGCTCGCAGCGCACGCCCCGCGACTGGCGCAGGTAGGCCGCAATGGCCCTCCGCAGGGACCGGTAGCCGGCGGCGTCGCCGTAGCCGAAGGCCTCAAAGCCCAGCGACTTGCTCTGCCGGCTCATCAGGCGGAACCACTGCTGGAAGGGGAAATCCCACAGGGCGGGCACGCCGGGGCGGAAGGGCAGCAGGTTGGGGCTGCCCGGCGCCCGGCTCGCCGGCAGCTGGCTGATCGCCGCCCCTCTTTTGGAAAGCAGAGGCGGCGTTGGCGATGCAGCAGCCTTCGCCGCCGGCACGCCCGGCCGGATCAGCTGGTCCGGAACCTGCTCGCTGACGAACGTGCCGGCGCCGGCCTGGCCGCTGAGGTAGCCCTCGGCTGCGAGGTGTTCGTAGGCCTGCAGGACGGTAGTGCGGGAGACTTTCAGCTCCCGGGCCAGCGTGCGGCTGGGGGGGAGTTGTTCGCCCGCCTTCAACTGTCCGTCGAGAATGGCCCGGCGGATATGCTCATAGAGCTGGCGGAATTTGGGCTGCCGGCTGTCGGCCCATTCGAGGGCAGTGAAGGTTAAAGGGAGGGACATGGGTAGATTGTTATATTGCCATATTAAATTAATTATCAAATTGGATCGTTCGTGAGCGTCTCCACCTTCGCTAAAACTCCGGTGGACAGGTATGACGCGATGCGGCACAATAAGCAAGTCTCTCTCCGGCTGCCGTAGCTTTAGCGAAGGCATGCGACTTGCGCGAACCGCAAAAGATGTTGATTTACGCCAGTCGCATGCCTTCGCTGTGCCGTATGGCTATCGGCACGGCGAAGGCGGAGCCTCTCGCGAATGTCCCAATTTATTGGCAAATTATACTGGCGAACGCGTGGTTTTGTCAGGAGCAAAACCAGCGATGCCAGTATATACTGACCCGGCGGGTTTTGTAGCCGACAAAACCTGCCGTGCGTCAGTATAATACCGTCTGACTGCTTACTTATTCTAAAAATTGGACTTATCAACACAGCTCCCTTGCGCCTGCCCGACAGGCCAATTTAAGTATTTCCCTGCCCTGATAGCTTATCTGAAGCCGGAGAAACAAACCAATTTTTTTCAAAGCAGAGAGAATTATTTGAAGTGGAATGGTAATTTCATTCGCGTAAACCCAAAGGCTTTGCATCTCACAAATGACATCATGAAAAAAGGACAGAATTATTGCGCCTGCCTGGCTGCCCTGGAGATACTCAGGCGGCTTAAAGCAGACAGGATTGACAGGATGATCAGGATTCAGGACAATCCCGTTGGCGCAGGGTTGATAAGACAGGTTAGCCTTGTTATCCCCTTGCTGGCCAGCCTCATGATTCCCTCCTACGGCCAGGAAGCCCTCGGCAAGGTTGTCGTCGAGCACAACGTTTTGATCCCGGCGGGCGACAGCGTGCTGCTGGCCACCGACATCTACCGGCCGGCCATCGGCGGACAGCCCTTGCCTGGCCGCCTGCCGGTATTGCTGCAACGCACGCCCTACGGCAAATCGTCCGGGCGCTTCATCCCGCAGGCTACTTACTTCGCCAGCCAGGGATACATCGTGGCCCTGCAGGACCTGCGCGGGCGATACGCTTCCGGCGGCACGTTCACCAAATACAACCCCCTGGAAGCCCCCGACGGCGCCCGCACGGTAGAATGGCTGTCCCGCCTGCCCTATGCCGACGGCCGGGTCGGCATGTGGGGCACCTCCTACGGCGCGCATACGCAGGCCGACGCCTCGAAGCTCAACCCCGAAGGCCTCTCCGCCATGATCATCAACATGGGCGGCATGGCTAACGCCTGGGACCACGCCGTGCGGCAGGGCGGCGCCTTCGAGCTGGGCAGGGAACTCACCTGGGCCTTCCGGCAAATCCCCATGGAGATCGACAACCCCGTGGTGAAGGCGCACTTCGAACGCGAACAGGTCGACGACTGGTACCACGCCTGGCCCTTCCGGCGGGGGCTAAGCCCGCTGTCCATCGCCCCGAATTTCGAGGATTACCTACTGGAGGAATATGCTCACGGCAATTACGACGACTACTGGAAGGCCATCGGCATCAACTGGGAGGAATACTACAATCAGACGGCCGACGTGCCCATGGTGCACGTCGGCGGCTGGTACGATATTTTCCTGCCCGGCACGATACAGAATTACCTGGAGTTGTCCCGGCGGCAATCCACCCCCAAGTGGCTCATCATCGGCCCCTGGACGCACAGCGGCAACGAGCGTACCTACGCCGGAGATGTCGACTTCGGCCCGGCGGCGGCCATCCCCGATTTTCACAGCGGTTTCCAGGTTCGCTGGTTCGACTACCTGCTCAAAGAGAAAAAAACGGAAGGCATTCCGGACAAACCCGTCCAGCTCTTCGTCATGGGTACCGGCGACGGCAGCAAAAACGAGGCCGGCCGGCTGAATCACGGCGGATACTGGCTGGAGGCCGACGGCTGGCCCCTGCCCCATGCAAAGCCCGATACGCTTTACTTCCACGCCGGCGGCAGCCTGAGCGCCCTAGCGCCGGCCGACAGCGTTTCCGCCACTACCTTCACCTTCAATCCCGCCCACCCCGTACCCACCCTGGGCGGCAACGTGTCAGCCCGGGTCAAAGACGGCGCTTACGACCAGCGGGAACGGCCCGATTTCGTGGGTTGCCGCCCGCCCTACCTGCCCCTGCGGGCACGGCAGGATGTGGTGGTGTTCCAGACGGCGCCGCTGGAGGAAGACGTGCAGGCCATCGGCCCCATCACCGTCCGCCTCTGGGTGTCCTCCACCGCCAAAGACACGGATTTCACCGTCAAACTGCTCGATGTCTACCCGCCCGGCGAGGACTTCCCCGCCGGCTTCGACCTGAACCTCACCGACGCCATCGCGCGCATGAGCTACCGCAACGGCCGCCACCAGCGAAGCCTCATCACCCCGGGCGAGGTGTACGAAATCACCATCGAACCATTCCCCACGGCCAACGTCTTCAAAAAAGGCCACCGCATCCGCGTCGACATCTCCAGCAGCAACTTTCCCCGCTGGGACGTCAACCCCAACACCGGCGAGCCCTTTGAGAGCAGCCGCAGGAAGGTGACGGCCGATAATACGGTGTACCATTCGGCGGGGCAGGCTTCGTTTATCGTGTTGCCGATGGTGGATATGGGAGAAAAGTGATTTGGGGTTTTTTAAGGTGAGATGTTTGATGTGCGATGTTTGATGTTTGATTTGCCCCAGGCTGCCCTGCCCGGCCGGCGCTCCCGGGCCGCTGAGCCAAATCGCATATCGCACCTCATAAATTTTACCCGACTCGCCAGAAAAAGGCAATTGGCCTTATCATTTCTATTAAATTGGCTCTTTACACCAAACCAATTTCCTCTTTTCTTTGCAGAAAAAACATTCAGCATGCCAAAGCCATACTTACAGCAGGCGCCCAACGAGCTGCGCCGCAAAGACCGCGCCGTGGAGGATGAAGCCTGGATCCGGGCGTTCCTGGGGCGGGCGCCCTTCGCGGCTTTTTCCTTCAGCCAGGACGGGCAGCCCTTCATCAACAGCAACATTTTTGTTTACGACGAAGCCCGGCATGCCATTTATTTCCACACGGCCCGGGAGGGGCGCACCCGAAGCATCCTGGAACTGAACCCCCGGGCCTGCTTCAGCATCAGCGAGATGGGGCGGCTGCTGCCAGCCAAAGAGGCGCTGGAGATGAGCGTGGAGTACCAGGGGGTGACTGCCTTTGGGCAGGTGCAGGTTGTTTCGGACGAGGAAGAAGGCTTTGCGGCCCTGCAATTGCTGCTCGACAAGTATTTCCCGCACCTGCGGCCCGGAGAGGACTACCGGCCTGCCACCCCCGAGGAATGGAAGCGCACCGCCGTCTTTCGCTTCGACATCGAATTGTGGAGCGGCAAGCAGAAAAAGGCAGATGCCGGTTTCCCGGGTGCTTTTTTCTACGAAGACATGCAGCATGCCCGTGCAACGCCCAACGCCTAAAGCCCATCAAACCCGGCCCGTCCGTTTCCTGCAGTATTTGTTTCATGAGGAATGGACGGCCAAAATATATGGCATTTGCCAAGACGACGAACGGCCGGGCGAAACGCTGCTGCAATGCGCCCGGGAAATCACCCGACTGACATTACCTACCCCCGGCATTACGGAAGAGCGCTACGCCCTGGCCTTCGTCATTATTCACCAGGCCCGGCTTTTTAATACCATCACAATTGACTGGTGGGAAAGGGACAACGAGCTGCGCCACCGGGTGTTCCGGGCCTGGCCGGAAGCGCCGCTCGCTTTTGAGGAAATAACCGCCAGCGGAGAAGCGGCCTGTGTCTGGGAGCTTCGCATCCTGGCCTTTGAGCGGGAGGCGTGGATAAAACACGTTCTTCAAAAATCGCCCGGGCCGGATTGGGAAGGCTACGTCAATGAACAGTTAAACGAAGAGGCCTGATTATTTTGCCATAATAAATCCTGTACTGCCCGCGATCCCGCCACAATAAGTTTCTGTATTCTTTTCCTTATCTTCGCAAAACCAGGTTCTGGTTAAAAAATAACTTCACTGTTTGAACAGATGGGCGTGAAGTTGTTTTTTAAAAGTTACAAAGCGGATTCAGGCATGCAGAAAGGAAAGCGCTATTTCAACACCTCCGGGCCGAACATTCCATCCGAGCATTATACCCTGCCGCGCAAAGACCTCATCGAAAAGGGGATGGACTACGTCAGGAGGAGCCGGTATTTTACCATCTGGGCGCCGAGGCAGACGGGCAAGAGCACCTACTTTCGGTTATTAGCTGACGAACTGGAACGCCAGGAGTATAAAGTCTGCCACATCAACGTGGAAAATTTCCGGGATGCGCCGTTGAGTACTTTTTTGACTTACCTTCTAAGGAAGATAGCCGAAGGCTGGCGATTGAAGCTGCAAGCCAGCGATTTTGGGCAATTGCTTAATGAGATCGAGCAAACCCGGGAGGGAAAATATATTTTGATTATCGACGAAGTCGAAGGCCTGAACTCTGAATTGTTCGGACAGTTCCTGCATACCATCCGAAACGCTTACCACAGCAGGGCATCGCACGGCCTAAAAAGCGTCATCCTGGTTGGCGTAAGCAACATCGTGGGCGTCGTGCAAGACAATGCTTCCCCCTTTAATATTGCGGATAACCTTGATGTACCATACTTCACCGATAAGGAAACTTTCGAATTGCTGGGGCAACACGAAATGGAAACCGGCCAGCTTTTTGAAAAAGAGGTCAAAGAAAAGATCAGCCAGATCACAGCCAACCAACCGGGGTTGGTTAATGGGTTCGCCCATAAACTGGTGGAACGGTGCGAAGGGAAACCCGCCATCACTTTTGAGGATTACCTGGAGGTGGAAGACTGGTACCTGCGCCTGGCCATAGACAAGAACGTAGCCAACATCCTGAACAAAGCCAGGCAATACCGGCCCTTTGTCGAAAGGCTGCTGTACCGGGATGAAGAAATCGAATTCGACATCGACCGGGAAGCCATCAAGGTGCTCCACACCAACGGCCTTATCCGGGACAATGGGAAAGGCTACGTCGAATTCTGGGTGCCATTGTACAAAAAACGCATCTATAAGGCTTTCTACCCTTACACAAACGGGGAAAGAGGTTATTTCTTTAACCAACTACCCGATTTTTTCGACCTGGTCAAAGATGGCAGGATTGACTTCGACTTCCTGATCTCCAACTACAAAAACTATGTAAAACGCCGCAGCTTCAAAGCCTTCAGGGAAAAGGACGAAGCCACCGGCGAGTATAAATCCATCAAAGAAGCCGCCCTGAAGTACAGCTTCGAAACCTATATCTCCCTTTTCCTGGAGCGCATCGAGGCCCGGAGCTACCTGGAAGCCGACACCGGACTGGGGCGAAGCGACATCATCGTTAACTACAAAGGCGCGGAATACGTCATCGAAACCAAAATTTACCGCGACAGCTACCAAATCCGGAAAGGGCTGAAGCAACTGGCCTACTACTGCCAGTCCATCGACATACCCGAAGGGCTTTACCTGATCTTCGCCTCCAACCAGCTGAAAGTCATGGGCATCGAGGAAGGCATACAGGAGGTGGAGGGCGTCAAAATCCGCATTTACATCGTCGGGTACGACGAGGAGAAGGATTTTTAGGGCTTGAAGAATTGTCTAAAGGTGTAAGGGTGTAAACGTGTAAAAGCCGGCGGCCCTTCCACACATTTACACATTTACACATTTACACATTTACACTTTCACACGTTCACACAATCACTCCATGAAAACAGGCATCATCGGTTCCGGCTCCATGGGTTCGGGCATTGCGCAGGTGGCCGCCACGGCCGGGCATGAGGTATTCCTTTACGACAACAACCCGGCAGCCCTGGAGCGGGCAAAAGGCAGCCTGCAAAAAATCATGGCGCGGCTGGCGGAAAAGGGAAAGCTGAAGCAGGAGGAAGCCGATGCCATCCTCAGCCGCATCCACTTTGTGGACTCCATCTATGCCTGCGAGGGCACAGGCCTGGCCATCGAGGCTATTGTCGAAGACCTGGACGTAAAAAGGGCCGTCTTCGAACAACTGGAAGACATCGTCCCCCACGACTGCATAATCGCCTCCAATACTTCTTCCCTTTCTATTGCTTCCATTGCCTCATCCTGCAAGGATTCTTCCCGGGTGATCGGCATCCACTTTTTCAACCCGGCGCCCCTGATGCAACTGGTGGAGATCATCCCCGCTGTGCAGACAAGCGGAGAAACGCTGCGGCAATCCATTGAATTGATCCAGAGCTGGGGCAAAACCACCGTGGTGGCCAAAGACACCCCCGGCTTCATCGTCAACCGGGTGGCGCGCCCCTTCTACGGGGAGGCCCTCCGCATCCTGGAGGAAGGGCTGGCCGACGCCCCCACTATCGACTGGGCGATGACGGAACTGGGCGGCTTCCGCATGGGCCCCTTCGCCCTGATGGACTACATCGGCCACGACGTGAACTACACCGTCACCGAAACCGTTTTCCAGGCGTTCTACTACGACCCGCGCTACAAACCCTCCTTCACCCAGAAACGCCTGATGGAAGCCGGATGGCTCGGCAGGAAAACCGGCCGCGGCTTCTACGACTACCGCGAAGGCGCCCAAATCCCGGAACCCACCAAAGACAAAAAACTGGGCCAGCAAATCCTCTGGCGCATCCTCGTCATGCTGATCAACGAAGCTGCCGACGCCCTCTACCTCAACATAGCCTCCCGCGACGACATCGAGCTGGCGATGACGAAAGGAGTCAATTACCCGAAGGGCCTGCTGCAGTGGGCCGACGAGAAGGGGATCAACCACTGCGTCACCACGCTCGACCGCCTGCATGCGGAGTACCTGGAGGACCGGTACCGGTGCAGCCCGCTGTTGCGGAGGATGGCGCGGGAGGGAGGACGTTTTTTTGGCCCGAAATATACATAGGCTATATTGCCTTACTTTAAAGGAGGCTCTACCCATATAGAATTTACATTGTCGTTGCTATCAAATTCGAAAATAACGCCCCCATAAGGTAAACTCATTATATCCTTACTGTCCCGACATTTGTCTTGCGTACAATAGGTTACAGAGTTTACTTTAAAATGAGGCATTTTGGCCGTCCGGGTAGGTTCTCCAAACAACTCCAATAGTTGCTCTTTTGGCAAGCCTTCTAGGCATTTCCAACTGAAATAGGTATTCTGGTTTTCACTCCAATATTTAGGGTTTCCTTTGAAGCCAAAAATATAAGAACCGTCATTGATCCAGTTTTCCTTGACAAACTCAAAGTAGGTTTGGCATTCTTCTTTTTGGGCTCCGGTTGATGGCCTAGACAAAAAACAACCAAATGCCAGGATCGTTGTGATGCACGTTAGAAAGAGCGCTCTCATGGTTTAACGAGTTTATAGGTTCCAAAAGAGCGCACCTTATTGCCCTTCTCCGTCACGGAGAGGAAATAGCAGCCCGATGGAAGGGGAGTATCCACCAGGATACTGCTGTTCTCATTTGGTGTCAAACTCAACGTATGCAACCATAGTTTTTGCCCAAGTAGTCCATATAAGCAGGCCTCTAGCTCCAGAAACTCCTCTTGAATATTTTCGATAAGCAGCCGGTTGTCATGTAATATCGAATTTACTTTAAGCCCCAAAGTCCTAGCCTTTTCCTCAGTTGCATCCAGGCTGCAAAAGGCTTCTTGTTTGACCTTTGCTATATTACTCGGACAAATCACATCGTCGTAATTGGAACTGCTTGTGGCTAAAACATATTGCCCACCCATTTTATCAAATTCCTGTATGGTTCTTTCATTATCGCCTACTCCGAGAATAGGTGCCATGATCTGTCCGAATTTTGCATGCATTAGCAAATGAGCGTGCCCTAATTCATGCAATATGGTTGAATAAAAATCCATTTCGTCAGGCGCTGCTTCATCCATCAGGCTGAAATTCCAACCGCCCGTAGCGCCGGGATCGGCATTGATAGGATCTTCTCTGAATGCTATATCGACTTCTCTCAGGAAGGGTTCGGCACTTGGTTGACAGGCTTGCAATCTTGCTCTGTTGTCTATAACAATTATTGTCTTTGCCGGAGCCATTTCCAAAGCACCGGTAAATTCCTCTTCTCCGGCAAAATAGAGTAAATTTACATTGTCGAAATCCCCAAACGTCGTATTGGAAGACGGCAGTGGTTTCAGCCCCCATTTTATGTTTGTTTTTTCATTCCAGTTGCATAGTGCCTTTTCTACAACCATTCTTGCGTTCGGCGTGCCGTTCAGGTCATCGTCCAACCAGAAGTAAAGGGTGCCATCGGCATCCCCATCCCCAGCTTCATTATCTGAAATATTTAAGAATACAGCTTCGTTTGTGGATGCCTTTCTAAAATTAAAAACAGCATAATCAATAAACAAAGGGGTGCCGCTTTCTGCCTCGCCTCCGTCGTCCGGCAACACGACTTTGAAGGAGCCTGTTGCCGCCGGAGAGCCTGAATAAGCGCCGGCCTCCACCGAGGGCACTTCCACTTTGATCAATTCGTTTGTCCATTGAACAATATCAACGGGGTCAGTCTCCGTGACCCAGAAAAATCCGGGCCGTGCGTCTCCATCCGGAAATACAACCTTGCCCTTTTCCGTGCCGAATCCGGTTCCAGTGATCGTCAGAATGCTTTTCGTGCCAGCGGTAATGCGTTCCGGTTCAAATCCGGAAATACTGGGGCCCAGGAAGGGATGTATGGGAGGAGAAACAATGATTTTGTTAAAACTAACGTATTCTTCGCTTTCTTCATCATAATATAGGCTTTCATGTGCCATTAAAAAGTCTTCGAAGGAAAGAGTAGCTAATTCGTAAATATTCTCGACATTCATCTCTATATGGAGAATTTGCTCATCAAGTTGGCTGAGCGCATAAAGCTCATTAGGTTCAGGGTCGGAACTAATAACAATTTCGACGATATCTTCAGCCTCATCTGAAATAGTCAAAGTATATATTTCATTCTCAATAATCGTTCCCTTTTCTACTTCCACTTCGTAGTTTTGAACGACGTATTCTCCAAAAGCTTCTATGCTGTATTGTATAAATATACTGGAGGCAGCAAATTTAATACCTTCCATATTGGATTTTGCCATCACATCAAATGCTACTTCACCTTGGTCATTAATCAGGATGTTGTCAAAGCTGAATTGGATGATCGTGTCATTTAAAGTAAACAGGTTCAGGTTTTGTGTTAGCCACTCTTCAACCGCATTTTCAAAATAATTGTTTCGGTATTTTTTCGGCTCTATTCGGGTGGTTGACACAATGACATCTATGACCTCCTCCTGTGCATTTTGATAATGAACAGACCGGTCATCCGCCTGAAAACCACTTTCACGAGTACCATATTTGACGAAACCATATTGTCCTTTAAGCATCAGGAAGATATCCTCCCCGTTAGGGTAATAACTGCAAAAAAAGATGCCCTCATCCTGCGGGAGTAAGCCTACTTCGTGAAAATAGTAATGAGTTAACCCGTCCACTGTCCCACCGTGGCTTATAATTTCAATGACTTCTTCTACATTGCCTTTAAATACTTTGGAGACTTGTATTTGATGGGCAGTAAAGATTTTGGTTTTCGAGCTATTCCAAAAACTGTGTTTGGCCACCACTTTGCCCTCAAAAACTAGTTCTGCTTTTTGCGTTCTTTCTAAGACGGAAACACTTTGCGCGCTTACATTAACGGAAACAGCTATCAGCATTGTCAAAAAAAGAGGAATAAAAATTGCAGCTTGGCGGATAAATGTGTGCTTACGTACACTATCAGAGTGAAATGTTTTCATAAAGCATTCGATTTTTTAGATGAAAAATACACGTTAGCCATTGTACTGGGAAACCCGGCTGCTTAAGCAGAATACTGGACTTTTAAGAACAAGCGGATGTCAGAAAGCAATATCGAAGGGAATTCTCCCCAGTTGCAATAGCGAACGTAAGAAGAACTGGTAGAAACACTATTTTTCTAAATTCCCAACATGAAGCTCTAATACTATTACGTAGTGTTTATTTATTGTATAGAATGTGGTAGAAGAAATTCTTGAACGCTTAGTGTTCTCCAATTTAAAATAAAGTATAAGCTAAAGCAAATTTTTTAACACTTTAAAGTTTGTTGGGGATTTATCCCCGTCTGTGCAGCCGCACAAGCGTTCGAGTTTAGGTTGCCACTTTTTCTATTACACGGAAGGCATCCCTGCTTGCGAAACTGGGTTTCGAGCTAGTTCTTGGCTTCATAACCGTAACTTTCTGCGCAAATGCCCCCGCTAGTCCATCCAGTTCAAACCTTCTGATGTATTCCTGCAAGCCGGGTGATGCTTTGTCGAAATACATTTCTTGTAAGACAGATACAGTGTCTTCGTTAGTCTCCAGTTCTATTAAGGCCATCAAAAAATGATTCAAATCACCGGTGGCCAGCACGGCTTCTTTTGGGTCAGTAGGATATGAACCTTGAGAAAAAGCATTTATATGAAAAAAGGGAATAGCGGATAGCAGGAACAATAGTGTACCTAATCATCTTGTTCGTTTTTACTAGAGTTTATGCTTGTATATGTTTAGCGGTGCTCCAGGTGACATCTTTCGCCTATTCACCGAACCTTCCGCTTGTAGCACTATTGTTCAACGGCGAAAGGTGTCATCTGGAAAGGCCTGACACTGGAACGAGATGACACCCTTTTTGTCCTCAATCTTTAGGAATAAAGGAATAAGCTTAATCGCCAGGAGCAGGGGCAAAAAGGATGTCACCTCGACGCTAAACACATACTTATGCTTGCACAAACTCTACTGAATAATTAATTTCTTTGAAACGGTAGTTGTTCTCGAAGTAGCGCAGAGGTAATAAAAGCCGGGTGCGAGTTCGCTGATATCCATCATGTCCCCATCGTTATCGTAATCGCCCCAGCTGGCTTGAAAGTCAAGGTCCAGGTGATTAACCAGCCCGGCCGTAAAAACCCGCTGAAAGCCCAGGGTACCCGTTTCTCTCAGCACATTATGATAAAAGCGGTTGTTTTCCATACCCGTAGGATGGCTGTGGCCACTTTTGATCATAAACAGGTCGGGGTCGCAATCCTGATCATAGTCCATCCAGGATACTACCCCGGTGCTTTCTACATTGCCGGTAATAAAGGAAGGAAAGAAAGGCATTCTCCTGAGAACGCCCGCCAACTCACTCATATCGAAAGCCCGTTGATCAAATGGCTCGGCATTGCATTTATTACTTTTCATGGGAAGGCAATATCTGTTATCTCCATTTTTATAATTTCGCTGAAAAGCAGAAACGAAAAATTACTTAGTTTACAATGTGCTCAGCCATCAGGTGATAATAAGCCGCACAGGCCCCCTCCGAAGACACCATCGGCGCCCCCAGCGGGTTGAGCGGCGTACACTTTTTCCCGAAGTGCGGGCAGTCCAACGGTTTTTTATGCCCTTTGAGGATCTCGCCGGCGATGCATTCCTGGCTGTCGGGAATTTCCCGGGGCGACAGGGCGAACTTCACGTTCGCATCGAAATCGGCGAAAGCACTGCGCATCTTCAGGCCGCTGCCCGGCATGGTGCCGATGCCCCGCCATTCCTGGTGAGTGGGCTCGAATACCTGCCAGATGGCCCTGCGGGCGGCCGGGTTGCCTTCGTAGGGCACCACCCGGCTGTACTGGTTCTCCAAGCGGGCAACGCCCCGTTCCAGTTGCACAATAAGCATGAGGATGCCCTGCACCAGGTCTACGGGTTCGAAACCCGTAACGACAATAGGGATGTGGTAGTCTTCGACGATGGGCTCGTAGTCTTCCAGCCCCATGACAGAACAGACATTACCTGCGCCCAGAAAACCGTCGATGTGGTTCTCCTCGTCTTCGAGGATCGCGCGCATGGCGGGCGGCACCAGCACGTGGGAAGTGAGCAGAGAGTAGTTTTTCAGGCCATATTGCTGGGCGTGCAGAACGGATAGGGCATTGGCGGGAGCAGTTGTCTCGAATCCTACCGCAAAAAAAACGACCTCCTTTTCCGGGTTATCCCTGGCCAGCTTTACGGCTTCCATCGGGGAGTAGAAAAAGCGTACATCGGCGCCTTCCGCCTTTGCCTGCAGCAGGCTCTTCTCGGTGCCGGGCACACGCAGCATATCCCCGAAAGAGCAAAGGATCACATTTTCTTTGAAGGCCAATTGCAGGGCCTGGTCGATCACCCCGAGCGGCGTCACGCAGACCGGGCAGCCCGGGCCGTGCACCAGGCGAATCTCTTTGGGCAGCATGTTAACCAGCCCGTTCTTGACCAGGCTGTGGGTCTGCCCACCACAAAATTCCATCAACGCCCAGGGGCGGGTAGTTACCTTTTCGATCTCTCGCAGGTACTTTTCCACCAGCTCGGGGTCGCGGTATTCTGTCAGGTACTTCATGCTGCTTTTTCTGATCAGGGTATGGTGCGGAGTTATGGGGGGCGATGGCTATATTGTTATATTGCTAAATTGTAATATTGTAATATTGTTGCCGACGTCAAGCCTCCCCACGACCCCCTCCGAGGGAGGGGGAGAGGGTCCGTCGTCCGCCGTCTACCGTCCGCCGTTGACCGTATTTTCCGGGAGCAAATCCTCCAGCCCGCCGTACTGCTCCAGGTGGGCGAAGGTCTTCAGGGCCTCTTCCTCGTTGACCAGGTTGATGGCCACGCCGGCATGCACGAGGACGTAATCCCCTTCTCTGGCCTGCGGAATCATATCAAGGTACGCCTCTTTGACGATACTTCCAAATACGACTTTAGCCCGGCGGATGAGGCCGTCGGCCGGTTCGATGGATCGGATTTTTCCTGGTATGGCTAGGCACATGGTCAGATGGTTATATGGTTATATGGTCAGATGGTCAGATGGTTATATGGTTATATGGTTATATGGTTATATGACCCCATGCAACCATGCAACCATGAACCCATGACAGACCACTGGACATTTTGGGGGCTACTTGTGTAAAGGTGTGAAAGTGTAAACGTGTAAATGATTGGGAGCCAATTTCTTTTACACCTTTACACGCTTACACTTTTACACGGGCCAGAAAATG
>JAGFJD010000581.1 GCA_024102975.1 Phaeodactylibacter sp. | reverse complement strand
GCTGTACCAGAACACGCCGAACCCGTTCAAGGGCGAGACGCTGATCGGCTTCAACCTGCCGTCTGACGACAAGGTGACGCTGACGGTCAGCGACGTGACGGGCAGGGTGCTGCGGCTGGTGCGCATGGACGGCGTGAAGGGGTACAACAACATCGCGTTGAGCTCCCACACGCTGCCGGCAACCGGCGTGCTGTACTACACCGTAGAGACGTCTGAATACACAGCAACCAGGAAGATGGTTATCATCGAATAACCGGGCGGGCCACCCGTCTTATCTAAGCCGGGTAAGCCCGTCTTGCAAGCCGGGCAAGCTTTTAAGTGGCCCACACAAAAAAGGCCGGGTAGCCCTTCGGGGCTGCCCGGCCTTTTGTTTTCGGACGGGTTACCTTTAGGTGGCCCGCAATAAATAGAAGAGGACATGGCCCGTCCTCATCTCCTGCCCAATTGCTGAGCAGCGAGAAAACCAAAAAATCAAGCCAAAACATTGGCTAATTTTCAATTTTGTTTAACTTTGATTGGGCTAATCCATAAAAAAGCGTATATTAAAGTTTCGGTTATCTATGATCGAACTACCATCAGAACAAAAGGCAGGTTGTGTAAAACGCTGGATTCTAGCCATTTATGAATCCTGCCCCAGTTTCACCCGCACTTAAGCCGCACTTCATTTTCCCAAAACTATTCCTGTAAAAGAAACTCATTTATTGCGAGAGGCACTCAACTGGCGCACGTCAGTTGGCTGCAACTGAAGCCAGCCGGTTTTTTTGCCGGCTGCAGGAGTACAAAAGGTACGCCTGATTTTTTTGACTTCACGTACAAAATTCTTTCCTTATTATCTTTTAAAGCGATGACCTAAACAAACAAACTTCTGGCGGTACGATGCTCCCTGAGTGCGCCGGCCTGCCGGAAAATAGCAACGGAACCTGATTCTTATATATAATCTCTTTAAGCAAATCGTGATCTTATGGAAAGAACGAACTCTACATTTATCCCCCCTTCCCTTTTGGGTAAGGTGCCGGCAAAACTTGCCCGATATTGGGCAGTCCTGCTGGTGATAGGATTTTTCAGCTCCTATCAGCTTGGCGCGACGACCTGTCCCAATGCTACTGTGATCAGCTCTCTGCCTTTTAGCGGGGCGCCCACTTGTGGCGGCAACGACATTACATCCACTAATGCTGCCGTTTGCAGCCCGGTTACTTCCTCTTATTATGGCGGAAATGAAGCCCTGTTTACCTTTACTCCGGCTTCCAACATGATAATTAACGTGGCCTACTCCGGGCAGACCTTCACGCAGATTTCCGTATACAATGGCTGCCCCACCAGCGGAGGTACCTGCGTAGCTGGCATTTCCAGTTCCACTTCTTCCAAGAACATTACTGCAACAGTGACCAGCGGAACCACGTACTACATCCTCATCGATACCTGGCCAAGCCCTGCCAGCCCCTGCCCGGGCACGGTTATGGTTACGGAATTCATCCCGCCGGTGGGCGACAACTGCGGCAATGCGCAGGATTTGGCTACGCTGACCAGCCCGTTCAGTGGGACTACCGTAGGGTACGGCAACGATATCACGACGGGCGTCAGCTGCCTCAATGCTTCTGCTGACCGCATCTTCTACATCGACGTGCCGGCGGGCGCCAATCTGACGATCGGACAGCTTGACAACAGCTACGACTCCCGCCACCGGGTGGCTTATGGCGGCGCGTGCCCTGGCGATACGGATATTGCCTGTACCGATGACCCGGACCTGGAGACGGTTACCTGGGACAACACCACCGGCGCCGACCAGCGCGTCTACTGGGTACAGGAAGCCTTTTCTACTGCCACCGGCACTTTCGATCTGGCCTGGGAACTGACGCTCCCTCCGGATGACCCCTGCGAAGTCGATACCTGGGCCCCGGTTATCGTATATCCTTCCCAGGATATCGTGGTGACTCTGGACCCCTGCGACATGAACCCGGCAGTCGTAGCGTTTGAAGTGTCCGTCACCGATAACTGCGACGGCGACCACTTCCCCGCCGCTCCCGGCGACCCGGTAACCCCCGGCTCCGAGTACACCGTGACGGTATTCTCCGGCCCGGGCCTGGCCACCGTCTTCTCTGCCGGCGGCGACCGCTTCGTGGGCGTCTTCGAGCCCGGCACCTACCAGGTGCAGATTTCCGCCGAAGACT
>JAGFJD010000191.1 GCA_024102975.1 Phaeodactylibacter sp. | reverse complement strand
CTCTATGTTGTAGAAGTCATCGGTGGATTCTGCGCACAATACGGCATTGAAGCCGGCGATGAAATCCGCTATCAACTGAGCAATTGAATCCGGGGCAGTGTATTCAATCCGTTGATCCATCCAGCGGACCCCGGCAAAAGCCGGGGCAGGCTCTGGAGGTCCGCTCTCCAGCCGCACAGAAACTTCAACGGATTTAATACACACCACCCTATGACGCAACAAAAGCCCGTAAAGCAAAAGCAATTACCTCACCAAAACCACTTCCCCCTTCGCCACTTCTACCCTCCCATCGGCCAGCACCACCTCGGCAAAAAAGGCATACACCCCTGCCGGCATCCGCTGCCCCCGGAACGTGCCGTCCCAGCCCAGGCTCTCCTGGTTGGGGGCGAAATTGTCGTTCCTGAACAGCTGCTCGCCCCAGCGGCCGAACACCTGCAGGGTTTGCACCCGCTCTACCTCCGGGCCGGCAAAGACGGTGAAGCGATCGTTGCGGCCGTCCTCGTTCGGAGAGAAAGCATTGGGCAGGTAGAGGCGTACCGTTCCGTCTATTTCAACAAACAGTTCATCCGAGCCGGCGCAGCCGGCGCTGTCCCATACCGTCAGGCGGTATATGGTACTCTCCAGCGGGCGGGCGATGGGGTTGGGGCAATCGGCGCAGCCAAGCCCGGCCGGTGGGTCCCATTCGTAGACAAGAGGCGTTCCGGACAGGATGATGGGGGTGAGCGTTATGCTGTCGCCCAGCCGCAGCGTCGTATCGCCCGGCAGCAGGACGGCCAGCGGAACCGGCTCGCCCACCGAAATGGAATAGGAGGCCTCACACCCTTCGCGATCCCGGATGTAAACGTCATAAATACCGGGCGCCAAACCGGGGAACAAATTTTCCGACTGCCATTGATCCCCGTCGAGGCTGTACTCGTAAGGGGGCGTGCCGCCGGAGGCATTTTCCAGCAGGATAGCGCCGTCTTGCTCCCCGAAGCAGCTCGCCGGCACGCCGGCGGGTTCGGCAACCGGCAGGGAAAGCTCCTCCGGCACCTCCCGTACGCTAATGCTCTGGCAACCGGCAGCGTCGGTAACCGTCACGGAGTACGTGCCGCCGGCCAGCACGGTGGCGGTGGCTGTTGTTTGGCCGTCGTTCCAGAGGTAAACGTATGGTGGCGTCCCTCCGTTAGCCTCCACCGTCAGGCTGCCGGTAAGGGTAGCGCAGCTCAGCTGGCTGAGCGAGGCCTGCAGGCTCGCCGTATCCAGCAGGATCACATGGATATTGTGGGTAGAGTCGCAGCCCAGCGAAGAGGTAAACATTTCTGAATATACGCCTGGCACTGTTGCCGGCTGCCCGAAGATTTCTACGGTGTCCCCCCGGCAAAGCCGCAGGGTGTCGTAAGTTTCGATTTCCGCCAGTTCGGCCACGGCGAGCAGCAGGGTGGAATCGCAACCGTTGGCAGCGGTATAAAGGAAGGGCGTCGTGCTGCCGCCGGGCAACTCCATGCCGTTGAACGAATAGGTTTCCCCAAAACAGGCTTGTACCTCCAGCAGCGTCAGCGCCGTATCCAGGGCATTGACGTTGACCAGCACTGTGGAATCGCAGCCATTCGCGGCCGGGAAGGGAAAGGCAGCCGATTGCCCGGCAGGCACTGGCGTGCCGTTATACTCGATACTCCGGCCTTCACAGGCGGCCGTATCGATGACAGCCAGGACGGTATCGAGTGAAAGGACGGACACCTCCACGGTTGAGTCGCACCCCCCGGCGGTGGCAAAGCTGAAGATTTCCGTTTGGCCGGGCTGCAGCGCCACTCCATTGTATTCAACTGTCTCTCCGGCGCAGGCGCTTAGGCCGAAGGCCAGGTAGAACGTGTCGAGCGGGCTGACGTGCACCAGCACCGTGGAGTCGCAACCGTTAGCCGCCGTGAGCCGGACTGCTTCGGACTGGCCGGGCTCCAGCAGCGTACCGTTGTAATCCAGGAACTGCCCCCGGCAGATGGCGGTGTCGAGGGTGCTGGAAAAGGTGTCGAGCTGCAGGGCGGTAACCTCTACCGTAGAATCGCAGCCATTGGCGGCGGCGAACAGGAAGCTTTCGACCTGGCCGGGCTGAAGCGGCACACCATTATATTCGGCGGTTTCTCCGGGGCAGGCGCCCAGTTCCAATGCCAGGAAAAAAGTATCGAGGGCAGCGACACGCACCAAAAGATCACTGCCGTCGGGCAGTTGAACCGTGTCCATCTCATTGGGATGGAAAA
>JAGFJD010000184.1 GCA_024102975.1 Phaeodactylibacter sp. | reverse complement strand
TCTTCCGCCGGTATTTTAAGAAGAAAGCAAAGGAAGGGGAGGTGGGAGATACCTGAGCGTATGTTTGGATGTGGGAAGAAAGGATTTGCTTGATTGGATCGTTGAACTTCAGAAGCTGTACTTCAGCTGCGCTCCCACCTCCGTCCGCCGGGGGCCAGGCACTTTCTCCGTCCCGCTGCCGATGGTATCCTGGTTGCGCCAGTAGGTCTGCGCGATGCGGGCCTCGATGGTGAGGTTGCGGATGCCCCGGTAGCGGAGGTTGAAGTAAAAGCGGGTTCCCCGGTTGTAGTAGGCCGGGATGGAGAAGGCATACAGCAGGTTGTTTTCGAAGGAATAATAGCGCGCCTGGAAGCCGTCGGTATCGAAGAGGGCAAAGCGGGTGGTGAAAGAGAGAGGAAAACCGATGGGTTTAAAGATCACATCCTGATAGATGACGAAGCCCCGCTGGGTGGCGTTAATCCCATTCTCCGAAAAGCCGATATCGATGCGGCTGCGCAGTTCCAGGGCTTTGCTCACTGTCTTGGCCAGGTGCAGGCGGGTTTGGAACACCCGGGCAGGGAGGGTGAAATTGTTCTTGCCATCGATCTTGTCGATATTCTTTTCTTTGGTTTCGTCGCGTACTTCCAGGTACGCTTCCAGGTTGCGCTTGCGGAAGTAGGTGAGGCGGGCGCGGTACTCGTAGCCGCGGGAGGGGGCGTCGGCGTCGAAGCGCAGCCAGGGGTGCTGCCAGGCGTCGAAGTAGGCGCTGAGCGTCCAGTAGCGGTGGGGGCGTACCTCCAGCCCCAGGTAGGCGCCGGTTTCGTTGCGGGCGCCGGTGGTTTCGGCAAAGGGGGTGGGGAAGAGGGCCTGGTAGTCGCGCGGGAAGTGGCGCACCAGCAGGGCGAGGTCTACCCGGCGGTCGAGGCCCAGGAGCAGGCCGTTGAGGGTGGCGATGGCGCCGTTGTCGCTCATGGCGGTTTCGCCGAAGAAGTTGTAATTCCGGTAGATGAAGGAATAGTCGAGGCTGGCGTTGAAGAGGCGGTCGCCGCTGAAGTAGAACTGGTTGTAGAGCTGGTCGCGCAGGGAGAGGGTGGCGTCGATCTGCTCGTAGAGGGCGTTGAGGGCGAGGTGCCCCCGGGCGCCCTTCCAGCGCAGGCGGCCGCCGAAGGTGGTTTGGCCGATGGCGTTTTCGTCGGCGATCTCGTTGGGGGTGCGGTGCAGGCCGTCGATGTCGAGGGAGCTGATGCGGCGGATTTCCTCGTCCACGCTGAGCGTGTCGGGGGCCAGCACGTTGCCGTCGCGTTTGCGGTAGGAAGCCAGGGCGGTTACTTCCAGGTGTTCGCCGAAGGCCAGGGTGGCGGCGGCGCCCCGCTGGAAGTTGGATTCGTTGACCGAGGTGTAGGGCCGCAGCGCCCGGGCGGTGCGCTTGATGTTCATCACATAGGAGCTCTTGCCCGCCCCGAAGCCGGAATAGAGGATGAGGCCCTGGCCAAAGCTCACGGCGTAGTCGCCGATGGCGATGGCCTTTACGGTGCGGTTGTAATCCTTGATAAAGAGGTGGGCGGAGTAGAAGTCGAAGCCCTGCCGGTTGCTGCCGGTGAAGAATTCCTCGCCCCGGTCCTTTTCGGCGGTAATGCCGTAGCTGAGCTTGTTGCTGTAGGCGTGTTTATAGCGCAGGTAGAACTGGTTGGGGCTGCCCAGGTAGCGCTGGGCTGTCTGCCCTTCTTCGAGCGGGGTGTAGCCCTGTTGTTCTTCCAGGATGCGCGACCAGCGGAGGTAGAGCTCGTCCTGCCCTTCAGCCAGCATCCGGGGTATGGACAGCTGGTAGTCGTCGATGCCTCTGTCTACCGTCACGTAGGGCAGGATGCGGCGGATCGTCAGCAGGTCGAAGCTGGGCACGGCCTGCAGTTCGTAGAGGGACAGGAGGTCGCCCGCTTCGCGCCGGTAGTTGAGCAGTTCCAGGATTTGTATGTCGGAGAGCAGGTTGAGGGCCTGCAGTTCCTCCTCTCCGGCCTCGTTCAGGTTGATGGGGTTTTCCTGGTAGAACTGTAGTTCCTCGAAGATGGTATTGAAATCGAACGCGCCTTCGCTCTCCGTGTTCTGGAGGAAGTCCTCGATCACCTGCTGGGCGGCGTCGGGCGGCTGCTGGAGGGAGTCGACCTGGGCCAGGGCAGGCAGGGAGAAGGATATGGGCAGGAAGAGGCAAAGGCGTTTCATGGAAATGCGGTAGAGATGTGGTGGAAATAAGGTGGAAATATAGTGGAAATGCGGTGGAAATGTGGTAGAAATGTGGTGGAAATATATTGGAAATACAGCAATGCCCGATTTGGGAAATTAATGCCAAATTCTTGCCACGAAAACACAAAAATACCAAATCCGCACTAACCCTTAGTGGGATTTTGTGCCTTCAGGCGGAAAAAGAACCGTATCAAATTCAAACAGCTTCTAAACATGCTGGTCAATCAGGATAGCGTTTCCATCGGGGTCGAATACGACAAAACTGGCGGGGCCGGAGGTGTTTTCATCCGCTTCGTTCTCCGGTTTTATTCCATTCGCTTTTAAATGCCGCTGGATTTCCCGGACATCGTCAAATGAATCCAGTTTGTTGGCGTTCTCGTCCCAGCCTGGATTGAAGGTCAGGATGTTGTTTTCAAACATCCCCTGGAACAACCCGATCAGGGCATTTCCGTTTTTCATGATCAGGTAATTTTTCTCTATGTCGCCTGCAAAGGTTTCGAACCCGAGGGCTTCATAAAATGCTTTGGAAACGTTGATGTCTTTGACGCTGAGGCTTACGGAAAATGCTCCTAGTTTCATGGTTGTTATGCTTAATTTTGGTTATCCGTCTAAGGTTGGCCAGTAGCTGCCTGAGAGGTGTACGCCTGCCCCGTACCCAAAGGGTCGGGGATGTACGGGCTCAGCGGTGTTGTGGCCTGTGTACGCCTATACCCAAAGGGTCGGGGATGTACGGGGCCATGGGAGGTCAGGCTTCCGTGTGGCCAATGTCAGGTAGCCACACCGCCAATCTTCGCTACGCTCTTCCGCGAACTGCGAACTGCGAACACCGAACACCGCTCAGCCCTCCGCCAGCAACTCCTTATACGGCATGGCCTTCCATTCGGCCACCGCCTTTTGTTTTGAACTGAAATTGATGCCCAGAGCCAGCACTTCCTTTTCCCGGCCCAGGTATTTGCTGCCGTAGCGCTGGCGGCGGATTTGCCGGAGGGCTTCATCCGCCGATTCGTCCAGCTTGAACTCCATCACGTAGATCGCGTCGTCGGAATGGATTACCGCGTCTACCCGCCCTTTTGAGGTGCTGACTTCTGTTTCCACGAACATGCCCGTAGCGTTCAGGGCGATGTGGAGGATGGCGTGGAAGAAGGCTTCGCGGTCTTCGATAAAAATCTGATACGGCAGGGTTTCGAACAGGATGTCAACCAGTTGGATGAAGCGGTCCAAATCTCTGGCGTCCAGAGCTTTTTTGATCTTGACGATGAGTGGTTGGGTATCGGCGGTAGGGGCATGGCGGAAAGCCCCCAGCAGGTGCCGGTACATGGAATCCCGGACTTCTTTGTTGGGATAACCCAGGCTATACAACCCGTAGGGTTCAACCGAATGTATGGTTAAATACCCGGTCTGGAACAGCAGGGAGCGGTATTCCAGGTTGTCCAGCGTATAGCTTTCGAACAGGTCCTGCCCCCCTTCGACCTCTTCCAGGTGGTAATGCATGCCTTTTCTGAGCAGTTTGATGAGGAAACTGGGGGTGCCGGTCTGCCACCAGAAGTTGAGGAATTGTTC
This sequence comes from Phaeodactylibacter sp., assembly GCA_024102975.1. Taxonomy (GTDB): domain Bacteria; phylum Bacteroidota; class Bacteroidia; order Chitinophagales; family Saprospiraceae; genus JACJXW01. The sequence continues at coordinate 4,608 of JAGFJD010000184.1, read as the reverse complement.
TCCACTGAAAAAAGAGAGGACGGAGAAGGGGTTATACACGCGCCTTTTTCCATCCCAACTGTAGCCATCGTACCATTCTGCGATCTTTTTTTTCAACTCCGCAGGGCTCGTATTCTCCATTTCTGCCAACAACGCGATGCGGCCTGCAAAGTAATGTTCCAGTTCTTCCTGGGTATAGCCGGTCAGCGTGGCGTATTTTCGGATGAGCGTAATATCTTCCAGGTTATTCAAATCTGAAAACAAAGAAACCTTGCTGAATTTGGATACGCCGGTTACCAGGAAAAAGCGGAGGTAAGAGTCTGCGCTTTTGATGATGGAATAGAAGTTTTTGAGGATGTCCCGCTGCTGATCTGCCGTTTCTATATCGTCTATATAATCGACGATGGGTTTATCGTATTCGTCGATCAGGAGGACGACTTTTTTGCCTTTTGAGGCCAGCTTTTCCAGCAATTCGCGAAACTTTCCCGAAATCCCTTCGCTCTCCAACCTGAGTTCATAACTTCCCGCGATAGCATCCAATTCCCGTTCGATCGCCCTTTCCAATCCCAGGTCTTTATACCCGATGGCATTAAACGGAATATGCACCACCGGGTGCTTGGCCCACTCGATCTTGTCTTCGATCCACAGCCCCTCGAACAATTCCCTGCTGCCCAGGAAAATCTCCTTGAGCGTAGAAAGCAGCAACGACTTGCCAAAGCGCCGGGGGCGGGACAAAAAGTAGTAGTACCCTGACCGGATGAGGCGGTAGATGTCTTCTGTTTTGTCTATATACAGCAGGTTTTCTTCCCGGAGTTTGCGGAAATCCTGTATGCCCAGGGGCAATCCTTTCATAACTTGCAAAGCTTTTTGGCCTGTCGTAAGGAACGTTTAAAAAACAAACAGTGAAGTTATTTTTTAATCACTACTAAGGTACACAAAAGGCGCCTGGAGCGCAAGGCAAGCTTCCATTAAATTCCACCCATTTCCAAGTTCTATCTATACCCTTTCTCCCCTCACCACCCCCAGATGTCCCTCCACCCAGGCCGGGATATCCAGGTAGTTCAGCGATTTGCGTTCGAAGGGTTCTTCCATTATTTTTCTTAATTCTTTGTGGAAGGAGGCGAAGGCTTTGGCGTGTTCCAGGGGCGGCAGTTTGGAGAGGGTTTCCAGGAAGCGGAGGGTGAGCCGGGGCAGCTGGCTGACGTCGGACGATTGGTCGATCAGGCGTTTGACGGCGGGCGCCAGGTAGTCCAGCATATCGAAGTTGCCCAGTTCGTAATGGCAGATGAGGTGCAGGAGGCGGGCGTTGACCTGGAGGTCGTCGCGCAGGTGGCCCGATTTGAGGTGGATGATCTGGTTGAGGTATTCCAGTGCTTTCCCGAATTCTCGGAGGCAGAAATAGAGGTAGGCGAATTTGAAGTGGAACAGCAGGATGCGGTGCACGTCGGTATAGTCGATGTACAACGGCAGTTCGGCCTGGATTTCGCCGATGAGCCGGGCGCCGCCCTGGAAATCTTTGTCCAGCAGGCGGCCGTTGAGCCGGGAGAGGTTGAGGTAGGTGAAGGCGATCATCCGGGAGTTGTCGTTGAACAGGTCCCGGTATTCTTCTTCGAACTGTTGGAACTCCTGCAGGTAGCGCGCAAACTCGTCCTTTTCGCGGCAGAGGTAGAGGAAGACCAGCAGATAGTACAAGCTACGCATGTACAGGTCGGGATCTTTCTCCCGGACCTGGTCCTGGGCGTGGAAAAGTTCTACCCACTGGCGGGCATAGCGGGCCGCCCCCTCGAAGTCAAGCAGGATATAGCGGTGCCACATATAGGCCTGGAAGAGGTTGGCCCGTTCGAAGAAGGTGAGCTTGCGGTTCCGGAGCAGCTCGTCGGGGCGGTATTGCCCGAAGAACTCGTTGACGGCAGAAATTTCCTCTTCGTTGTTGACGTGGCCGTGCTGGATGTACCAGCCGTGTACCTGTATGTTGAAATTGGAGAACAGGTTATTGGAATGGGCGATAAAACTCCGGTGGGCAGCCTCCTCCAGCAGGGCTTCCATTTTGTTTTCCACCAGGCGGCTGCGGGTAATGTGGCGGGCCTCGATCATCTTCTGGAACTCCAGGATTTCGAGGTGCAGCAGGTCCTGGTGGTGGTCGACGGCGATCTTCTTGATGCGGTCGAGCATGCGCAGGCTCTGCATGTACATGCCTTTTCCGTAGAGGATGCGGGCGAAGTCCAGCTGTTCGCGGATCTGGATGTCGATGTTTTTCTGGATGTGGATCAGGCGCAGGCTGGTCAGGATTTGTTTATAGAGGTGCCTTTTGAGGTTGGGCAGGTGTCGTTTTTTGACTTTCTGCAGGCGTTTAAGCACCTCTGCTTCGTCGTATTCCGCCAGCCGGTCGATGACGTCGAACAATTGGATGAACTTGCTGTCGGACCCGCTCTGGAAGCGGTTGGCATAGAGCTTGAAACTCCGTTTTTCCGCTTTCGTAAGCGATTTTATCAAAGAAAACAACTGATCCCTCTGCGTATTGAACATAACAATTAATTGCTGACTAAGGCTTTGTTTGTCAATTGCTTGTGTTTGGCGGCGGGCATTTTGGGCTTCACATGGGCAATAGAAATCAGCTGGCGTGGGAAAGGCCGGGGCCCTACTTTTGTCTCAATTACTTTTTCAAAGCATCGTGTTGCAGGAACAGGTTCTTGAACAGTTATTGCCCACTGGCCTGTAGGTCGGCCACAATAACCAATAACCCATTTTGCCCCCGCACGGCTGAAAATTGTTTGTTAACCCCATCCGCTGCTTCGCCGGTGCGACAAGACGGCAAACGGCCCGGGCGTGGCTGCCCACCGCCCTGGCATATTCCATTTATTTATTCACAAAAGTAAGCAAAAAATGAAGAAGATAGAGGCAATAATCAACAAGAATGAACGAAGCATTATTCACTGCCAATAATGTATGGATGCTTGTTGCCACGGCCCTGGCCTTCATCATGCACCTGGGCTTTGCCTCGCTGGAAGCAGGTTTCGTACAAAGAAAAACACAGTCAATATCCTCTTCAAAAATTCCATGATCATCTCCATCGGTTTGCTGACCTACTGCATTATGGGCTTCAGCCTGATGTATCCGGGCGTTAACGAGGGCGGCTTCTTCGGCTTCGCCGGCTTCGGCCTGAGCATGCCGGAGGGGGATGCCGGGGGCATCGCCTACGCCGACGGCGGATATACCTACTGGACGGATTTCATCTTCCAGGCCATGTTTGAGGCTACGGCCGCCACCGTCGTTTCCGGCGCGGTGGCAGAGCGCATCAAGCTGAATGCTTTCCTCATTTTTGCCACCCTTTTCGCCGCCATCAGCTATTCCGTTACCGGCATGTGGAAGCGGGGCAACCAACAACCGACAACTGGCAAATTCTCAAAAACGACATTTTCAGAATATTCAAAACAGTACAACAATCATGGCAAAATTCAAACTAGAGTACATTTGGTTAGACGGCTACAAGCCTACGCAGAGCCTGCGTAGCAAGACTAAGATAATCAAGGACTTCAGCGGTGAACTGAGCGACTGCCCGATATGGTCGTTCGACGGCAGTTCCACCGAACAGGCCCCCGGCAATTCTTCCGACTGCCTGCTCAAGCCGGTGGCCATCTTCCCGGACCCGGGCCGCAGGAACGCTTACCTGGTGATGACCGAGGTGCTCAGCGCTGACGGCACCCCGCACCCGAGCAACGGCCGGGCGCTCATCGACGACGACGACAACGACTTCTGGTTCGGCTTCGAGCAGGAGTACTTCCTCTGGGACCTGGAGACGGACAAGCCCTACGGCTTCCCTGCCAGCGGCTATCCCGCTCCGCAGGGGCCCTACTACTGCGGCGTCGGCGCCGGCAAGGCCTTTGGCCGCGAGATCATCGAAGAACACCTCGACCTGTGCATCGACGCCGGCCTGAACGTGGAGGGCATCAACGCCGAGGTGGCTACCGGCCAGTGGGAGTTTCAGATTTTTGCCAAAGGCGCACACTCCGCCGGCGACCAGATCTGGGTGGCCCGCTACCTGCTGGAGCGCACCGCCGAGAAGTACGGCCTGGCCATCAACTGGCACTGCAAGCCGGTTAAAGGCGACTGGAACGGCTCCGGCATGCACGCCAACTTCTCCAACTCCCTGCTGCGCGAGGCCGGAAGCAAGGCGGTTTACGACAGGATTTGCTCCGCCTTCGGCGCTTCGCCGGAAGTGATCAAAGCCCACATCGACGCTTACGGTGCCGACAACCACCTGCGCCTGACCGGCCTGCACGAGACCCAGTCGATCGACAAGTTCAGCTACGGCGTTTCCGACCGCGGCGCATCCATCCGCATCCCGGTGGCTACCGTCGAGAACGGCTGGAAGGGTTACCTGGAGGACCGCCGCCCGAACTCTGCGGCCGACCCCTACAAGGTTGCGGCCCAGATCATCAAGACGGTAAAGAAAGCCTCGGTTATGGCAGCCGTGGCTTCCTAAACGATTATAATCAGCTCTAGTTCCTGCATAGGAATATGCCATTTTTACCTGCCTCTGAGCATCCCGGTGCTCAGGGCAGTTTTGGCATTCCTGAAAGATTTGCTGCTGAGATGCTTTATTTAGTTTAGATTATGCTGACGCACGGC
>JAGFJD010000146.1 GCA_024102975.1 Phaeodactylibacter sp. | reverse complement strand
ATTTTGGGTTCTCATGAGGCTCATTTTTGGCCTCATAGCAGCGCTACGAGGCCAAAAATAGCCGAAATGAGGTTCCAGAAGCAGCCATTTGCAGCCCAAATGACTACCTCCAAACAAGCTCTAAGGGGCAAAGCTCGTTCAGGCTGCTTCCTGTTGTAAATGGCTCATCAGCTCTCGCCAGGCTTCCCTCAATTCTTCCGCAATTTCTTCAGGTGGGTTTCCGCTCAGGCCGAAGGCTACCATACGTTCAGATTGCCGGAAATGATCATCGGTTGGGTAAGGCAGGTTCAACATCAGGCAGGCAGCACTGCGGAATAATACCGACCGGGTGGGTTCCTGGCTGTATTCATTGACCAATAGCATGGCTGCTGCTTTTTCAAATTCGAAAGCTTCGAGGTATTTGGATTGAGCAACCTCCAGTCCGCCCTTGCGCTTGGCATAGAAAGCCTCATCGGCCAATGCCATAGCTTTATGATGTAGTTCATTGATGGGAAGGTTCATTTCTGGCTAATTCAACCTGCTGTAACCCAAGAGAAAGGCCCTCTTTCATATTCGGGCATAAACCCAAGGACAATATCTGATTCCTGCACCCCTTTTTCCATCAACAGAACTTTGATGCCCGGGTCAGTCCTATCCTCATATATCCAAATTTTGCCGCCTTTTATCCGTATATGAAAAATCCAATTGTGGATGAATTCATCCTCATGCCAACCCACTGCTAGTAAAATAAATTGGAGCCTTTTTTCATCGATGGCCAATTGGTATTCCACGCCAGGACGGTTGGCAGGTTTTCTGTTAGCATAATGTCCAATGATATCTTCGACAAGGCCTTTATAGTGGTTTAATGTATCCATTCTACGATGATTTTTTCAACTATGTTAACAACGATGACCTTCACCTTGTTTTCTTCGAAGCGCCGCTTGAAAAAGCTTGCCTTATTCAGCCTCTTGTAAGCATTGAAGGAAATGGCAAGGTACAATGCCCGTTCGATACCTTCATCTTTTAGTGCACCCCGATAGTCAATATACTGGCCAATTGCAGTATGGAACGAGTAAACCATAGAAGGGTCTCCAAACGATTTGACTTCCACGATTATTTTTTGCAGCCCTTTTTCCGCAACAATCATCCGTTCAGCTGCAAGATCCATATCGATCGAAATATCTCCGGTCTCCAGGGTAAAAGGATCATGAGTAATTGTCCAACCATCTTTTTCCAGTGCAATGCGAACACTCTCGTGAATAAGGTCTCTGGCCATTATTGCATTTTCTCTTTGCTGTGTAAAATAGTCTTTTTGTTCCTTACCTCCAACTGTGGTTTGTAGTTATGCATGGGGCTGCTAAGTTATACCGCTGCGAAGAGTAAAAAAACCGGCCGTATTCTTGAACTATATACCCTCTACCCCAACGAATCGTTTATCCCACCAAAGGAGTCCAAAAAAGCCGTCCACGAAATCAACGCCCAAATAACCACAACCAGGGCCGTTTTTTTGAACTTCCCGGCCAGGAAAACAGCTCACTGCCCAAAGCGGGCAAAACAATCTTCAGGACGATGGAGGTACCAAAACCCACCCCATCCCCTTTTCCCGTTTTTTTTTACCTTACATCCTATTCCAAGCGAAAAACCAACCCCATGCAAATAAAAAACCCTTCCAAAATTTACGATGCCGTCATCGTCGGCTCCGGCGCCGGCGGCGGCATGGCTGCCAAGGTGCTGTCCGAGGCAGGCCTGGACGTGGCCGTCCTCGAAGCCGGGCCCTATTACGACCCGGCCAGCCCCGCCCAGCGCACTCAGCTGCGCTGGCCCTGGGAGTCGCCCCGCCGGGGAGCGCCCTCCACCCGCGCCTTCGGCGATTTCGACGCCGCCTACGGAGGCTGGGAGATCGAAGGGGAGCCCTACACCCGGGCGCCGGGCACCCAATTCGAATGGTTCCGCTCCCGCATGCTGGGCGGGCGCACCAACCACTGGGGGCGCATCGCCCTGCGCTTCGGGCCGCTGGATTTCAAAAGAAAGGACATCGACGGCCTGGGCGACAACTGGCCGATCGGCTACGAGGACGTGAAGCCCTATTACGACAAGGTCGACAAGCTAGTGGGCATCTTCGGCAGCAAGGAGGGCCTGCCCAACGAACCGGACGGCTTCTTCCTGCCGCCGCCCAAGCCGAGGCTGCACGAGCTGTATTACATCAACGCGGCCCGCAAAGCGGGCGTGCCGGCGATCCCCGGCCGGCTGTCCATCCTCACCAAACGCATCAACAACGAGCGCGGCGTCTGCTTCTATTGCCGGCAGTGCAGCCGCGGCTGCATGGTGCACGCCGATTTCTCGGCCGGCACCTGCCTGATCTTCCCGGCGCAGCGGTCCGGGGGCAAGATCGAGCTGTTCGTCAACGCCATGGCACGAGAGGTGGTGACCAACGAGGAGGGCAAAGCCGTCGGCGTGTCCTACGTCAGCAAAGAAGACCGGCAGGAATACCAGGTCAACGGCAGGGTGATCGTGCTGGCCGCCTCGGCCTGCGGATCGGCCC
>JAGFJD010000118.1 GCA_024102975.1 Phaeodactylibacter sp. | reverse complement strand
GCCGTCAAACTGGGCAAAAGCATTTTGAAATTCGAACACCCCGACCCGGAAGAGCAGCTCCAGGGCGAAGTCGTCAGCGCGCCGCCCAACCTGGACATTTACCTGAGCGGGCCGGAAGCGGAGAAAGAAGCTTTCCTGGCGGCTGCCCACAGGCAGAACCTGGCGTTCCTGGGGTTCACCGGCGACCCGGGCGGCTGCGCGTACGAGCTGCGGCTCGAACCGGAGCAGGCCGCCGTCTACCACCTGCCCACCGGAGTATTAATTCAGGGAGCAAAGGGAAGGCCGAACCAGCAGGTAGTTACCATTCTTTCCTTCCTGCAACAAATTGAGCACTGGAAACGGATGGCGGAACTGGCAAATGAACCGAAGCGCCTGAATCCGGAAGAAGCCGAATTTGTTTTTGAAGCAAAAGCCGTTGACAGCAAGGAACTGATACAGATACCCAAAGAGGACAGGGAAGCCTACGTCAACCAGTTGGACTATGCACCTCCCGCCATTTCTGAAGCAGCTTATAACCTGGACGATGGCCAGTACCTCGCCCACCGCTTCAAAGCCCGGAACCGGCTCGACCGGGATGTATACGCCGCGCTGATCGAAACCACCCCGGAACTAGGCGTCATCGTGCTGAAAGAGTGTACCAAATTTCCCAAAGGCGATGCCGCTTCCTGGACCACCCTGGCGGAACGCCGCTTCCTGGCTTTGAAAGAGGGGCAACAGGAAGCCACCTACCGCTTCAAGCTCATCGTCAGCACCGGGCCGTTCGACGATTATAAATTCGCCCGGGAAGGCCTGGAAATCGGCAAAATATGGGAAGCCAAACGAAAAAGTTTCAGCCTGGACGACATCGGCGGGCCGGCGGAAGAAGAGGAAGACTGGTTCACCCTCACCTACACCGTCCGCCTGACGCGCCCCTCCGGGGCCCTGCAGCCCGGCCAGCCCCTGCAGCTCGGCAACCTGCGGATCGAACAGGAAAAGCCGGCAGACAACAACCTGGCGGCCCAGGTCAACCTCCTCCCCTCCCAATCCCTCACGAAGGATGTACTGCCCATCCTGGAGATAGCTAGAATGTTCCGGGAAAGCGGGTTCGAACTGTTCAACTTCACCACCGGCCAGAAGTCGGCCGACGCCGGGCAACGGGAAGTGGTAGAACTGACGGGCATCGCCAACGAACAGAGCCTGGCCGGCAACCCCCTGCACATCACGCTGAAGCAGCCCGCATCAGACGATCAGAGCCTGATCCCCGTCACCTTCGACGGGGAGTTTGTCCTGCCCCTGGGCGAGGCCGTCCGGGATGAAGACGGCACTACCCGGGTAACCCTCCGGGACATTCCCGCGGCGGACGACCTCTCCCGGACCGCAAAGCAGAAAAGCCCCATCCGCTCGCTTTGGTTCTTTGCCCTGAAATACACCGGCTTTGCGGAAAAAGCCTTCAAACTGCGGCGGGCTTTCTTCCGGGACGGCAAGCTGGTACGCACCGACGACGGGCTGGCGGAAGAAGCGCAAAAAGCGAAGAAAGTACTGCTCTGCCTGCACGGCATCATCGGCGACACCAGGTCGATCGCCGAAAACCTGCAGTTCCTCCTGGAATCTCCGGACAACCCTTACGATCTCGTCCTCACCTTCGATTACGAGAACCTGAACACCCCCATCGAAAAGACCGCCGAAAAACTGGCCGAAAAACTGGCCGATCTGGGCTTTGGCCCGGACGACGGCAAAGAGCTCGACATCGTCGCCCACTCTATGGGCGGCCTGGTGAGCCGCTATATGATCGAAAAGCTGTGGGAGGGCGAAGACACCGCTAGCCGGCTGATGATGTTCGGCACGCCCAACGGCGGCTCTATCTTCGGAGAGCTGCCTCAATGGCGGGACATGGCGGCCGTCCTGCTCGGCGTAGCCCTCAACTACACGCGGCTGGCGGTAAGCCCGGCCGCCGGCTTCCTGGAAGGGTTGAACGCCGTGCTGGCCGGCACTAAACCCCTCACCGTCACCCTGGCGCAAATGCGGGAGGAAAGCCAGTTCATCAAAGACCTCTACCGGAACGCCCGGCCCCGGACGCGCTACACCATCGTAGCCGGCAACACCACCGCCTACGCCTCCGACGACGACGGCCGGTTCATGCGGCTGCTCGACCGGCTGCAGGTCAAATTCGGGGCACTTGCTTACCGGGATAAGCCTAACGACATCGCCGTGAGCGTCAGCCAGATCAGGAAGATCAAGGACTCCTTTGAATGCGAGGCACAGGAGGTCGCCTGCCACCACCTCAATTATTTTGAGCACCGCGAGGGGCAGGAAGTGCTGAGGCGGTTGTTGATGGGGAGAGGCTGAGGCTGAGGTTGAGGTTGAGGCTGAGGTTGAGGTGGAGGTGGAGGTTGAGGCTGCGGTTGTGGCTGAGGTGGGGGCGGGGGTTGGGGCTGGGGGTGGGTTTGATGCTGGGGGTGAGGCTGAGGTTGAGGGTGAGGCTTAGGTTGAGGTTGAGGCTGAGGTTGAGGTTGAGGTTGTTTGCCCGGTACAGGGAGGTTGAGTACATTCGGGGTTATTGGGCTTTGGCCCTGGGTAACAAACCGGCGGCAGTGCCGATTTTTTATCAAACAGGTTAATGAAACGACAAATT
>JAGFJD010000098.1 GCA_024102975.1 Phaeodactylibacter sp. | reverse complement strand
GCCGGGTCGCCGAAGGTATCCCGCCGGTGGACGTCGGCGCCGCGGCTCAGCAGCAGCCGGGCCATGGCGGTGTCGTTGGAGATGGCGGCTTCCATCAATGCTGTGCTGCCGTAGTAGCCGGCGCGCCGGGCCTTCACGTCCGCCCCTTTGTCCAGCAGGACCTGAGCAACGCCCTTCCTGCCCAGGCTGGCGGCCAGGATCAGGGGCGTGGCGCCTTCCGCATTGCGGGCTTCCAGGCGGGCGCCGGCGCGCAGGCAGGAGTCGGCCAGCTCCGGCTTGTCCTGGCGGACGCTTTCGAAGAGCCTTTCCTCCAGCTGAGCCTGCCGGTTGGGGTTTTCTTCATGGCAAGCCTGAAGACAGAAGGCCAGGGCGATTAATGCCGGGACTGTTACTTTAGCCATGAGAGAAGATATTTGCGATGTTTGATTTATCGGCACACACCAGGTTGTTTTACAACAATTCTTCCACCTTCTCCGGCGGGCGGCCGATAACGGCCTTTTTTCCTCTAATGACGATTGGGCGTTCGATCAGTTTTGGGTAAGATACCAGGGCATCCAGCCACTCCTCCTCCGGCAGGACTTTGCCTTTGAAGTTGTCTTTATAGATTTGCTCCCCTTGCCTAACCAGTTCGGAGGCTTTCATGCCCAGCATTTTCAGAATCTCTTTCAGCTCTTCCCGCGAAGGCGGAGATTCCAGGTATAAAACAATTTCCGGTTTCAGGCCTTTACCTTCCAGGATGGCCAGGGTTTCCCGGCTTTTGCGGCATCGGGGGTTGTGGTAGATTTTCATCGTGTATGAATTCGTTATACGTTTTGAAGTCTCGCGCAGAGGCGCGGAGGCGCAGAGTGGCTACCATTCCAACGTTGGACGTCCGGGGAACTTTCGTACACCCCCGACCCTTCGGGTACGGGGCAGGCTGTACACAACCCCGGCAACTTCTGTACAACCTTAGACGGATACCACACTACTGCACAAAATGGCTTTGGACACAGAGCGCACTGAGTCCAACACAGAGATACGCAAAGTTTTTCCGTTGATAATCAAGCCTCTGTGTGGCTCTGTATCTTCCCTGCCTGCCTGCCGGCCTGCGGCACTGCAGACGGGCAGGCAGGTCGGCGTACTCTGTGTCCAAAAAATATCCAGCAGTATGGACGGATACCCCGCAGAGTTTCCAAACCGTTGTGTTCCAATCCTTCGGAATCGAGTTCGGAACAGGTACTGCGCCTTTGCGCCTCTGCGTGAAATTTCACCCTGTGCAGGGTAACCAAAGCAATAGTACGTCCATTCAGAGAGATTGCTCCGAAGGTACTAAACCCAGGGAACATTTAAAAAATAAGTTCGGCGTGAATGCCTTGCGGCAAGCTCCCGGGTTTACTTAGCTTATCAAAATCAAACAGATGATCTGGAAACAACCTTTTGAATTAGAAACCCTCAACCAGGTAAGCCGGCAAACCATCGTCAGCCATCTGGGCATCGAATTCACCGCCTTCGGCGACGGCCACCTCGAAGCCCGCATGCCGGTCGACCGGCGGACGATCCAGCCCATGGGGCTGCTGCACGGGGGCGCCTCCTGCGTGCTGGCCGAAACGATGGGCAGCGTCGCCTCCATGCTTTGCATCGAAGACACCGGCCGGGAAATGCCCGTCGGGGTAGAGATCAACGCCAACCACCTCCGGCCGGCCACCGAAGGCTACGTCACCGGAAGAGTGGCACCCCTGCGCGTCGGGCGGAAGATGCACGTGTGGAATATCGAGATAAAAGACGAAGCGGGGCGCCTGATATGTGTCAGCAGGCTAACAATTGCGGTAGTGCCCAGAAAATAAGCCAATGTATTGGCCATAAAAGGTTATATATTTGCGGATTCTATTCCTAAACCCCTTCCCGAAGAGCATATTCCTAACTATAAGTAAAAAATATTCATCCCGTTATGAAAAAAACTCTTTTACTACTGCTTTTTGCTGCTGTAGCCCAGTTTGGGAA
>JAGFJD010000049.1 GCA_024102975.1 Phaeodactylibacter sp. | reverse complement strand
CGACGTGGTGGCCCACGAGGCCAGCCACGGACTGATCGAAAACACGGCTGGGCTGCTTTATGTGTACGAGCCGGGCATCATCAACGAAGCTATTGCCGACATCTTCGCCTGCCTGGTGGAACTGGCACAGGGCGGCGGCAACTGGGTCCTGGGCGAAGATGTCGTGCCGGGCGGCGAACGCCGCCTGGACGCGCCCCACCTGATGGGGCTGCCGGATACCTACCTGGGGGATTTCTGGAGGCCGCAGGCGGCGCCCGGACAGGCGCTGCACCACAATTCTACGGTGCTGGGGCATTGGTTTTACCTGCTGGCGGAGGGCGGCACCGGGGTGAACGACCTGGGCACGCCGTATTCGGTGTCGGCTATGGGCCGGAATAAGGCGGCGGAGTTGCTCTTCCACGCCATGCGATATTTCCTCAACCCCAACGATGGCTTCTTTGGGTTGCGGCGGGCAACTATGGCTGCTGCCGGCACAGCTGGCCTCAACTGGAACCAGGTTGAGGTGGATAACCTGGCGATGGCCTGGTGCGCCGTAGGGGTTGGCGGATGCCAGGAGATGGGCAACGATACCGTCACGCTCTTGTCGCCCAATGGCGGCGAGCAGTATTATCCTGGGGACCCTATGACGGTGGAATGGGAAAACACTTTTGGGGTAACCCACCTGAAGGTATTGTTTTCGGCAAACGGCGGGGCAAGCTGGCAGGAACTCGAGTCCTTTCAGGTGTTCGGGACTTCGGGCAGCAAGCTGGTCAATGCCCCTAATGTCAACAGCCGCTTGTGCCGCATCCGGGTGGCGGCGGAAAACGAGCCGCTGGCTTTTGACGATTCCGACAGCACGTTTCATATTATTGGTTGCAGCTTGCTGTCGGGTTTTACCGTCTTGCCGGAAAGCGGGTGCCCGGGAACCAGCTTTGTCATTGACAATACTTCCCTAAGCCAGGATGCCGGTTTTTCCTGGCGGGTAAACGGCCAGCCCTACCCGGCGGCGCCCGGCGGGTTTACTCTACTTGCGCTAGAGCCTGGGCTGCATACTATAACCCTGATCGCTGACGACAACGTTTGTATTGACACTTTCTGCCGGGTGATCCAGGTGGCGCCGGCGCCAGCGGCAGCTTTCAACGTGTCGGTCTCGAACCGGGTGGTAACGGCGGCTGCCGCTTTTCCGGACGGCGAGCAGTATTTCTGGTCGGCAAACGGGCAGGCACTACCGCTTTTTAATGGCTCGTTAAGCATGGCCTGGACGGCGCCGTATACAGGTACTTTCGAGGTGTGCTTGTTTGTGGGGGATAATTGTTCTTTTGGAGGGGAACAGGCGTGTCAGGAGGTGGTGGTTTCAGAGCCGGTGAGTTGCGAGGGTGAGGATGAAGAGTGGACTACGATTGGTTTTACAGAATATGCGCAAAAGATGGCGGAGGATGGCGATTTCCTTTGGATTATTACCGGCGCGGGGCTTGTAAAATTCAGTAAAATAGACGGAAGCTTCATAGTTTATAACAAAACCAATTTTGGGTTGCCTTGCCTTGATTTGTCAGCAATTACTGTCACGCCGGATGGAAGGAAAATTTTAGGCACCCATGGACACGGGCTTGCCGCTTTTTATGGAAATGGAGAAAACCCTTCAGACTGGGAATATTTTACAACCCAAAATTCCCGATGGTTGCCTTCTAATTTAATTCGCGAATTGGCGACAGACAATGCTGGTAATGTTTGGATTACATCCGAAAAAGTTTATATGTGGGATGGAGATACAACAACGCAAAGAAAACTACAAGAGAATTATGTTGAGGTTCTTTATCCTTATGAAAACTCAATGTTTGTTTCCCGTCCGGGCAAATTATTCCGCATTAGTGAACAAGGTGAGGTTGATACTATTAATATTGACAACTTTCCGCATATTCATATCCAGGCACTTACAAAAGACACTTATGGCAATTTATGGGCTGGAACAGTTTCCGGCCTGGTTAAAATGGATTCTTCCTACCAAATCCAGGCAGTTTATGACAATGAAACGCCAAATCTTCCAAATGGCAACATTTTATCCCTTGCCCAAGGAGAAAATGGACAGGTTTGGGTTGGCACATCGAACGGAGCAGCGCTTTTTGATGGAGTTTCGAGCTTTACTTCTTTCGATCTCGTTTCGCCTGCATGGAATGATCCTCGTTTTTTTTGTTTCATTAAAAAAGACAGCAGTAGCATATGGGCAGGTACAGATGAAGGTTTGTTCAAAAAAACCGGCACATCTTGGGAGCATTTTAGCCTTAGTTCAAATAACCTGATTGGCGAGCATGTATCGAGCATAACTTACGACGAATATACTGGTGAGATTTTATTATACAACCACAACTCTTTTTTCCGAATCACAGACTCAACGTGGATACCTTTTTCGTGTAATTCTCCTTCTAACAACCCCGAAATCGAGATAGACTCAAATGGAGATGTTTGGATTTCCAACCCTTTGAGGAGGTTTCACCCTCCTACTGGAAATTGCCATGATGCTTATGATGACTTGAATTTTCCAGGGACTAGCGCCTTGAGCAGGCCAATAGAAATTTGGGGGAATTTTGTCTGTTCGGCGGATTCAAGAGGAAATCTATACCTGTGGGACATTGAAAATGAAGAATGGATGACAATTTCTGCTGTGCTTTCTCAAGAGTATGCCAGAGACATGGCCGTTACTCCAAACCAAAGCCTTTGGGTGGTAGGCGGAAGCGACACTTTGGTTGAAATAAAGGAAAATATGCAACCAG
>JAGFJD010000654.1 GCA_024102975.1 Phaeodactylibacter sp. | reverse complement strand
CCCTGTCAAAAAAAAGCCATTACGCCCCCAAACCCTGTCCATCCTTTCCGCCCAGCCCCCCTCCATCCCCCCGAAGGGGGGAAGTGGTTCAAGCAGGGCTGCGAACCCTGTCCATCCTGTTCATCCTGTCAACAAAAAGCCATTAAGCCTCCAAAACCTGTCCATCCTGTCTGCTCAGCCCCCCTCAATCCCCCCGAAGGGGGGAAGTGGTTCAAGCAGGGCTGCGAAACCTGTCCGTCCTGTTCCTCCTGTCAAAAAAAAAACCATTAAGCCCCCGAAACCTGTTCATCCAGTATTCCTGTCTATCCTGTCCAAAAATCCTGTCCCATCTAGGTAAGGTATTTGCATAATATTGTTAAATTTGCAAGTCCCTGCTTTCTCTTTTATGGAATTGTGCCAGCAACTGTCTCCCTCTTATACCGGCAGGCTTTCGAACCGATGAGCCGCCCCCTTCTGTCCGTCAACCCTTCAGGTAAAGAAAATCCCTGTTTCCGGGTGTCTGTTCTTCCGGCAGCAGGAGGATTTTGCCGCTATCAAAAAACAGGATATACATGAAGCGTCTTCTTTTATTGAGCTTGCTTTTTCAGGCCCTTTTTTCCACTGCTCAGGTGGAAGTCCGGCTGACCGTCGAGAGTGGCGTAACGGCCACCGATTGTACGGATTTTTTATCCGCGCCCGACCTGTTGTGGGAGGTAAATGTGGAAGGGGAAGGGTGGTCCACCTATCCACAGGAAAACCCCGGCGGGTGTTTCACTGCCCTGCCCAACCTGCAGTATACGGCGAATTATGATTGTGCCGCCGACCTGCCGGCCCAGTTGGAAGTGTGTTTCCGCGCTTTCGAGAACGACCCAATCCTGCCGATCGGCTGCCCCATCATCCGCTCCTGCCTGGAAGAAACCTGCGGCAACTTCGCCCTGCCGGCGCCCGGCCAGAGCCTGGCTTATACCCTGGCCCTGCCGGCCGGCGGCACCTCCACCGGCGAGGTCAGCTTTACCATAGAAGCTGTGGGCCTCGGCGGCACCAACGACGAGCCCTGCACGGCAGCAAATCTGGGCGTGCTTGCCGTCAACGACACCCTGGGCGACGCCGGCCAGGGCCTGTACAGCAACCGGTGCGCCACCTTCTCCCCGGGCGAACCCAACCCGGTCGACCAGAACGCGGGAGGCTTCGACAACGAATACGGCGTCTGGTTCGAGTTCACGACCGGCAGCGACATCGGTTCCCTGCTGCTGATCCGGGCACAAAGCGACCCGGAATCCGTCGGAGACTCCCTCGACATCCAGATCGCCTTATACGAAGCCGCCGGCGGCGCCTGCGACGGCAACCTCAACCTGCTCATCTGGGAATTCCCCTTTAACACCTACGACGCGTTCATCAACTATCCCTGCCCCCAGCCGAATACGACGTACTACATCCTGGTCGACGGCGCCTTCTCCGCGCCCGATTCCGAGCGGGGCGCTTTCGGCCTGGAAGTGATCAACGTCGGCACCGAAGAGGCACCCGACGAACGCTGCGACGCCCTGATGCTGGGCGCAGTTCCCGAAGGCGGATCGGTCGGCCTGCCCGGGCCCCTGGGCAACTTCTGCGCCACCAACACCGGAGATCCGTTCAGCCCCAGCTTCGTGACCCAGTCCTCCGTCTGGTTCCAGTTTATTGCCCCGCCCTCCGGACACGTGATGATCGACGCCGTGTCCGCCCGGGAGATCGACTCCATCGGCATCCAGCTGGCCCTGTACCGCCCCATCACCGGCAGCTGCGCCGGCTTTTTCCAGCACATCGTCAGCCAGTATACCTTTGAGGACCTGGACGAATCCATGGAAGCCACCTGCCTGTATCCGGGAGAACCCTATTACCTGATGGTCGACGGCGACGGTGCCGCCAACCGGGGGACCTTCACGCTGACCATCTCGGACGCCGGCGACATCACCCCGGTGACCAGCCTGTCACCCACGATATGCTTCGGCGACAGCTTCAGCGTCGGCAATTCCGTGTATACCGAGACAGGCGCCTATTCGGACACCCTCCAGGTCTTCCGCGGCTGCGACAGCATCATCAATACCAGCCTGACCGTCCTGGAACCCATCGTTTTCCAGCTCGACCAGACCCAGCCTGCCATCGGGCAGGGCAACGCCAACGGCATCGCTACCGTCAGCGCTGTTGGCGGAACGGGCAATTTCAGCTTTGAGTGGTGCGACGGCATTACGGGCCCGTCCAACAACATGCTCGTCGGCGGCGCGCTATGCTGCGTGACGGCTACCGACACCCTCGGCTGCACGGCGGATACCTGCTTTACGGTGGAGTTCGTTACCGACATCATCCCTTCCTTTGTCGCCGACACCCTGGCCTGTTTCGGCGACGAGGACGGGCAGATCACCTTCTCCGCCATCAACGGGCAGCCGCCCTATACCTACACCTGGAGAAACGGGGACGATTCCATCAACGGCAACGGCACGATCGCCGATGCGGGAGAGGAGGTGGTCCTGCCAGACCTGCCGGCGGGTTTGTACACCGTTACCATCATGGACCTGTTTTTCGACACCACCTTCACCGTCGAAGTCCTGCAGCCGGAACTGCTAACTCTTCAGGTGATCCAAACCGGGGACGCCAGTTGCTTCGGGTTCTGCGACGGCAACGCCGCCGTGCTGGCCGGCGGAGGGGTAGGAGGCTACCAATATCTCTGGAGCCAGGGCGCAACGGCCGATACGGCCGGCGCCCTCTGTGCCGGCGGTTATTCCGTGACGGTTACGGACGCCAACGGCTGCCAGGAGGATGTAAGCCTGAGCATTTCCGAACCGGCCGAGTTTATCGCTACGGCCCTTCAGGTGCAGGAAGTTTCCTGCTTTGAGGGCAGCGACGGGGTAGTAACCGTCGAAACCAATGGCTCTCCGATCGCTTTCCAGTGGAGTAGCGGCGACGACACCCAAAGCGCCGGCGGCCTGCCTGCCGCGAGTTATACCGTGCTGGTGACCAATGCCGACGGCTGCCAGGACGAGGCGGAAGTCACTGTGACACAGCCCCCCGGACCCGTCTCGGTGGAAGTCGTGCTCGACAAGCCGGTGAGCTGCACGGGAGACACGGATGGCGTACTGCTTGCCATTCCCTCCGGGCCGGGCGCGCCCTTCAGCTATGAATGGTCGAATGGCGCGACAGGGGAAACGGCCTCCGGATTGGGCGCCGGTCCCTATTCCGTTATTCTAACCAATGAGAAAGGCTGCCAGGCCACGGCAGAATATATCCTGGGAGAACCGGACCTCATACAGGCTGAACTCTCCACCTCTGACATCAACTGCGCCACCGGGGAGAACGGCGGGGCTATTTCCGTGGATACCACATTCGGCGGTACGCCTCCCTATCTCTACTCTCTGGACGGCGCCATTTTCGAACAGGCCCCGCAATTCCTGTCCTTATTCGCGGATACCTACACCGTTATCGTCCAGGATGCCGCAGGGTGCGAGCAGGAGTTCCCGGCAACCGTCGAGGGCGTGCCGGAACTGATGGTAGTTTTGCGGGACACCACTATCCGCCTGGGCGATTCCCTGCAGCTCACCGCCCAGCCCAACAGCACCGACGTGGTGTATGCCTGGTCGCTGGCCGACAGCACCGGAACTAAGGAGACCGGGCAGTCGATCTGGGTGAACCCCTTCATTTCCACCGGCTACTTCGTCGAGGTGTACGATACGGTTACGTTCTGCCGGGCCACTGATTTTGCGATGGTCAACGTGCGCACCGACCGCCGGGTGTACATCCCCAATGCCTTCAGCCCTAATGGGGACGAGATCAACGACTTCTTCACGGTATATGCCGACAAGGCGGCGGTGATGGTGAAGTCGTTCCGGGTCTTCAGCCGGGGCGGCGATATGGTGTACGAGGATTCCAATTTCCTGCCCAACGGCAACCAGGGCTGGGACGGGACCTTCAAAGGGCAGGAGCTGGACCCCGGCGTGTTTGCCTACGTCGCCGAAATAGAATTCGTGGACGGGCGGACGGAGGTGTACGCGGGGGATGTGATGTTGATGAAGTGAGACGGGATTTATACTGACGCACGGCAGGTTTTGTCGACTACAAAACCCGTCGGGTCAGTATATACTGGCATCGCTGGTTTTGTTCCTGACAAAGCCACGCGTTCGCCAGTATACAATAACCCCGATAGAGGCACAGGATGGACGGGATTTGTGGGGTTTGCAGGGGTTGAAAGGTTGGAAGTAGACAGCCCGCCTGCGCGGCCGCAAGGCCGGCAGGGATTAACAGGATTGACAGGATTGACTCTGTGAATTAGCCCCGATAGAGCCACAGGATGGACAGGATTTGTGGGGTTTGCAGGGGTGAAAGGTTAAAAGCAGAAAGCCCGCCTGCGCGGCCGCAAGGCCGGCAGGGATTGACAGGATCGGGTTTGTGCAAAAAGGTCGAAAACAGACAGGATTAACAGGATTTACAAGATGTAGCGGCTTGCTTCACAGCGGCGTACATATCCTGATAATCTTGTTAATCCTGTCTATTAATACTTATTGCATAACCCCAATCCTGCCTGCATATCCTTATTGCACAACCTTTTTTTCCTTTCTGGGTTGAAATCCTGTCAAATTCGAAGTAGAAAGCAGTATTAACATTGTAAGGCTGTTAAAAAACTTGCCCCGCTCGGATATTCTCCCTAACTTGACGCTTCTTCACGTTCTAACCTGCCGTTGCCGGGCTCTGCGCCCGGGCAGGGCTTTCTCTGATTTCTTCGCCAAATCCCGAATACTATGCTAAATTTCATTTCAGGCAGGCTTGCGCAGTTATCCGCTGGCGCCTTGCAAAGGAGGACATACATTTACCCGCCGAAGATTTCTTCGGCCGACGAAGCCAAAAAGCAAAGCCGATGGCGAAAGTACAAGCCCTGGCGCCATCCAATTCTATTTCCTTGTGCTACAATTTTAAAAAGGCTAAGCTTTTCCTTTACTATTGCAGCCTTCATGTTTTTTGCGCCTGGCTTATTCGCCCAGGGATATGGCCCATGTTTCCCAGTCTCTCCTCCCCAGGCAAAGCTTTGTGTGCCGGCTTCCACTCCAGGTATTTCTTGTGAAGAAAGTATGGAAGACTACCCGGAATATCCCTGCATTTTATCCTTCAGATTAAGAGTTGTTGTCATTCGCGACAATTTGGGCAACGGAGGCGTAAGCGATGCCTATGCCATAAGCGTAGTTGAAGAGGTGATAGAAGCCTTCGCTGTCTACGGAATATATTTTGACTTTGACGGGGTTTTAGGATACCAGAATAGTACCGACATCCTAACGGCTGACCTTCAAAGCACAGAAATTTCAAACCTCATCACCCGGAACAACAACCCCCCAGGCCGGATAAGTATATATATTGGCAGCGATGCCGGCTCTCCGTCGGGTATTGCTGGAGGTATCCCCGGTATTGCAACTTATGTAAAAGGATATCTCCCCGAGAGTGGCCTGGTGGTGCATGAAATTGGCCATTGCCTGGGGCTATATCATACCTTTCGAGGTTCTGAAGACTTTTGTGAAGACCTGAATCCAGATTATGTAGACCTTAATATCGAGAATTCCTATTGTGACCCGCTCGAAGAGGATTTGTATTCTTGTAGCGATTGTGTGCCGGATACACCGACTGACCCATGGATGTATGTTGGAGATAGCAATGGGCCCTATGACGTGGTCATATATGACCCCATTACACAGACTTGTTCTATTAACCCCTTGCAACCATTTCCGAGTGTCGATATTCATAATTATATGTCCTACTATTTGGCCTGCTACGAGCATTTCACGCCCGGCCAGGTAAGCAGGATGAAAAAAGTGGTGCATTTTATACAAGATTTGGGCGGTTCAGTATCATTTGATTACCGGTTTTTGCTAAACACCCTGTCCGACAAACTGATAATCACCGCCGACACCGACTGGGGCGAGCCCGTCGAAGTCTGTACCGACGTCTACATTGAAGCGCCGAACACTCTAACCATCACCTCCACCGCCTCCATCCACCAGGGCTTGAAATTCGTGATAAAGCCCGGCGCCCAGTTGCGCCTGGAGGGCGGCGTGATGACGGACGCCGGCGACGGCTACTGGAAAGGCATCGAAGTATGGGGGGACGCCAACGCCACGCAAATCCCCAATACCGGCCAGGGCAAGCTCTATGTCGGCGGCGGGGCAGTAATCGAACACGCTACCGAAGCCGTCGTTGCCTTCAACCCCAACCCGCCGGGTGGCGACGTGGAGGCCACCGGCGGCGGGCTGGTGCTGGCTTTTGACTCTTATTTCCGCAACAACGCCCGCTCGGTGGAGTACCGCCGCTACGAAGGGCAAAACTACGGCCGCTTCGTCAACTGTGAATTTACCATCGACGCCGGCCACTACGGCCACCCCTTCCGGGAGCACGTGAAGC
>JAGFJD010000647.1 GCA_024102975.1 Phaeodactylibacter sp. | reverse complement strand
CTCTTTTCTTCCCACACTGTGCCTTTTTTCGGCCGTATAGCTATGGCTATGCGGCCGAAAAAAGCCTTCGCGTGGTCGAAAACAGCTCAATTTTCCCACCATCCTACCCCCGCCGAACAAGTCTATTGGTTATGCCGGCAACCGGCAATCAGGAAGAGCGCAGTGGGCCGATGAACCCATTGAACCGTGCAACCATGAAACCATCTCCCTCTTCCTCATACTCCCTAAACCCAAATAACGTATATTTGTGATCCGAACAAAAAACATCATTATTTTTAACCATACCAGCCAATTGCAATGATCTTCAACTTAAGCGAGCAAAATTCGATCGCCAACCACTTCATCGCCGAAATAAGGGATGCCAGAATACAGCAGGACAGCATGCGTTTCCGCCGCAACCTCGAACGCATTGGCGAAGTGCTGGCCTATGAGATCAGCAAAGAACTGGATTATCAGGAAAAAGATATTGAAACCCCGCTTGGCGTCGCCAAAGTCGAGGTGCCGGCGAACAGGGTCGTCCTGGCAACTATCCTGCGGGCGGGGCTCCCCCTGCACCAGGGCATGCTCAATTACTTCGACTATGCCGGCAACGCCTTTGTCTCCGCCTACCGCAAACACCATAAAGACGGAACCTTCGACATACGCCTGGAATACATTTCCTGCCCGGCCCTCGACGACGCCATCCTCATCGTTTCCGACTCCATGCTGGCCACCGGCGCCTCTATGTCGCTGGCCACCAAAGAGCTGCTCGAGTTTGGCAGCCCCCGCCAGATCCACTTCGCCACAGCGATCGCCTCCACCGCCGGGCTGGACCACGTGCGCCGGATTTTTCCGGAAGCCTACGTCTGGATGGGCGCTCTGGACGAGGAACTGACCGGAAAGGCATACATCGTGCCCGGCCTGGGCGATGCCGGCGACCTGAGTTACGGCGATAAAGGAGTGGGGATGGATGTGTGATATCCGGGAGCGTAGGGCCTATGGCTATATTGTTGCTGAATGGCTAAAAACAACAACGGGCCGCCCAAGCAGTGGGCAGCCCGTTGTTTCCCGGAGGGTTAGACCCTCGCGGCGGCGTGCTATTCCTGTATAACTGTAACGTTGTTGAAGTCCGAATTCAATTCGATCTGTACATTGCTGTGGCTGTCGTACCCGTCCTGGGATATTTCTACGGTATTGAAATCGCTCTCTGAATAGATGCCCACATGAGAATAGTGTTCCATCCCGTCCTGGTCGATGTCTACTGTGTTGTCATTGGACCCTCCGCGAATGTGTATCTTCGACTCCTGTTCATCGCCATCCTGCCGTACGTTGAGGATGTTGAAGCTGGCGCCCGCGGTCAGTTCCACCTCTGAGTATTGCTCGTCCCCATCCTGGTTGACGGACACCATGTTGCCTTCGCTGGAGCCTTCGATCAGGATGTCCGATTCTTGCTCGTCGCCTTCCTGGAGAACGGCGACCATATTGCCGGAAGACCCATCGGCTATTTCTATTTCCGAATCGTGCCCGCCGCTGGAGCGCTGGCGAACCGTTACGGTATTCATGCTGGACTCTCCCGTGATCTCGACCTCCGAATCGTTGTACTCGCTGCTTTGCCGGACCAGGACATCGTTCATGAAACTCAGGTTGGAAATCGCCACCCGCGAATCCTGTTCTTCCCCGCGCTGTTCGATCGTGACGTTGTTTTCTGCGGATTGGTTGCCAATGTATACTTCGGATTCGTGATTGCCGTCGCCTCTCTGGTTTACCAGGACCTCATTGTCATCGGAAAGGAAATAAATGTCTACCTCCGATTTATTGTCCTCGCTTTCCTGATTGACTTCAACCTGGTTGAACCAGCTTTCGTCGATATCCACCTCGCTTTTGTTGTCTTCTTCTTCCATCGAAACCCTCACTTCATTTCCCATCGAGGCGTTGATGATGTCGACATCGCTTTTGAGGTTTTCGCCTCTTTGCCTGACCCGCACCCGGTTGTCATCGGAGTCGTTGAGGATTTCCACTTCAGAGTAGTTTTGCTCATCATCCAGCTGTTCCTGCGTTACCCGCACGTCATTGTTGCCACTCTCCCCGGAAATGGTAATATCGGAGCGGTTGTCGGACTGCGCCATTGTGGAACCCAAAGCAAAGAAGGTTGCTGCAAATAATAAAACGATCTTTTTCATGTTCAATTTAGATTTTTCCGGCAACTATTTCCCATCAGGGCATAAGCAGCCTGCGCTGCCTGCAACCAGGTGCAGCAAGCCTGACGGGGCCTTGTGCTAAAGGCGTTTGTAGTTACTTCCTGATTAATAAATAGATGTGGTGCCAGCCCCGGCCATCAGTTCCGCCGCATTCGAATGCTTTGGCCATAACGGTTTTCCTGATCTTGTCCGGGCGCTTAAGCTTCATTGAAAGAGAAGCAATATTCGTGCCAGTTTTGGAGAGAGGTTGGAAAGATGGGTATTGGGAGCCTGCCTGGGGAGATGGATGGAAATGCGTGGAAATACATAGAAATACCCGGCACCCGCTACCTTGTCCGGGCGGGCGGTGTGTTTCGTTGTTTCCGGGTATTTCCTATCTTCTTCAAAGTATTCCACGTGAGATTTGACCTGGATGTGTTGCCATTCAGCGAACTGAGGCAGGTTAAGGTTGAGGCTGAGGTTAAGGTTGAGGGCCTCGAAGGCCGGGAGTCTCAGGCGAACCAAGCTTGAGGCATGCTTGCCAGAGAATGCCGGGATTGCGGCTGCCATCTCTCAGCCTCAGCCTTAACCTCAAACCTCACGTTATTCCCGTAACCTTATCCCTTCTTCCCCATGCCCAGCAGCCAGCCGATGACCCCGCCGGTGATTGCGGACATGACGGTATACACTACCACATCCATCACCACGCCGTTGAGGGTCATGATGTTGGTCGTCCCGAACATCGTCAGGTCCAGGCCCAGGGCAACCAGCAGGCCGACCAGGGCGCCGGCCTTCAGCCCGCCCATAAAGGTAGAGATATTGGCCCAGCGCAGGAAGATGAGCGTAAGCAGCGCCGCCATGGCCAGGTTGCCCAGGAAGAGGGCGGCCATATTCATGGACTCTTTGTTGACGCCGGTCGCCGGGCCGGCGTTGGCCTCGAAAAAGTTCATGAACAACATGCCGTACAGCAGCCAGCCGAGCAGGAAAAAGGCGACCCCGCCTGCGATCGTTCCGATAGCGAATTTCTTGGCATCCATTTCGTTTTGTTTTTTATTTGAATAATAAAATTTTACATTCAGGCAAAATACAAAACTATATACCAATTTCAGCTTTCCAACTTAAATATTTTTTTCGCTACTTCCTCCCCGTTGACGATGAGGGAAAGCTCATGCCGGCCCGGGTAATACCGGCGGGTGGTGATCGGCCGGAAGCTCTGTTTTCTCTCGATGAGCGCAGTGGAACCGGCAGGATACTCCCGCTCGCTGATCTTGAATACTTTCCGGGAATGGCCGCCGTTGGCGCGCAGGTAGTACAGGCCGTATTCCAGGCGGATGAGGGCGGGGCGGGCGCTTTGGTTTTGCAGCTCGAAAGAAAATTCCAGGTACTCTCCGATAGTTACGGCCGGCGTTCGTATTTCGAAGCTCTTGATATCAACATCCCGGGAGGAGCTGTATCCGAACAACTCCATGGCTTCCGGCCGGCCCGCTTTGAGCAGCGTCCGGCAGCCGTGTTTGACCAGCCGGTCGGTCTCGGGATTGCTGCCGATCCAGTTTCGGAAAACGGCAAGGGCAATGTCCGGGTTGTCTTTGGAGATGTCGTTGAGGTTGTTGGCCACCGAGCGGCGGACGTATTCGGAGGGGTCGGCTTTCAGGTTCTCCAGGATGGGCAGTACCGGCGAGGGATCCTGTTTCAGGCGGGGCAGGGCCATCGCCCAGGGCAGGCGGGGGCGGCTGCCTTCGCTGGCCAGGCGGCGCACGTGGTGGTTAAGGTGTTCCGACCATTGCAGCATCTGTTGCAGCATCCTGCCTTCGTATTTTTTGATGAAGGGGCGCACGGCAAATTCGCAGCTGGTGAAGGGCGTCAGGCGTTCCATTGCCCCGACGGACACGTCGTAGTGTTCCAGCCCGAAGCGCTCGACGTAATCCGGAAAGAACATGTACTCCAGAGCTTTTTCGGTGATGCCTTCCGCCTGCAATGCCCCGACGAGGCCGAGGATGGCCCCGGCCGCCCTGCCGAACGGCTGCGGCAGGAAATGGTGCAGGACAGCGCTGGTGTGCTTCATCCTGTCTTTCAGCTCCCGGTTCTCCCACTGCTCGTCGAAAATGAGGGACTGGAAGGCTTCGGCGTCGAAACCCGGAAGCACGCCGCCCGCCACCCGGCAGAACTGGGAGTAGAAGGCGGGGTTGTAGAGGTTTTTGAGTAGGGTGCTCATGCGGTCAAAACAATATGAATAGGTATGGTATGGCCTGTCCTTTTCATTACTATTCCTCCTCCCGGGCGCGGACGGTGGTAGTTTCCTGAATCCAGCAGTTGACAAAATACGAATCCCCGGCCTGTAAGCCCTGGGCATTAATCATTTCCACGGTAGGCAGTTGTTGCCGATACCGGCCGATCCACTTGTCTGCTTCCGGTGCAGCCGACGGGTCCACCGCCCTGGCTTTTTCCCACATGTCGATGGCGGGCAGCACTACCCGGACGGCGCTCCAATCGCGCCCGGCGCCGCAAAGCGATCCACTGTGGGCATAGAGGCTGCCGATCCAGATGTAAGGCTCACCCCACCCGGGGCGATAGTCAGCCGCCCTAAGTGCCCATTCACGGGAGCGGGGGGGATTGCGAAGATGAACGTTGTACATTTTGGCAATTGTCAGCGCATAACCGGCTTTTTTCACAGAATCCGGTTCGGTTTGGAAAGCCTCTTCAAATTTTTTCAGGGTATCCAGATGCCTGGTGAATGAAGGCGGCGGGCACTTGATACTATATGTTTTGTCGAATTCCGCCTTTGCCAGTTTTTTGTACGTAGATTCCAACTCCCGGAACTCAGGCGTATCTACCGTGCAACCTCCTGCCAACTTGATTCGGGTGTAGGCGTTGCGTACCACATTAAAATCCTTCGGGTTGGACTCAAACTCAGGATAGTATTTTTCCATGAAATAGCTGCATGGGAAAAAGCCTTTCACCGATTCAAAGTATTGGATTTTCTGTGAAACAGTATACTCAACGGACTCCAACCTTTCGCATTGCCTTCCCCGGCAGTTTCGCAGCGCGTGTTCCAGGGCGGGGAGCAAACGATCTATGCATTGGCGCGCCGTGGCATCATCGATCTGCCCCTCTTTATGGAGTTCTGCCAGCAGGATAGCCAAAGGGTTGAATACCAGTTCCGCCGTGCTGAGATCGTCCGGATCAAGCGCTTCGTTGAACAGTTGGAAAACCTCCGTTTTTCCGGCACGGTGTTTATACTTAAAATACAGATTGTATCCCTTGAGCACCTTGTAATATTCCCCTCTGGGGTAGCAGTAACTTGCCTCATCATACAGCATAAAGATGGTGTCGATATATGCGTTCAGCCTGGCGGTATCTTCCGGCGACTGAGAAATCAAATACTCATAAAACCGAACCCCATCTGTGTAGACTGTATTGCGCCGCCCGTCCGCCGCCGGGGCATCGTGGTATACTTTGCGCCAGCACGTCAATGCTTTATCCCATTCATCCTTTTTCAGCAAATTGCGGTACAGTACGTAATTGTTTTCCGCTTCCTGCTCGTTAGAGGCATCCCTGAACTTTTGGCAGGGGCTTAGCTCCTCCTGAGCAAAGAGCGGCAAGCAGGAAATGAAGAAAAAGAAGGCCAGCGCGCGCGAAATAGTAGCCATAGGAATTAATTTTCACGGCCGGGCAGGAGCGGCAGGGGCCGTCGGCCCGGCTTCGTCGTATTCTGATTACGGGCCACTTAAAAGCAGCCCGTCCAAAATACAAAAAGCGACCGGAAAAATCCAGCCGCTTTTTGTGAGGCCGCTACACGGCTTCACGAACGCCCCCGCTAATCCGACGTCCGTATCGTCGTCGACGTCTGTATCCAGCAGCCGACGTAATAGCTGTCGCCGGCTTTGAGGTTGCGGATGAAGACGTCCTCGCGGTTGGGCATATACTGGCTGTACTGGCGAATCCACTTGTTGGCCTCGGCGGCAACGCCGGGATCGATGCTCTTGGCCTTGTTCCACATGTCGATGGCGGGCCAGGTGACGACCTGGCTGTCCCAGCCCCGCCCCGGCCCGCAGAGGGGGCCGCTGGAGGCGTAGAGGCGGCCGATGAGGATGTAGGGCTCGCCCCAGCCCGGGCGCATCTCGGCGGCCTGCAGGGCCCACTGGCGGGCGCGCGGGAAGTTGCGCAGGTGCACGTTGTAAATCTTGGCGATGGTCAGGGCGTAATTGGCTTTTTTGGTTACATCACTCTCTTCTTCGATGGCCTTCTGGAAGGCTTCGATGGCCTCCGGGTATTTGGCTTCCCGCAGCAGGATATAGGCCAGCTCTGCCGGGCCGGGCTCCGGCCTGCAGTTCTGGTTGCCCACCCGGATGAGTTCGCGGAACTTTTCGCCCGACTCGGAGCAACCGCCCCATTTCAGGCGGCTGTATACCGTGCGCACCACGTCGCAGTCCTCCGGGTTGGCCTCGAATTCCGGGTAGTACTTGTCCATGTAGTACTCGCAGGAGTAGAAACCCTCCACCGTCTCGAAGTATTCCAGGCGTACGGGGGCGTATTCCCGGATGATGTTCCAGCGGTCGCAGGCTTTGCCCTTGCAGGTTTTCAGGCCATGGTCCAGTATCTTTCTCACCTGTTCCTGGTACTTGTGAGCCTCTTCCCGGGGTATTTCGCCGGCGTCATACAATTCGACCAGCAGCGCAGAGAAGGGGTTGAGCACAAAGTCCGGCGTGTTGAGGCCGTCGGTGTCTATGGCCTTTTTGAACATGGAATAAATCTCTTTTTTGTCCGCGCGGTACTGGTATTTGTAGTACAGGTCGAACGCCTTGCGGGCCGGGATGTAGCCGCCCTCGGGATAACAGCGGTCGATCTCGTCGTAGATGGAAAAGATGGTGTCGACGTAGGCGTGGATTTTCGCAGAGTCCTGCGTCTGGGAGATGAAGTATTCGTAGAATCGGATGCCGTCGGCATAGACGGTATTGCGGCGGCCGTCGGCGGCGGGCGCCACCGCGTAGACTTTCTTCCACATCTGGAAGGCCTTGTCCCATTCGTTGACCTTCATGAAATCCCGGTACAACACGTAGTTGGTCTCGGCATCGTCCGGGTTGGGCGCGTCCCTGAATTTGGGGCAGGGGCTCAGCTCTTCTTCTTTTTTCGGCGGTTTGACAGTAGTCGCTTCTTCTTTTTCTTCAGAGGAAGCGGCAGTTTCTGTGGTCTTGGGCGTGCAGCCGGCCAGGAAGGCCAGGGACAGCACCCCCAGAACAAGTAGTTTGGATTTCATAACTCTATACATTTGTTGGATAATTCTAATCCTATGGTAATGCCTCCGGGATGAAGCGCCTGAGTGCACTCCGGAAACCCCGGAAAAGGAGTGAAGGAGTGACTTAGCGAATGAGCGAATAGAATCAACTATGTAATAAAGTTTGATTTTAAAAAATCAATACATATTTTATATTTATCCACTCATTCAGTCCCTCGCTCATCCACTCATTTGGGGGACTTTCCGGAGCAGCCTCATTCCATCCCCGTCCTCGTGCCTCGGCCGGGTAAAATTCCATCATTCCATAAAAGCTGCTAAAATATTGATTTTCCCGGAAATCACCTCAGAACAGACACAATACCCGTGCGCACTTTTTCTTCCCCTTCGCAGATGAAGCTGATCTGGTAGCGCATCACGCCGGAATTGACGGCCTGCCCGCGGTAAAAACCATCCCAGCGTTCGAAGGGGTCGGCGGTAGAAAAGACGGTATTGCCCCAGCGGTCGATGATGTCGAAGGAGACCAGTTGCTGCACGGTATAGGGGTTGCTGATGCCGAAGGTCTCGTTGAGGCCGTCGCCGTTGGGCGTGAAGGCGTTGGGCAGGGAAATGTCGTTGCAGTCGAGGTCGTTGGGGTCGATCACGTTGACCAGTATGGAGTCTGTGGCGACACAGGCGCTGATGTTGTCGGCCAGGGCGACGGTATAGAGGATTTCTCCTTTTTCCTTTGGCAGGATGGCCGGTTCGGCCGCTGTAGGGTCGGACACCCCGTCCGCCGGCGTCCAGCTGAAAGAACTGGCACAGGTATTGGTCAGCTCGATGTCTATGGACTCGCCCAGGAAAATATTCACCACGGCGCTCTCCTTCCGGATCTGGTCCGGTGCAAAGTACAGCTCCCGGATTTCCTTATCATCCAAGGCGCGGTTGTACACCCGCACCTCGTCAATCAACCCCCGGAAAGGTTTTTCGGTAGCTGTCTTGCAATCGCTGTTGCCGATGGTCAGGTCGCCGTCGTTGAATATATCCAGGCGGTTGGCGGTGGTCAGCAGCTGCACCCGTTCGCCATTGATGTACAGGCGCGCCCGGCCGCCTTCGCGCACGACGGCGACGTGCTGCCAGCAGGCCGTGTTGTCCAGTTGGCTGGAGAGGAACACAGACTTGTCCGGCGTTTCCAGCAGAACGGCGTTGACCGTCCGGGTAGCCGGCACATAGCGGATATAAAATTCATTGCCGCCAAAACAACCGGGGCTGCGCTTCGACAGCACGTACTGCGTACCGTCTCCCCCGGTCGGCTTGATATAGAGGCTGACCGTGACGTCTTCGTCGTCAAATTCGTTGTTGACCGGCCCGCTAAGGATGACGACCTCGTCGTCCTGCCCGTCCAGCGAAAGGGCCTGCCCCATGGCCCCGCAGGCAAAGGCAGGGCCGCCACCCGGCGTGCCGGTATTGGCGGTATTGCCGGTCACGTCCCGGTACATGGAATCCAGGGTATAGTAGGCGATCAGCCCGACTGTAGTCTGAGCCATTAGCGCCGCGGCGCTGCCAAGTATCACAAAGGTTAGAAAAACGCGGTACTTCATGGAATTCTTTCCGTTTTGGGAATGTAGTTTCAAATTGCCAAGTACTTAACGCATGAGAAGGGCTTTAGATTTTCCGGCCTTTACCCAAA
Source organism: Phaeodactylibacter sp. (assembly GCA_024102975.1). Lineage (GTDB taxonomy): Bacteria > Bacteroidota > Bacteroidia > Chitinophagales > Saprospiraceae > JACJXW01. Next base: position 1,120 of record JAGFJD010000647.1, on the reverse strand, counting down.
CAACCCGCCCAGGTCGCCCAGCCCCGGAGGCAGCATATTCTTCATAATATTCTGCGCCTCTTCAGCTTCCTTCTCCGCCGCTTTCTCCAGGGCGTTATTGACGGCGGCGATGATGAGGTCCTGCACCATTTCCGCGTCCTCCCAGTCGAGTTTTTGCTTGTCAAACTGAATGTCGAGCAGCTCGCGGTTGGCGTTGGCCACCACTTTCACGGCACCGTCGCCGGCCTCCGCTTCCACCTTGAACTCCGCCAGTTTCCGGCGCATTTCCTTCTGCTGCTCCTTCATGTTGCCCATCAGGTCTCCAAACATGATTTTTAGTTTTAGTTTGTTATGTAATACAAGGCAGGCAAAGGTACATCTTTACAGAATGGCGTAAAAACACTATCTTGGCAAAACCTATGAAGAACGTCATTCTCGAAAAAATAGAACAGGGCGACCTCGGCCATTTTCGCGGGGCCGATATCCCGATGGATATTCCCATCTCCCAGGCGCTGCTCAACGAACAGCTCCGAGAACTGCTCGGCGAGACCCTGCAGGAGCTCGTGTTAAGCCTGCACGACAACAACATCGTCTATCTCACCCTGGCTGCCCGGGTGCCGGTCGCCGGGTTGGTCCGCCGCCGCCTCCGGATGAAAATGGAGGGGGGCATAGACGGGTCAGGCAATAGCCTGCTGATTTTCCATTTCCTCGACGGGCTGAAGATGCTCGACCGGCAACTGATCGGTTTTTTTCAGAAAAAAATTGCCGGGGCGCTTCCCGACGGGGTGCGCCTCGGCAAAGAGGGTTGTGCGGTTGACCTGAAGGTTATGATGGCTGCTTCCGGTTACGGGCACCTGCTGCCCGCCGTCCGCAAGCTGCTGCCTACCACGGAAACGGGCAGGCTGCGCCTGCGGATGCACGTGCAGGTGTAGGGAGCGAATGTGTAAAGGTGAAAACGTGTAATTGTGTAAATGGAATGGAAAATGGAGTTCCCCGACTTTTACACATTCACGCCCTTAGAGCATGTTTGGAGGTAGTCATTTTGGCTGCAAATGCCAGCTTTTGGAACCTCACTTTGCCATTTTTCCGCCCCGTAGCGCTGCTATGGGGCGGAAAAATGCCTTCGTGAGAACCCAAAATC